>DASXCC010000259.1:0-13518 GCA_036491415.1 Terriglobales bacterium | reverse complement strand
TCCGTGAGAACGAACGAAGCGGCTGCGGTTTGGAATCCGTTCTGGACAGAAAGTATTTTCGGATTTTCGTGGTTCATCAGGTTAAAAGCATTCACCATCAAGGTGAGTTTGAGGCGCGGCAGCGACAGGATTTGTTTTCCGAGCCGCATGTCCACACTTGTGTAAGCAGGGCCAACAAAGGAGTTGCGACTGGCCCCCGGTAGGCGGTCGTTGTTACTGTTGTCGTCTTGATTGGGATCACCGATGACTTCTGGATTAACCGGCCGGCCACTGCCGTAGTTCATCACCCCAGACAGTTTCCAATCGTTGAACAACTTGCTGAGGACAGGTTGGCCGTGATCGAACGGGCGCGGAGTCAGCACCCATGAGAACACCAGCCGGTGCCGCTGATCGGTGGCGCTCGGACCTTTTTCAAAATTAGGCGCGTAAGAGTTTTGGACAAGAGAAGGACTACCAGCGACGAGCGCGTCTTGTCCGTCATCTTCTGCGTGCGCCCACGTGTATCCGAGGCGGAAGTACAAACCATTCGCCATGCGGCGGCGCAGTGAAATCGTCATGCCGTGATAAACGCTGGAGGCTGCGCTCTCGAAAACATCCACGGTCCCGAGTTGCGGGGTGGGGCGCGCAATCGGATTGATGCAAGGGGGAAATGGACACGTCGCGCTGCGCGTCATTTGCCAGGTAGAGAATGAAGCGACACCGTCATAGCCAATCAAATTGATTCCCGACGGATCGTAAACGGGATAAGTGACATTCAGCGGCGGTGGCAGGTTGGCGTCGAGCGCTCGGATCAAATCCTGACCGTGCACATAGGTATAAGAAATGCTTCCGGAAAGGCGTTCGCTCAGTTGCTTCTCCATGCTGAGGCTTGCCTGATGCACGGCAGGTGTGCGGAAGTTCGAGGAAAATGATGAAATATCGCTCTCCGCAAACTGCGCGAGATCCGGCGGAAGACTGCACGAACTCGCCATTGGCGCGCAGCTTACCAATGGATTCGGATATTGCGGATAGACCTCGCGTGCCAGGATGTTGGTATTGTTCAGAAATATCTGGCTGCGGGAAAAGCCATTTTCCGACGCAACGGCAGAAGTGTAAATCTGCGGGATGCGTGTGTAGAACAATCCATATCCAGCTCGTAAGATGAATGGCTTATCTTTCCCGACCGAATACGCGAAGCCCACGCGGGGCGCAAAGTTAAAGGGCTCAAACGGAACCTTGCCAGAGTCCGGCCACAGAGGATTGGTCAACAATCCTTTTTTGCTGAACGTTTGCAGATCGTAACGAGCGCCTAAACTGAGAGCGAAGTGATCGGTTACGCGAATCGCATCCTGAATGAAGGCGGCATATTCATTTGTGTCAGGATGGGTAACGGCCGAGCCAAAACTTTGTAGATAGTAATGCGGGACATCATGAGCGTAGGCCCGTAATGGAGTCAGGTACAGCCCTCCAATTTGCGGCGCGAAAGTAAACGGATTGACCTTGATAGGGTCGAAAATATATTCGCCGCCGAAGTTCGATGGGAAGAAGTCATAAATCCAGGTGAGCAAGGCGTCGCCGCCGAACTTCCAGGAGTTGCGCCCTTTGTTCCAGCCGAGAGTTTCCGCCACATGCAGGCGATGCTCGCGTTCCGCGCGAGGAAGAATCGAAGACCGTCCGATGCCGTCAATGATGCTGTAGATCTTGGTAAGCGGATCGTTGGTGTTGCTGCTCGACTGCTGCAAGTCTTGCGATAGCTGCGCTCGTAGATGACTTACGAGACGCGAAGAAATTGCGCTGGTCAGCGCCAGCGATACGGTTTCGGTGTTGACCTGTTCACTGCCATTATCGGAGATCCCGTACGTGGTCAGCGGACTGGAAGGGTCGACGAAGACATTGTTCCGCCCATAATATTTCGACGCATTCAAACGCAGGCTCAACTGTTCCCGCGGCGATAAAGAGAAATCAAGTTTCGCGAAGGCTGTAGCTCCGAGGAGTTTGGCCTGAAAGGTTCCTGCCTGCTGGGATAGTTGCGAGGCCGCCGCAGTCACCAGCGATTCATCGCTCTGCTCAAAATCTCCGGGCGTAACGGGGCCGGTCGCGGCGCGCGGTGTAATGGCTGAGCTCCCGTCATCGAATTCCACAACGGTGGGGGCACGGAAAATATGCTGGTCATATCCGGCAAAAAAGAAGGCGCGGTTTTTCTTAAGCGGGCCACCGAGTGTCACACCGAATTGTTCCTGCTGCCCTTTAGGTTTGGAATTAACGAAAGGCTGCTGCGCGTTGAAGATGCTGCTGCGGAAATTCTCGAAAGCCGTGCCGTGAAAACGGTTGGAGCCGGATTTCGTCACGACATTTACCACTGCCCCGCCGGATCGGCCGAGTTCCGCGGAGTAGGTGTTGGAAGAGACGCGAAACTCCTGCACCACCTCATTTGAAAACTGATCGGGCTCGCGATATCGGCCACGGGGTTGGGCAAAGAAAGCGTTATTGTTGTCGTTGCCATCGACCAGGTAGCTCGACTGAAATCCGCGGATGCCGCCAAAGGCAAGATCGCCATTTGTGCTTGACGTAAGACCTCGCGGGTCCTGCGTTACGTCAGAATTGAGTAATGCCAGGTCCGAATAACGATGGCCGCTGAGCGGGAGTGATTCGATCTCCTGTTCGGTTACTACAGATGAAACGGGGCTGTCCTGTGCTCCGATCAAAGGCGGTGCGCTGGATACGGTAATGGTTTCTTTTGCCCCGGCGGGAGAGAGTTTGAAACTCACTTGAGTAGACGCGCCCAAATCGACATGTAATCGCGGGGTTTCCTGCGGAGACATTCCGAAAGCCGTGGCGCGTCCCTGATAATCCCCGGGCGGTAATAAGTTGAGGCTGAATCTTCCTTCCCCGTCAGTAACAAGTGAATAACGTATTCCCTTGGCGAGATTTACAAATACGACCGTCGCCAACGGAATGCGACCTTCGCTGATGTCACTGACAGTGCCGCGCAGCGCGCCAGTGGAAGCATCCTGCGCGAGCAAAGAAGTGGATATAAAGATTGCGGTGCAGACAATATTCCAACGCAATCGCCATGGCCGAGGAAATTTAGCGAACAACATGCACTCTCACCTTGTGTCGAGAACAAAGTGAGTCCAGCAAAAACGGGAGACGAGAATCTGTATATCACTGACAGTGCAAATCAGTCTGTGACGAATGAAGATTTTTTTGTGATCTTCCCAAGTTGGGATTTAGTGGAGCGAAACCTGGAAGCTTTACCTATGGCCGAGCTCTACTATAGCCGAGCTACTATGGCTCAGCTTTATGGATGGCCAGCTTTGCGGAAACCAGATCCTGGACTCTCTGCAAAACTTCGTCTTCGGAAAGGCTGGTCGAGTCGAGTTTCACTGCATCGTCAGCCGGAGCCAGCGGTGAAACTGCCCGGGTGCGATCACGGCGGTCGCGCTCACGCAGGTCGGCAGAAATCGCTTCGGCCAGGGCACCTTTGGCTTTCTGCTGCGCCAGTCTTCTTTGCTCGCGGATCACAGGATCCGCATCCAGAAAGATCTTCACATCCGCATCCGGAAACACTTTTGTGCCAATGTCACGGCCTTCCATGACCACTCCGCCGCCTATGCCCATTTCGCGCTGATGCTCGACCATCCACTCACGCACTTTGGGGTGAACGGAAACCCGCGACGCGGCTTCGGTGACGTCGCCTTCGCGCACGCGCTGACTTACGTCTCGCCCATCGAGCAGAACCCGATTGCCGCCGAGAGTAGGTTCCAATTTTATTCGCGAATTTCGCGCCAATTGAACGAGCGGCGCTTCTTCATCCACGGAAACGTCGTTTTCAATGGCTTTGAGCGCAAGCGCACGATACATCGCGCCACTTTCCAGGTTCACATAGCCCAATTTGCGGGCGAGGCGGGAGGCAATAGTGCTTTTCCCGGCCCCGGCGGGCCCGTCAATGGCAATAATGAGTTTGCGTTCAGGTGAAGGGATCATTCCGAGCACTTTGATTTTACACGGCAAAAGCGCGAAATGGAGCCGATAACAAGGGCTAGGTAAGTGAGTAAGCGATCAACACAACGGCAGCGGATTGCAGCCAGAAGGTCTTCGCCGGCTGAGCGTGTTTGAAGCGGTTCCACATGAAGCCAAGCAGCGTCATGGTTATGAGCAGAAGCATGATCCATTCAAGCGTCGGCAGGAAATTTAAGGTCGGTCCAATCAACTGGCGAAGGCCAAGGTTCCACGAAGAACCGTAGAGAATGCAGATATGAATGATGTAGATGGTCAGCGACTCTTGCGCTACAGATTGAATCGCGCGCTGCGGTAGAGAAATTTTCTGCGTGAGATAGGTCAGCCCGGCCAGGATTATGCATACGTATCCCGTTCGGGAAAGAAATAAATTTGGGCTGGTCTTCCAATAATCCGTGTTGGTATAAATCGTGATGGGAATGTGGTTGAAGATAGATCCCGCAGCTATGGCGAGCGATCCAAGCAGCACGACCGGCAATACGGGAGAAACTTCATTCTGCTGCTGGCGATGGTAAAGATATCCCAAACCGACACCGCAGAATATGTATCCCATCCAGGGGAACAGCGGAAATAACGAACCGGTATTCCCATTCAGATAAGAAGAGAAGAACAGCGGAAGATGCGATCCTTCGAATTTCCACATGAAGGGCGTGATGAGGATCGCCAGGAACCCACTTGCCACGGCCAGTTTTGCAAATCGTGAAGGCGTTTTTCCTACCAGCACCAATAACTGAAGAAGACACAAACTAATCCCGATACACTGCAACACATCCACTTGCAACCAGCTTTGCCAGCCCGCACGATCCATAAAGGAGATGTTATGGAAAGATTTCATGGGCAGGTGCATCACATATCCGAGAGCGACGAAAAACAAAAAACGCCGGGTGCGTTTCCAGAATGCGCTCGAAGCATGAATATGAGAATCCCATCGTCTTAAAGTTGCAATCGCAAAAGAAGCGCCGGACAAAGTAAGAAACATGGGCGCAGTCAGGCCGCGGAGAAACAACCATTTGTCGAAGAAAAATCCGTGTCGCACAGCCGGAAGCAGCAAAACATCCAGCGTATGGCCCTGGACCATAAATAAGATGGCCAGCACGCGGGCAAAATCCACGGCAATGATGCGGGCAGATGAGACTTTCTTTTGCGTCATGCAGCCAGAAGCCTTAGTGGAAATGAGAGACTTTGCAAATCTTACAACTTCAATAAACTGCGCGAATTTGCACTTACGATTTGATGCTTTGGGGTACGGAACGGGATGCAGCAGCAGGCTTTGGCTGCGTGATTTGAATGAGCGTACGTTGCCCAACCCGGGTAAATTCCAACTCTCTGGCGGCCAGCAATGCGTGGATGGCTTCTTTGATTCGTGAACGGGGAACAAAATTGCCAAAGAGTGTTTCTAATTCTGCTTGATCGGCGGCGAATACGCAATCCAGATATTTTGTGAGCAGCGCAGAAAGCGCCTCTCCAACAGACACGCTGATTCCCTCTCGCACTGCATCTGGCGACCAGCGATACAGCACATCCCACGATGCGCCTTCGGATGCTTCATAATCCACGCGCGTGATGCGAAGCTTCGACCAAAGCTCCATCAGAGACTTATCGAGGGCCACGGTGGAAATTCCCTTCCCAATTTTCTCTAAAAGTTGCTGTTTGGAAATTGGGCCGCTGCGCCGAATCACTTCGTAAGTGTCACACGCTAATTCCGAGTAAGAAGACCGTGCGCCCGGCTTGGGCGGCTGCTTCGGGTTACGATCCCCTACCAGCGCATAAAAATAAGGGAAGATGGAACCCGCCAAAAGGAAAGAATTCTTTTCGTCGAAAGGATTAGTTTCGTAGACGCAATGATCGCGGAGAAGGCGAATCATCATTTCGCGGGCTTCCTCGGCGCGCGTATCGGTAAAAGCCTGGCGGGTCGTAGGAAGCTGCTCTTCGGCGCCAATCCACGCACCAATCAATGTGGGGGCAAGGACCGCCGGCCGCATGGGATACACGAGACAGAACCCGACGTTCTCAATAAACGCGCGCGCATCTTCGAAGGTGCGGATGGGATTTCCATTGAGCCGCCACTTCTCACGCCGCAGTTGTTCCAGTTCGAGGTCAGTCATAAATCAACAATTCGCGATTAGCAGTTAGCCAGCTTGTCTCTCGCGCTCAAAAGCTAAGCGCGAACTGCAAATGCTAAGTGCTCAGATTCTCTTAAACGCCTTTTGAATGTCCTTTAAAGAGTATCGCAGAACAATGGGTCTTCCGTGGGGACAAGCGATGGGAAAATCAGTTTTCGAGAGTTCCGCCAATAACCACTCCATTTTATTTTGCTCCAGCGGCATGTTGACCTTGATGGCCGCGTGGCAGGCAATCGAAGCCGCGATGCGCGTGCGGATTTTCTCGAGGTTCAGGCTTTGGTCTTCGCGAGCAAACTGTTCGAGCAACTCGTGGAGCATGCGTTCCACTTCTCCAGCCGCGACCCCGGCTGGGGCTACTTTCACTGCGATGCTGCGCGCGCCGAAGGGCTCAGCTTCAAATCCATTTTGATGGAGTTCATCGGAAATCTCCATAAATACGGCTTGCTGCGCAGGAGTGAGCTCGAGCACCAACGGCATGAGCAGATGTTGGCTCTCCACTTTTTGCGCCGCGCGTTGCTTCAAGATCCTTTCAAACAGTACACGCTCATGCGCGACGTGCTGATCGATGATCCACAAACCATCGTGATTCACCGCGAGAATAAACGACTCGCGGATTTGCCCCAGCGGTTTAAGGGTGGCAATCGATGGCGCAAGATCGCTGAAATTAGGATCGTTGGGATTAAGATCATTGGGATTAAGATCATCGCCAATGTTTTCTGGAATCGCGGGAGCACAGTTGTCTCCGGGAACAATATCCTGCGGAAGCTTCGCGACAGGCAGGGCCGCATTGGCCTCAACTGCAATTCCATTGGTGCCGAACTGAAAGCGCTCTGTGGCCGGCGGCAAAACCGGCGGCTGCAAATTGAAAGATCGTCCCGGTTGCGCATTGCCTCCGGATGCCTCCACAGCAGGGGCGTAGGCGCCAGGAGTGAGCGATGGACCGGCCGTCGGGTGGGCATAGATTTCCGCGGCAAATTGCGGAATAGGACGCGCTTTCATCAGTGCGGCGCGGACCGAATCCCGCACAAAATCATGCACCGCCGTTTGCTGGCGGAAACGCACTTCTGTTTTTGAGGGATGTACATTTACATCCACTTCCGCATTGGGCATCTCTAAAAACAAAAGTACGACTGGATATACGGTCGGAGGAATGACATTGCGGTAAGCCTCTGTCAATGCATGTTGCACAAGACGATCGCGAATCAGGCGTCCATTTGCGAAAACGTAAATCGAGTTGCGGTTCAGCTTTTGAATTTCCGGCTTGGAAATAAATCCATGGACACGTAGTTCGCCCGGTGTAGAAGGAGCGGATTCATCTTCTTCATCCTTTTCCACGCGCCGCCATGGCGGAGGCTGGGGCAGGCCAATCCGCTCTAAAGGCTGAACTGCGGCGATCGGAATCAATTGATCGAGCACTTCCCTGCCGAACACCTGGAACACGCGATCGCTCTGCCCAGCAACGGGCGGCGCCACCAGCATGGCGTTGGTGGAAGAATGCAATTCGAAATGCTTATCCGGATGCGCTAAGGCGTAGTGCGTGACCAGCGAAGCAATGTGCGAAAGCTCTGTTGATTCCGACCTTAAAAATTTCTTGCGCGCCGGAATATTAAAGAAGAGGTCGCGAATGGTGATTGAAGTTCCCGCAGGCAATCCGGCTTCTTCCACCTTGAACATCTTGCCGCCGTTGATCTCAACGATCGTGCCGGAATTTTCTTCGGGGGCCCGTGTTTCCAAATGCAATCGGCAAACCGACGCAATGGACGGCAGCGCCTCGCCGCGAAACCCCAGCGTTGCAATATTCAGCAGATCTTCCGCGTTCTTGATTTTCGAAGTCGCATGGCGCTCAAAGGCCAGCAGAGCGTCGTCGCGCACCATGCCGCAGCCGTTGTCGGTAATCTGAATGAGTTTTTTGCCGCCTGCTTCGATCTGAATTTTGATGCGCGTAGAACCCGCATCCAGTGCGTTCTCAAGAAGTTCCTTCACTACAGACGCAGGGCGCTCCACCACCTCGCCGGCGGCGATTTTGTTGGCAACCTGGTCTGAAAGAACGTGAATGCGGCCCATAAATTAAGGATGAAATGGCAGAGAATGCAGCCATGGTCAGTGTCGCAGCAAGCCGAGAAAAAGAAAAGAGCGCGAAGGTAGGAACCCTATGCCGCCACAATTTTCATGCGGTGGCGACGCGCTGCTTCGATCCCAGGAATGAATAGAAAGCAATAAAGATGTAGGCCACTAGCGGAACAGCATAAGCCCATGCGGTTCCGTGGAAAGCATCGGCGATCCATCCCATCATTGGAGTCAAAGCGGCACCTCCGACAATCGCCATCACCAGCAATGATCCACCAATTTTTGTGTTTACACCAAGCCCCTTGAGGCCAAGAGCAAAGATCGTGGGAAACATGAGGGACATAAAGAAGCTGGTGAAAAAGACGCACCACAAACCCATCCATCCGGGAAACAAAATTCCGATCGCGACCAGTCCAATGTTGGCGATGCTATAAATGCCCATCAACTTGCTCGGATCAATGGTGCGCATGAGGTAGGCGGAAGCAAATCTTCCCACGCAAAAGGCGCCTAACGTTCCTGTGAGAAAATATCCCGCTATTTTTTCCGGTTGGTGCGCATACTCCTGCACATACTGTATGAAGTAACTCCAGGTTCCTACCTGCGCTCCCACATAAAGAAACTGCGCCACAACCGCGAGCAGAAAATGCCGATAGCGAAAGAGTTCTCTGAAGCGTCCGTGGTCATTGGAATTATGATCATTGGCCCGTTGCTCGCGCTCGCCTTGAATCGCAGGAAATTTCGTACGCAGAATGATAATTGCCCAGATAAAGCAAACCGCAGCAATCACCAGATAAGGCGTAATCACACGCATGGTTTCCATGTGCAGATAGGCCGCATATTGTCCTTGCGCCTTGCTGGCCGCAATCTGCTGCGGAGTCATTTCAACCCCGGAAAAAATGAATTTTGTTCCAATCAAAGCTGCAGTAATCGAACCCAAAGGATTGAAAGCCTGCGAGAAATTCAATCGCTGCTCTGAGGTCGCGGGATCGCCCAACTGCGCAATAAAAGGATTGGAAGCCGTTTCCAGAAACGCCAGGCCGCTGGCGATCACAAAAAGAGCACCGAGGAAAAATCCATATCGGCCGATGAGCGCGGCCGGCCAGAAGAGAAAACATCCTGCACTGAAAAGAAGCAGGCCGATAACGAACCCGGCCTTGTACCCGGCCTTGCGCATAATAAGCGCCGCCGGCATGGCAAGAACAAAATACCCCATGAAATATGCGGACTGCACCAATCCAGCCTGAATGCGGTTGATGGCAAACGACTTCATGAACTGGCGAATCAAAATGTCATTCAGATTCGCGGGAATGCCCCACAGAAAAAATAGAGCGGTCACCAAAACAAAAGGCAGGAGCTGGCCCGCCGGAAACAAGCTGTGAGGCTGGGCGGAATTTGTTTTGACTCCCTGGGAGTCCGAGACCTGCATCGTGGCACGCTCCTGAAACTCGCAAGTTAGTATATGGAATATTTTCGTTTTGCCGTCGGCAAAGTGATCATAGGTCGAGGAATTACAGTAAGTAGCGCGGAGACATCGCGCACGGGCGAACTGTTTTCCAGAACTGATCCGAAGTTTTATCTCGCCTGTTCAACGACTTCAACGGTTTCCGAATCCGGTTTCGTCCACGCCGCCGGCCCTTGATGTGTAAGGTGCTGAGCAGTATTGTCCCAGTGCAGACGAGTAAGAGTGAAATCGCCCTTTTCGTATGCATAGGTCATGCCGTCATCCTGGTAGAGGGTGAAATCAGCGTCAGAGCCAGGATAAACACGCAGTTTGGCTATTTTTTGCACCTGCCGCGTATTTTCCACCGCTTCTCCCAAAGGCACAATCGATCCGGCACGCACGAACAAAGGCAGGGTATCGATGGGTGCATCCACTTGCACAGTTTGCCCGCCGTGCAGGCGTTGATTAGTCCAATAGTTGTACCAATCGGTTCCAGCGGGTAAATATACTGACCGACTGGTTGCACCTTGATCGGTGATAGGCGCGACCAGGAATGCGGGGCCAAACATATATTCATCCCGCAGGTCCGCAACTTTTGGATCATCGGGAAAGTCCATAAACAACGCACGCATGTATGGCGCGCCAGATTGATAAGTGCGATAGCCCAACGAATAGATGTAGGGCATCAGCTCATAACGCAGCTTTAGATATTTTTCCAGAATCGGTTCCGCTTGCTTGCCGTAGGACCAGACTTCGTTATACCGGCGGCTACCGTGTGCGCGAAAAATTGGCAGAAAGCTGGCGTATTCAAACCAGCGGGTGTAAAGCTCCGGATAATCGTCGTACCCGCCAACGTTCTCGCGGGCGTCTGAAGGATCGAGCAATGGAGTATGCGCGGGATGATGCTCTTTGGGCAGATATTGCCAGCCGCCGATGTCCTGCGTCCAGTAGGCAAATCCCGATGCTGTGAAGTCGAGGCCTGTTGGAATCTGCCGCTTCAGCGTGTCCCATGTGGGATAAATATCCGACGACCACATCATGGCGCCATTGCGTTGCACGCCGGTAAATGCGTCGCGTGAAAGGACCAGGGCGCGAGTTTTCACGTCGCGGCGGTAGCCGTCGTACAGAGCCGAGGTATGCGCCAGCGGATAGATATTTGCATACTCCGTACCGGGCCTGCAAAGAAATAATTCCCGTATGGTGGAAGATCAGGTTCAGTTTCATCGGCCCAAAGATAGCTGAAGCCTTTACTCAGGATATTGTCGCGGGTCAAATCCCAGTACCAGCGCGCCGCGTCGGGATTCGTTGTATCAATATCAGAGCCAGCCCGGTCATACGGCAATCCATCGATGGGAGTGCCGTCGGCCTTGTGCTCGAACCAGCCTTTCTCCGCCAGAAAATCGTAATAGCGGGAGCCTTTGGTGAACCGCGGCCAAATGCTGATCATGGTTTGAATGCCCATGTCGTTCAGCTGGCGGTTCATCGCAGCAGGATCGGGCCACAGCGTGGGAACGAAATCGAACTCGCCCATCTTGCTGTAATAAAACCAATCCACCACGATGATGTCGAGCGGCAGATGCCGTTCACGATAGCCTTTGGCTACCGCGAGCACTTCTTCCTGCGAAGAGTAGCGCTGCTTGCATTGAATGTATCCGTATGCCGCTTTGGGCAACATCGGAGTCGCACCGGTCAGAAGGCGATAGCCGGAATAAATTTCGTCGGTCGTGTCTCCGGCGATTACGAAAAACGAAACTCGATCTCCCACCTGCGATGACCAGCGTGTTTCCTCGTTGAATCCCGGCGCAATGGTGGTGCGCGAAGGATTGTCCCACAGCAATCCGTAGTGATAATTGGTCACGACAAACGGAATACAGACGCTGGGGGCCGCAGTGGCATAGTAATCATGCCAGCAATCCACGGTATGGCCGCGATGATCGAGATAACCTTCCTGATTTTGACCGAGGCCATAGTAGTGCTCGTCATCGGGTGAAACGAACGTTGCTCCGGGATGATAGAAAGCATCGTCGGTAGGCCGGCGGTCGTTTAAAACACGCGCGGTATTGTCCTTGTAGCTGGGAACATCCATCCACCAATTTTTCAATTCCAGAAATTTCTTGCCCGCTGGAGTGCTGAAAGTTATGCGCACTGGCGGCGCTGAACCGTTAAAGAATTTTGCGATATCCAACTCGGTCGGAAGCCGCACTCCGGGATGATTCACTCCCACCGTGACGACCATGCGCGAAGAGCGATAAGTATCGCCATCATCATTCTGGTCGTGCGTCCATCCAGCCGCGGAAGGAGTGGCGATAAATCCGAAGCCGGGTTTGGCAAGTGCCTTCGGCTTCAGGAGGCTCATGCTAACGCGGACAATATTCGGGCCATAAGGCTCAAGAACAATGGTGCTGCCACCGCGATCTAAAACTACCTGGGATTGCTGAGCACTTACGGTCGCAGCCCATAAAACCGCTGTAGCTATCAGGATGATGCGGAAAAATTGTTGTCTTCCTATTTGCACCTGGATATCCCCTCACGCAACTTGTATCTAGCTCGTATCTGGTCGAAAAATATTGGGATTGCGCCGTGAAGAAATTTAACAGAACAAAGCGCAGAACCCAAGATTGCGCGAGACAAGCCTTCGCAATTCACCATTTAGCGATTGCATAAACAACGAAGTTTACATTGGCCTTTGGACGATCTTCCGAGTGGACGATCTTCAAGCTGGCATCAGGCGGTCGCGGATCGTTTACTCTGCAGCAGGGAGGGCGTATGATCCTTGCTCTTGAGGTGAATGCCTTGCGCCGAACTAGAGTTTCAGCATTCTTCGTGCCCTTGCTCCTCTCCATACTTTTCATAGCCGCGACAGCATTCACACCAGCGCTCCACGCGCAAACTCCCGCCGCCGGTAGTGCGGGCGGACCATTCATCTCCTGCTCGACATCGGGAGGCGCGGGGATAGACACTTATCTCACTGGCGTCTTTCAGACTACGCGTCCAGTGCGATATCTGCCGAGCGGTGGGGTATTGGTCGACCAATCGATTCTCGATCACTTTTATGCATACCTGACGCAGAAAGGCTACAACTTTAAGCCCGGCAGCAATTATGGCTGCGACGTCAAGCCGACCGAGGCTGAGGCAAAGGCAGCCCAGCACAAGCGGGCCTACGAGGGAGGCCGCTGTTCCACCTGCGGCAAAATCGTGGAGACCGGATGGAAGGAATAGGTCGGACGAGATTATCTCTAGCAGCGTGACTATCTTCAATCTTGTCTTGCAGTTTCTTGTCTTGCGGTGATTTAGGACTCGAACGTCCGCTCGTTCGAATGCAATCTTTTATCCACCGAAAAAACAGATAATTCTTTACAAAGTCTGCGATGGTTCCCTGTTCCCAATCGCTCCTCCTTTCGCCCGTTTCCGATCGCACGTTTCCGACAAGTTGACTTTAAAAGCCGAGATATTTGCCGAGGCAAATCATAGAAAGAAATACCGCTTGAGAGCGGACGGCTATCGGTCGGGCTGCCCCATAATGGATGCAATTTTCTGGCTGGCTCGTAAAGATTTACCTGGAAACGGCCTGGGGGCTTCACGGCTTCCGGCATTATTACTGCGATAAAAAGTTTGAATTGGACTTTAGTGCGTTTTGAAGTGAGACTTTGGCACGAAAAAGGTTTGAAGAAGCGCTGTCTGCGACCCGGTTGGAAGCGGAGCCTTAGGCGCGGGTTTTACCAAAGAATACCGAATACGGTCGGGTATTGAACGAAACCGGCTTTCACGGTTCTCAATTTTTTATTGGAATCGCTGGGAGAAGTGTCTGCCGGAGGGATTTGAGTTTTTTCGATTTCAAAGGTTCAGTTTTCTGCGGAGGTGTGGATGAACAAGAACGCACTACTTGTC
>DASXCC010000258.1:0-16372 GCA_036491415.1 Terriglobales bacterium | reverse complement strand
AAGGGGAAGCGGCTTTAGCATTCTCATGCTACGCCTTCCCCTGTGCAAAAGGAAACTGACCCACTACCGGTAGATCGTCGAAAGATCGGACAACTCGCTAGCGCCATTCAAGTGGCTTTCAAACAGATGAGCGCGGTTCCTGTGGCCGCCCCAGAAATGTCCATCGAACCGCGATTGTCGCCTATTTCGCCAGGCACTTTGGCGAAGACCAGCGCCGTGGAAGATAACCTCGATGACCTGCGCCAGGAAGTCATGCGCACGTTGTCCGCGGAAATTGCCCGCAATGAAATCGCACTGCGGACCGGGCCCGATGGATTAATTATCAGCTTGCGCGAAATAGCATTTTTCGACAGCGGCTCCGCTCAAGTGCGTCCCGGTTCCATGTCTACTTTTACGCACATCGCCAAAATCTTGAATGAACACTCCTATCGCATTCGCATTGAAGGTCACACCGACAATATGCCGATTCACAATCCGGTTTTTGCTTCTAATTGGGAATTGTCCACATCACGCGCAACCGAACTCATCCGACTCTTGATTATGCAATACGGTTTTTCACCCGCTTTACTCTCGGCCGCAGGCTATGCCCAATATCATCCGATTGCTGTAAACGATACGAAGGAAGGACGAGCGCAAAATCGCCGCGTCGATATTGTCGTCTTAGGCAAGCTCAGAGGAGTGCAGCAACGCTAAAGCCGCTCTTACGGCCGTAAGCAGCTTCTCGGACGAAAATGGTTTCGCAACAAAATAACTATTCGAATCCAGCATGATCTTCTCTGCGACAGCCTTCTGCGAATAGCCTGAGATGTACAGCACCTTGAGTTGTTGCGACAGTTGCCGCAGAACTTTCCCTAGCTCATATCCATTCTGACCGGGAATGATTACATCGGTCAGCAATAAGTGGATTTGCGAACCATTCTCGCGGAAAATCCTGAGAGCCTCCGCAAAGTTCGACGCTTTGAAAATATTGTAACCATGGGCCTCCAAAAGCTCCGTGGCCGCTTCGCGGACGAACTCTTCATCTTCCACGATAAGAACTCCGGTGCGAACTGGATTTCCACGAATTGTGTCATTGGCGAACTTGCAGTCTGAGGACTCGATATTCGTATGCATGCAATCCTCATTGCATGTGCTATTCCAAATATCGGCGGATGATTTTGGGATAACCGCGCTGATCTTTCAATCGTTTAGGCGAGGCATAAATGTAAGCGGTGCATGGCACGAATCCAGATTGGGAAAACTATCCCAATTCAAAACAAAAGTTATTCGGGCCTAGTCAGCAGAGTGTGGTCCGGATCCAGCACAATCTTCCTGGTTCCTGCTGGTGCAGTCAGTTTGAACTGCACCTCATGTTCATCTACAAAAACCTGGCCAATCAAAGCCTTTCGCGGCAGCAGAGCATATACGGGCACTGGCGTGATGAGATTATCCGCAGCCTCTTTTTCAGAGATGCTTCCTGTGACGACTGTCTTTCCATTGAGCTCGCTGAATTTTACTTTCGAT
The DNA here is from genome assembly GCA_036491415.1 of Terriglobales bacterium. Taxonomy (GTDB): domain Bacteria; phylum Acidobacteriota; class Terriglobia; order Terriglobales; family Acidobacteriaceae; genus JAICKN01. Next base: position 14,869 of record DASXCC010000258.1, on the reverse strand, counting down.
AATTCGAAACGTGGAATCGAAGTACCGCTGACCCAACTGTCATAAAACCAGTCTAATGATTTTCGCCCTTCGTACCGCAACGAAGGCGGTAAATCAATCTCGAATGCCTTGATCAGGTCTCTCGTAGAAATTGTTTTGTCCGCGTACTCATCCCGAATGCGGTGCATCGTTTGCAAAAACAAATCATCCGCCGGAGCATGGTGCGCTCCACCCAACTGCGTGCCATCTTTGATCATGCTGTGCAGCATATAAAATAGCCACGTTCCACGGCCGTAGCTGATGGCCTCATATCCTGCTGGAAATTTCGAGGACGACAATCGCACGCCAAGAGTCACCGGGCCGGCGTCCATCAACGGACCTCCATCCTCCTGCCTGACTAAAAGATCATCGCGATATTTATCGAGCACGGCATGAAACTCCACCGGATTTTGCTCCTTCAGTAAAAGCGCGGAGCTGTAATTCGCCAGCGCTTCCAGCAACCATTGATCGCGATAGCTATTCCAACTGACAAGATCGCCCCACCACTGATGCGCAGTCTCGTGGGCGACGGTCATGTCGATCATGGTGCGCTCCACCGGAGTGTATTGAATCTGGGCTTTTTCTTCGTCGGTCAGAAATGCGTACGTGGAAAGAAAAATCATCCCCGGCCAGCCCTGGCTTGCATAGCCCGGCATCTGGGTAATTTTCAAACTGCTGAATGGATACGGGCCGTAAATCGTGGAGAAGAAATCCACAGCGCGGGCCGCGCTCTCGGCAACGTACTGAACATTCTTTGCCGGAACGGGTTTGAGTTCTAAAGGGATTAGGTCAAACGAACGTTTATTAAAAAATGGCGCAGGAGAAGCAAAGACCGGTTGTGTCGTTCTAGGGAAAGTTTTTTCGACTGTGTTGGTCGCATACGCTTCGATAGGGATGTCATGCGCGGACGCGGCGCCGCGCGCGTATTTGCCGAGATTGAACCCCGCAAACGGAATGGCTTTGAGCGAAACCCAACGCGAAGCTTGTTCTTGCGGATCGCCTTCTTCTTTTTTGCCCGCTGGATCTATCGCGACTTGTTTCCCTGTCGCAAGCAACGTCCAACTCGCCGGGTAATGAAATTCCAGATCGAAGTTAGACATCCCCATTCCGAGGTTCGGGTACCAATTGCCGCGCTCGCCGACGTACAACAATCCCGGGCCCGCCTGCGAAATTACTTCGCCACTGTAGGTAAATCGTAATTGCAGTTGTTGCCCGGTTTGCACAGGCTCAGGAAATACGACGGCTACTACATCGTTGCCACGCCGCGCCAGCTGTGTTCCTTCCAGTGATTGGTTGTGGATGAATTCGACGGAACGGCCGTCCAACTGCACATCTTTAATTCGCAGCACTCGCGAAAGTTCGAACAACACCGTCCGCATACCGCCATGCAACACTTGCAGTTGTAAGTCTGCTTCCGCGCTCAATTCAGTCGGTGGTTTCACGTCGGCGCGGATCTTATAACTGAGAATTTTGATTGCGCTGGACGGACCTGACTCGCCCGTGGTGCTGCTCACCGCATCCGAACTCTGCACGGCTGCTTTCGGAGAAAATGAAGTCCATACATCGTAAAAATTCTGCATCTTCACGGTGCGAAGTTGCCCGGCCCAGATTTGCTCGGACCCTCGCGAATCGTAATAAATGTCAAAACCGCTAAGCTTCGTACCTTGCAGATGAGCATGTAGATACCGGTCATCTTTCACAACAGAGGGGTTCGCCGACGAATTTGCCGAGGGTCCTGATGCGACTGGTAATTCTTCGCTCAAGCTCATAAAAATACGAAGCGCATCGGTCTGCGATAAATCTTTCGCAGTCTCATTCCAGCGCGTAAAGAAGTCGTCAGCGTTCTCGGCAGGGCGAAAGAACGGTCGCAATTCGGTAAAGGTATCGTCGTTGAAGCGAAAGTAAGCGGTTTCGAATTGTTCTTCGAGTATTGCCTCGCCCGTAAACAAAACCATGGAACCGCGTTCCATTTGATTCGGCGGGACCAGAAGCGTTTCGCCTTCTCCGGCAAAAATCGCTCCTGTAATGTGTCCCGCTACGTCTTCTGTGAATGCGATGGTTCCGTCGTCAAGCGTGAAGTGCAGCGAAGAGCGATCCAGCGACGCGCCGCGTATATGGAAGATGCGTTGTTTATCGAGGCCTACGCTGCTCAGCCGCTGATACAAGGCTGCCGCCGGATGTTGCTCCGCCGGGTCAGCAGGCGAGTCCGCCGCAAGAAGGCCCCCCGCGCATAAAGCAACACATAATATAAGGAGTGGACGACTTCGCCCAAAAAATCCCGTTACTTTTGTCATCTGCGACCGTTGATGTTGCATTGCTAGAATGCGCTTGGATGCGAATTAGAATCATTATCCTCCAGATTTGCGCCTTGCTAGGAGTGTTTCTGCTCCCGGGCTCTTTATTTGCTGACGTAATTTATCTGAAGAATGGGCGCACGATCTGGGCCGACCAGGTCCGGGAAAACGGCTCGCATGTCGAATACGAAGTGGGTGAAAACACTTTTGCCGTTCCCAAAGCGTCCGTGGATCATATTGTTGCGGGAGGCGTACCGCCGCAATACGGCGGGGGAAGTTCGTCTTCCACCGCAACGCGGGAAATTCCATCGTTCAGCCCCACTGACAATTTAAGCAATTCCTCTCAGCTGACTGACAAAATCATTCGTGACGGCAAAGTGGACGTCGACGCTCTTTCCTCATTAGAGCAGGGCGATCCGCATGCGGCCGCTGCTGGATACTTCATCGCGGGCAAACACGAATTTGAGCATGGCGACTTTCCCAAGGCGCGAACGCATTTCGACACTGCCCTGCGTTATGACGCCGAAAACCCAACTATCCTTAATTATTATGCTGCCCTGCTGGTCAAGACCGGAGAACCAGAACAAGCGCTGAATTATGCGGAACGCGCCGTGCGCATTGCGCCGAATTCGCCCGACACTCTGGATATTTTGGGATATGCGCAATATGCGGCGAACCGCGTGCAGAATGCGGTTGCCACTTGGAAGCGGTCTTTAGAGCTACGGCCAGATGCGGCAATCGAGAAGTATCTGGAAAAGGCGCAGAAGGACGCTACCGTAGAATCCAATTTTTCAGAGAATGAAAGCAGCCACTTTACTCTTCGTTATGAAGGAAAGCAGACCTCGGACGCTTTCCGCCACCAGCTGATTTCCGTTCTCGAATCCGATTACGACGATCTTGTCCGCGATCTAGGCGTCGCACCACGCAGTAGCATTGCCGTAACTCTCTATACCAACCAGGCTTTTTTCGATGTGACCCAGGCTCCCTCATGGAGCGGCGCCATCAACGATGGCAAGCTTCGCATTCCGGTCAACGGCCTCGACAGCATCACGCCAAATCTTGCGCACGTTCTTAAGCATGAGCTCACCCACTCCTTTATTAATTACGTTTCCGCCGGGCATTGCCCGCATTGGTTGAATGAAGGCATCGCCCAGGCGATGGAGCCCAAGTCTTTGACCTACGGGCCGCAACTATCTAAATTGTTTGCCGCGCAGAAGGAAATTCCTTTCAACGCCATGGAAGGAAGTTTTATGGGTATGAATGGGCCGCAAGCCACGGTCGCATATGAAGAATCCCTGGCGGCGACCGACTACATTATTGATACGTACGGCGTAAGCGATCTTCAGCGCATTCTACAAAGAATTGGAGAGGGTAGCTCTACTGAAGCCTCCATGCGCGCGATCATCCATGCAGATTACGGCGAGCTGGAAACAGAAGTTGGCAAATATCTCGCCGGCAAATACGGAAGCTAGTCGTTCTTGCTTCCGGTCAATCTCTCAGCAGTCACATAAATCGGTTCAATGTCCGTGGGGATTTCCTGCAAACGATCCAGCGCCTTTTGCAACGGCGGCCGAATGTTCCCCATCTCATCCTGCAGTTTTTTCGCGCCGGCGTAATTGCCTTCTGCTTCCAAAGTCAGCAGATCGTGATCCAGTTCTTTGACGGCTTCCTTCATCTTCGGAACGTCCACACTAAAGGTACCGTCGCCGTGATCCACAAAACCGCCTTTCTGCAAATAAAAATTGAACTGGATGGCCATACCTTTTCCATGAGCGTCATTTAAACCGAAGCGCAGTGTGCGGAAAGAAGAAGCCAAATACGTAGTATAAAGCTGGCGCTCGCCTTCATCGCCGACGGGAATTAATTTGCCCAGGCCCATCTCTGTTGCATGGTCCATCATGTATTGCAGAGCGTACAAGCCGGTAACATCGGCTTTAGCTTCTTCGATGGCGCTATAAAGTTCTTTCAACTCTGCACGCGGTGTTGTGTCTCTTGCCTGCACTTTGATCTGGTGAGGTCCCAGCCCATGCATTAATTCATGCGCGAGAATGTGCGTGAAAAACGGCTCAAAGCGGACGTCAGCTTGCGCGGATTTTGTCAGCGTGCGCGAAGCAATCGGTAAAAGGACGCTGTGGAACTTCGCCTCCTGCACGTTCTTCAGCATCACACGCTTGCTGCCTTTTTGCTGCACTACGCGCTCATCATTGGGAAGGTTATAAGCAGCAGTTTGTACTCCGTGAGCGCCGTCCCCGGTTGCAATGATTTCATCCACCACCCGAATCGGTGCGGAAGCGCCCAGCTTAGGATTACGGTACTGCGGATCGATGGGAAGATTATTTTCAATTTCCTGCAAATGACTCGTGAATGCGGAAAGTTTTCCCGTTTCCACATCGTCGCGCAACGTTACATACGATTCGAAGGCCGCTTTATATCCGAAAATTTCGTCGTTGTAAGTTTCGTAAGGACCGATAGTGATGTCGATGGGAGCATCCAGATCCATCCATGCCAGATCGCTTTCGTAGTAGTCGTTAGACAAAAATGCGTCGGCGCGAAGATCGAGAAATTTCCTGAGCGAAGCATTGTCAGTGAGCTTGGCGGCTTCATGTAGAAGATTCGCAGCGTGCGTCAAATCAGTTTTGTATTCCTCGCTGTATGGAACCACCTGTAATTCCCCGCCGGGGGCGGACTTCCATCGGATAACCGAAAAGAATCCCTTGGCCTCTGCTTGATCATTCGCGGAGATAGACGCAACCCATTTTTCGAATTGCTCTTTGGTCAGGTCTTTGGGATAGAAATTGGCGCCGGGAAGTTTTTTCGCAGGAACGTCCGGCAGAAATGCGGCATTGTCGTCGAGGCTGGACCACGGCCCTTTGTTGAGCCAGTAATACTGTTTGCGGGCCACTCCCAAAGCAGACTTGTCTTTCTGCAATTCCGCGTAATGAGCCAGGTCGCCGCTCCAATACTGCTCCATAAATATATGGTTCAAAATGCGGGCGGCTTCAATCAGTTTGACCAAGGCCTGCTTGTCCCCGGCGCTCAACTTCGTGGTATCCACTTCAATCCGCGTGGGCGCATAGCGGGCGGTCATCTTGCGCAAATGATCTAAGTCCGGAATTGCGGCTGTTTTCTCTTCCTGAGCGGACATAACGGATACTCCCAAGGTTAGGCAAATTACGAGGTAAAAGATAAGTCTGTTCATGGCCGTCCTCCAGCCTTAGATGCTCCGGGCGCTAAACGCGAAGGAGTCATAATATCAGCCTTGCCTGCTGCGGAACGCCAGCCGCAGAGGTACAATATCGGAGGGGTCGTATCCCTGAAGGCCTGAGGGTCCGGCTTGCGTTTCGACCCAGAGAATTCCCATGCAAAAATTGCTTTTAACAGTATTTGCCGTCTCTATTCTTGCTGTTCCCTCGCTTACCAGTGCTGACACGATCATTGAGCAGGTCGTGGCACGCGTAAATAACGCCATCATTACGCAATCAGATTATGCGCACGGCCAGGACGAGTTGAAGCAGGAATTGCAGCAACGCAATCCCGCGGATGCCGACAAGCTTTATAGTGAGCAGGAAAAAGATGTCCTGCGCGACCTGATTGATCAAAAGTTGCTGCTGCAACGCGGGGAAGACTTGGGGATCACCGGTGACGCGGACCTAATCAAGCAGCTCAACCAGATGCGCAAAGACGCGCACCTCGACACGCTCGAAGATTTGCAGAAGGCCGCTGAACAGCAGGGCGTATCTTACGAAGATTTTAAACAGAAAATTAAAGATCAGATCATCACCCAGCAGGTGATCGGTCATGAGGTCGGTTCGCGTTTGCAGCCTAATCCAGAAGAAGAGCACAAGTTTTACGAAGATCATAAGAAAGAACTCGATCAGCCCGAGCAGATCCGCTTGAGCGAGTTGATGATCCCGGTGGACGCGAAAGCTACTGACGAGCAGATCGCCGCTGCGAAAACCAAGGCCGAGGATTTGCTGGCGCAAATCAGAAAAGGCGGCAGTTTCGAAGACCTGACCAAAGCAAACTCCAGTGGAGCGAGCGCAGCGCAGGGCGGAGATTTGGGGTTTTTCAAGCGTGGCACGCTGGCCAAGTCATTAGAAGACACTACATTCGCCATGAAGGCAGGCGATGTTTCCGACGTAATTCGTACCAAGCAGGGTTTTGTGATCTTGAAAGTCAGCGAGCATCACGAAGGTGGAATTCCTCCCTTCAAAGAAATCGAGCCGCGCATCATGGACGCGGTCTACATGCAGAAGCTGCAACCAGCGCTGCGGGTCTATCTTGGACAGCTTCGCGATGAAGCTTACATCGACATTAAACCTGGATATACCGATAGCGCAGCCAGCCCTAATGAAAGCAAACCTATCGAAACAACCATGGACGATCCCAACGCCAAAAAACTGAAAAAGAGAAAAAAACTCGGAGTCATTTAAGGTAAGCTTGCCTGACCACGCGCATTCACGGGCTTGCGAGCGCCGTTAGGTTTTAAGAGACCATGAAGGACTTCTTCATCTGCGATTGCGTTCAACAAGAAAATAAGATCATCACTTCTTCGTTTGTCGTAGTTTCCAAACAAGTCAAACCCAAAAAATCCGGCGAGCCCTATCTTGCTTTAACGCTGGGGGACCGCAGCGGCCACCTCGAAGCCAAAATGTGGGACAACGTCGAAGATGCGCTCGATGGCTTCGAGCAAGACGACTTCATCAAAATTAAAGGGCTGCTGAATAAATACAAGAACCGCTTCCAGATTACGATCCATAAGCTGCGGAAGCTGGGTGAGTCGGAAATCGACTTCTCCGACTACCTTCCAAAAACAACCAAGAACATCGACGAGCTTTGGCAGACGCTGACGGATTTTGTCGCCACTTTTAAAGATCCGTATTTAAAGCCGCTGGTTGAGTCCTTCATGAAAGACCCGGAAATTTCGGCGGCTTACCGCAATGCGCCGGCGGCGAAGACTTTGCATCACGCTTATATCGGCGGGTTACTGGATCACGTGGTTTCTTTATTTCGATCCTGCGATCTCATGTGCCGCAATTATCCGCAGATCAACCGCGATCTTTTATTGACGGGCGCATTTTTGCACGACATTGGCAAAATCCACGAATTGACCTATAACCGGTCTTTTTCCTACACGACTAAGGGACAATTGCTGGGGCACATGATTATTGAGTTGGAAATGCTGCATGCCAAAATCGTGCAAATTCCCGTCTTCCCTGACGAACTGAAAATCCTTGTTGAGCACCTTATTATTAGCCATCACGGTCAATACGAGTTTGGTTCTCCCAAATTGCCTATGTTTCCTGAGGCGCTGGTTCTGCATTACCTCGACGATCTCGATTCCAAGATGGAATCCATGCGCGCACACTTTGAGCGTGAACATGGCAATGAAAGCGCATGGTCCAGCTACAATCCCTCGCTTGGCAGACCCTTGTTGAACTCAACTAAATTCCTCGAAAAGCCTCCAGTAAATGCTCCAGCTACCCCGGAAAGCACCTCGAAAAACGGTTCTCAGCCAGCGGAATCTGCGGCTGCAGAATTGGTTGTCGATATCGAATTCGACAGGATTTAGACCACTCCCTCGACTGTACCTTTGCGACTCGTGAACATCCGCGCAGCCAGCGAAACTTCCTTCACATCCAGCTTGGGAGGAACCTATGCGGTTTCACGCGCTCACCTTTACTTCGATTTTAGCTTTAGCTCTCGTTCTGACAGGTTGCAGCAAAGCCAGCAGCCCGAACGCCAGCTCTGACAGTTCTTCGCCTGCATCCACGGACACTGCACAAAACGGTTCCTCCGCCAGTTCCAGTTCTATTTCTAACGACAACACGGCACAAGCACAGCCCATTATTGTGCCGACAGGTACTTCGCTCGCCGTCCGCTTAGACGATGCTGTGGGATCTAAAATCAGCAAACCTGGCCAGAGCTTTTCCGGTACGTTGGCGCAGACCGTCCAAGTGAAGGGTCAAACCGCGTTCCATAAAGGCGCGCGTGTTTCCGGAACGGTTGTGGATGCCCAGCCTTTAGGGCGCTTCAAAGGCGGAGCTCGGCTGGAACTGAAACTCACTTCAGTCGGCGGTCATAAAGTCCAGACTGCTTCCTTTGTCACGATCGCAAAAGGCAAAGGCAAGCGGACGGCAGTTATGGCTGGCGGCGGCGCTGGCTTAGGTGCCGCTATGGGTGGCATTTTCGGTGGTGGCAAAGGCGCTCTGATTGGCGCGGCAGCCGGCGGAGGAGCCGGTACCGCAGGTGCCGCCTATACGGGAAATAAGGAAATCGAATTCCCTGTAGAAAGCGCATTAACGTTCAAATTGTCCAAATCACTCCAACTGTAACTTTGACGCTGCGGATTTCAGGCTGATAAACTAACCGTTTGTCAGCCTATTTCTATTCACTTAAGGAAACTCCGTGCGCGCAGAAACTCGCCATCAGCTAAAAGAAGATCGCTTTAACCAAGTCACTCTGGAGTTGTGGGCGCGTGCCCGCGTGTGGGCGAATTCGAACCGCTCCACGCTGATGATAGGACTTGTTGTCCTCGTGATTATCGTCTGCGGCGCCTTTGGTGGTTGGTATTACCTCGACCAGCAGGATCAAGCTGCCAGCATGACTTTGAACCAGGCCGTCCGCACGATGAATACTCAGATCCGGCCCGCAGGAATGCCCGCGCAACCGGATTACCCCAGTTTTGGGTCGATTCAGGAACGTGCGACTGCCTCGAACAAGCAATTGCAGGAAGTCATCAGCAAATATCCCCACACGCGTTCGGCGGAATTTGCGCACTACCTTGTGGGCACGACCGCCATGACGCTGGGAAATAATTCACAAGCTGAGTCGGAATTGAAATCGGTGGCAGGTTCTTCCAACGATGAACTTGCAGCCCTTGGCAAATTTGCCCTGGCTTCCTTGTATCGCAGTGAGAACGGAGGCAAGGATGCGATTGCGCTTTACCAGGAATTGATCAACAAACCAACCACGTCGGTTGGAAAAGCCACGGCCCAGCTGGAATTGGCGGCCACCTATCAGGAAACTAATCAGCCGCTCGATGCCAAGAAGACTTACCAGCAGGTAGAGAAAGACAACCCTTCGAAACCTGCGGGGCAGATGGCGATGGCCAAACTGCAAGAGCTTAAATAACGATATAGGCGCGGGCGTCCTCGCCCGTGCGCATTCCTCTACCCAGTAAGTAGAACCCCTCCCTGCAATTCTGATTTAATTGTTGTGCTTTTGAATCAGCCCACAGGGGAGCTTTCTCTCATGCAAGGTCTATCGCGAAATTTTCTAGTCACATTCTTATTTCTTTTCATCGCTTCATTTGCTTTCTCCCAAAACAACGATCTCGCCCAGCGACGCGCGGAACACTTGCGCCACGGAATTAACGCCAGCGGTTGGTATGCGCAAGTCTCCGAAAAAGACGGCTACACGCCGGAACACCTAAAAACATTCATTACCGCAGAAGACATCGCTTTGATTAAATCTTCTGGATTCGATCATGTGCGCCTTAGCATTAATCCCGAGCCGCTTTTTAATTCGCGCGAGCCGCACCTGATCCCAGCCACATACCTCGGCTATCTCGATGGCGCGGTGAAGATGATTCTCGATCAAGGCTTATCTGTTGTGATCGATATCCATCCCGAAGAAGATTTCAAAGCCAAATTAAAAGAAGACCCGTTTGTTGAGCAGTTCGCAGATTTCTGGCGTGCACTTGCGCAACACTATTCGACACTCGATGCAGATCGCGTGTTTTTTGAAATCATGAACGAGCCGGAGGTAAACGATAAATACCGCTGGTTCGGAATTGAAGCCAAAGTAGCTGCTGCCATCCGCGAAGGCGCGCCCAACAATACGATCATCGCCGCAGGCGCTCGTTGGTCTGGAGTGGATGAACTCGTGTTCATGGATCTTTTGCGCGATCCCAACGTCATTTACAACTTCCACTTTTACGAGCCCTATGAATTCACGCATCAGGGTGCGACGTGGGGATCTTATTACTGGCATTGGCTGCGCGATGTAAAGTATCCGTCAACGCCGGAATCTGCCGAGAAATCCGCGGCGCTGATTCCTGATGAAGACGCTGCCGACCGTCTCGCTGTCATTCGCTTTGGATACGATCACTGGAACGCCGCGCGAATTGATGCGGAAATCAATCAGGTGGCGGAATGGGCGAAACGCCATAATGTCCCGATGGTCTGCAATGAGTTCGGGGCCTTTCGCAGATACTCCAATCCCAACGATCGCGCTGCATGGATCTCCGACGTACGCAACTCCCTGGAACACCACGGAATCGGGTGGGCCATGTGGGATTACAACGGTAGCTTTGGCGTGGTTACCAAAGTGAACGGACACTCTGTTGCTGACCCGAACGTATTGCATGCACTAGGTTTGCAGGCACAAGCCAACCCCTGATACGAACGCATTACTACGCCACTTTCGTTGTTGATCTTCGGTGATGTTCTCAGACAATCCGGTGGTTGCTAACGTTGCACCAGTCGAGGGGAAAGGCCTGACTGATCTCGTATGGCAAATACCGGAAAGACATCGCAATTCAAAATTCTGTACGGCGAAGGCAACGAACAAGTTCTGAACACGCAGACTGAATCCCTGCAGAAGGCTGGATATCAGGTGGAAAAGGCGGGCAATCGCCAGCTCGTCGAAGCGCTGCTGCGACACGGCTCCTATGACCTGGTGGTTCTCGGGCCAACGTTGAGCCGCGACGATCGCCATCACCTTCCATATATTGTGAAGAAGGCGCACGCGAACACGCGAGTGTTAGTGTTGCACGCCGATGGTGGCCGCCATCCATACGTGGATGGAAACCTGGAAACCGGACATCGCCTGGAAGAATTGTTGGAGAAGATTACATCACTCCGCGCAGCCGGTGCGGCCGCCGGAAGCTAAACTGATTTAGCTCTTGAAGCGGGCAGCGCAAGCTGTCCGCTTATTTTTTGTTACTTGGATTTGTTACACGTGGGTTTACAAATTAAGTATTACGAATTACATATCGCGGATTACGACTTGCCGTACTCTTTGACTTCTCCATCCACTACAACCGCCATATAAGTCTTCGTCACAGTATCCTGAAACTGGACTACCTGATGTCCTTTACGGGCCAGTTTCCCCCAATGGCTTGGTTTGTTCGCATTTTGCTCGATGGCTTGCAAGGCTCGTCCATTTATTACGATGCGGACTGTTCTTAGGCGTCCGCTTCCTACGCGCTCGACTTTCAACTTCTGATCTTCAAACAGAACCTCTTTGCCGTTCATCAATTGCGCGGCAATTGCAGACAAATGCTTATGCAGATCGGAAATGAGTCCAGAATCTTCAACCATGTTCCACTTCTTAACTTCTAGAATAGCGAAACCATTCATGACAGACCACTATTACAAATTAGATTCTTAATGATTCGGATGCTTAGGGTAGTCGGTGGACCTTGCATGCCGCAACCCACCGCAGAAACAAAGCTTCATTCGATGTATTCAGACCACGTTTAAGATTCTGATTCTTACCTATTCAAATTCAGCACTACTCGACAACTTGCAAGATTTCGATTCTCGCTCCACTTTGTATCCAGAAAATCTGAAATTATGGCGAAACTTTGAGAAATATTCGATTATTTATTCCACAATTATTTAGTGGATACGCAAAACAAAAGCGGCCCGCAGGCCGCTTTGCAAATATTTCCCACTTCTTACTTTTTTCCGAGCATATCGACAACGCGATCAAAGTCTTCGAGCGTCGCGTACTCGATCACTATCTTGCCCTTGCCTTTGTGATCTTTAATTTTCACGCGTACTCCGAGAATTTCTTCCAACTGCCTTTGTGCCGCCCGCACATTTGGATCCACCCAGCGTGCACCACCCTCTTTGGGTTCTTGCGGCTGTTCGGTCATCCACGCTTTAGCGCAAAGTTCTTCGACGCCCTGCACCGAAAGATGCCGGCGCACAGCTTCATTCGCAATTTTCGTGATGATCTCCGGCTCTTTGAATTGCAATAACACACGCGCTTCGCTGAACCCCAGTTGGCCGGTTTGCAGATATTGCAATACATTCTCCGGCAATTTCAGCAGCCGCATATAGTTCGACACCGACTCGCGCGAAAGGCCGACGCGCTGGCCGATTTGCTCCTGCGTCAGACCGAAACTAGTGCTGAGTTTCGCGAATGCCGCAGCCTGCTCCAGGCAGTTCAAATCCTGGCGCTGCAGGTTTTCGACGACAGTCATCTCCGCAGCCTGCTGGTCGGAAACTTTCCGCACGATCGCCGAGATCGTCGTCTTCCCCGCCAGCTTCGAAGCACGGCAACGGCGTTCGCCGAGGACGAGGACGTATCGCCCCTCCTGCTGCCGGACCACAATCGGCTGCACAACACCGCTAGTCTTGATGGAATTCGCAAGTTCCCCGAGCAATTCCTCATTGAAAAGTTTGCGTGTCTGGTACGGATTATCATCAATTAAGTCGAGCGCGATTTCACGGACTTCATCCCCGGCCTTGCGTACAACCTCCGGCGCGGTTCCCGCAGCTGCCGGCTCTCGTCCCAGCGGCGAGATCGCGGATTGCGAAATTGGCGCCGTTTGCGGATAAGCAACTGCGGCAACCATTCTTGGGCCGGACGGCAAAAGTGACTCGAGTCCCCTGCCCAGTGCTTTTCTTTTTTCTACTTTTTCCTGCGCAGCTTTATCAGTAGCTGCGTTTTCGGCCAGATTCCCAGCAGTTGTTGTCATCATGATCTCCGATTCCAACTCAAAACTATATCGATATACATCAATTTAACAGATAGACAAATATCTATATTATGCAGTCTTGTCCAAAGCGTCCGGGGGATTGGCTTGTTCCGAAGTTTCGGAACTTTCGGCTTCCGCCAGCGCTACTTCCGATCCTGTCTCTTCCGCTTGGCCCGCTTCCGATTGAGTAATATCTTGCGCCGTGCCCGCCTCTTCGACTAACTCCGAAGAAGTCGCATATGTTCCTTGTGGAACACTACGGGCGATGATCTCCTTGGCCAGCTTGATATAGCTTTCCGCACCTCTGGAGCGAACATCGTATAACAACGCTGGCTTGCCGTGGCTTGGAGCCTCCGCCAAGCGAATGTTGCGCGGGATCATCGTCTGACAAAGTTTGTCGCCGAAATAACGCTTCAATTCCTGCGTGACTTGTTGGGCCAGGTTCGTACGTTCGTCGAACATCGTAAGCACCACGCCCTCAATGGCTAACTCAGGATTCAATCCAGCCCGGATACGCTCGATTGTATCCAGTAGCTCAGAGATTCCTTCCAGGGCGAAATACTCCGCCTGCATGGGAATCAGGACCGCATCCGCTGCAACTAAACAGTTCAGCGTCAGCAGATCAAGTGCCGGCGGGCAATCCAGTACAATGAACTGGAACCGTTCGCGCAAAGGGGCCAAGGCATCCCGCAGGCGAAATTCCCGGCGCTCCCCATCCACCAGCTCGATGTTTGCCCCGATTAAGTTCTTGTGCGCAGGCAAAATCCAAAGCTGTTCGAGTTCGGTAGGCTGTAAGGCCTCTTCACCGCTGGCCGCACCCATTAGCACATGATAGGAGTTGATCCGATCTGGATCTTTGACAAGCCCTAAGCCGCTCGTCGCATTCGATTGCGGGTCGCAATCAACCAGCAGCGTATTAACCTCCGCTGCTGCAAACGACGCGGCCAAATTGATGGCAGTCGTAGTTTTCCCGACGCCACCCTTCTGGTTGGCTACTGCGATTACACGTCCCATAAATTTTAGGAGAAACCCAGAGAGATAAACGCAGAATAAGACGAATAATAACGATTAGCAATGCCGCATTTCAGTGCAGGATAATCACTTGGGCATTCGATTGAAATTAAAGTAAGGCGACTGCGATTTGCTCAAACATTTCCACACTGTTCCACGTGGAACATCCTTTGAGGATCTTTTTCGCAAATGCCAATTTTCTCGAACGTACTTTATGTTCCTTGTGGAACATTTTGAAATCAACTAGAGTCGAATGATCATAGTTTCTGTTCAAGATAAGTAGCTGTTCCATGCCGAAGGTTCAATTTCCCACTTCGCCTATGCGAGGATCCGAATTATCTCTTCTTTCTCTACTTAGAGATGGGGAATTTGTGCGAACTCAGACCACGTTTGTGGCTCTGATTCTTGTTGATCGAGGATCATCGGATCGTACCCACCAAAATCACACGGCTTTCCGATAAAGGAATCGGGACCGGCAGCTTCCAATCCAGTTGCGGAACGATATTCATTGCGGATTTGACTTGGGCTTCGCCGATCAAAAGCGCCAGGCGGCCATCTGGCGCTAATAAGCGAACGGCGTTGGGAAGAATTGTTTCGAATCGTTCCACCGCACGAAGGGTGACGGTGTCGGCTTGGCTGGCAGGAAATTCCTCTGCACGAAAAGAAAACACATCAACATCTGTCAATGTAAGGGCCCGGCAGACTTCTTTCAGGAACGTAGCTTTTTTCTGATTCGACTCGATCAATGTAGCCTGTATAGCGGGCGCGAGGATTTTAATCGGCAAGCCCGGAAAGCCAGGCCCAGAGCCGAAATCCACGAATCTGTGTCCCA
>DASXCC010000257.1:0-29795 GCA_036491415.1 Terriglobales bacterium | reverse complement strand
TCGCAGCAGTATTATGAGGAGCAGTCTTCCGACGGACAGACGGGCGGACCGACGATATTCGACCGCCGCGGCCCTGGTCCTGAATATCAGACCTGGAGAGATCAGGCTGAATCCGATCCTTCCGCGACAACACAAGTTGTTTCCGAACCACAGCCCGAACCTGCAGCCCCTCCGACGGTGTTAGTTTTTAAGGACGGCCATCAGGTGGAAGTGGCGAATTACGCCATCGTGGGAAGCATGCTGTTTGACTTGACGCCGGGCCATCCGCGACGCGTGGCGTTGTCCGAACTCGACATCAATGCAACGCAGAAACAGAATGATGACCGGGGAGTCGATTTCAAATTGCCTACGGGTATGTGATTTCGGTTTTAAGGCAAAATTTTTCGCAGAATGCACCCGCGCGTAAAGCGCGGGTTTTATTTTGGGAATGAGATATCAGAAATTTTCTGGCGGAGAGTGAGGGATTCGAACCCCCGATACCCGTTAAGGTATGCCGGTTTTCAAGACCGGTGCCATCAACCACTCGGCCAACTCTCCGCATGGAACTGACAAAAGTTTAGCAGGTTTGCTCTGGGCGACCAGATTAGACTAATAGCATGGCTACGACCTCTTCCCGCCAGAATCCTCTCGCTTATCTCACCGATCAATTGAACGAACTCAAGGCCAAAGGAACGCACTTCAAGTTGCGGGTGCTTGAGGATGAGCAGGAAGCCGTGTGCACGTTTGACGGCAAGAAGGTCATCAATCTGGCGTCGAATAATTATCTGGGGCTAACAACGCATCCGAAGTTGCGGGCGGCGGCGCTCGAAGCGACGCGCAAGTATGGCGTTGGGTCGGGCGCGGTGCGAACGATTGCCGGCACCATGAAGATCCATATGGAGCTCGAAGAGAAGATCGCACGCTTTAAAAATGTCGAGGCATGCGTGGTTTTCCAGTCAGGATTCGCGGCGAATGCAGGAACGGTTTCTGCGGTACTGGGCAAAGAAGATTTCATCATCTCGGACCAGTTGAACCATGCTTCCATCATTGATGGCGCCCGGTTATCGCGGGCGAAGGTCCTGGTTTTCGAGCACAAGAACATGGCGCAGGCAGAAGAGAAACTTGCCAGCGTGAAAAACGAGCCGGGGAAAAAACTTCTGATCACCGACGGGGTTTTTTCCATGGATGGCGATATTGGGCCGCTGCCGGCGTTGTGCGCTCTCGCCGAAAAATATGGCGCCATCATGATGGTCGACGATGCACATGCGTCGGGAGTGCTGGGCCGCAACGGCCGCGGCACGATTGATCATTTCAACGTGCATGGACGCGTTGATATTCAGGTGGGAACATTGTCGAAAGCCATCGGCGCGCTGGGCGGGTACGTTTGCGGCACGCGTGACCTTATTGATTTTCTTTACCATCGGGCACGGCCGTTTTTGTTTTCGACCTCGCATCCGCCATCGGTGACTGCGACCTGCATTGCCGCATTTGATGTTCTGGAAAACGAACCGGAGCGCATTGAGAAGTTATGGGAAAACACGCGCTTCTGGAAAAAGGAACTGGCGCTGCTGGGTTTTGATATTGGAGGCAAGACAACTCCGGCGAGCGAAACGCCGATTACGCCGATCATTCTCGGCGACGGAAAGCTGACCATGAATTTTTCGCGCGAATTATTTCAAGAAGGGGTGCTCGGCACGGGCATCGCGTTTCCAACTGTGCCGGAAGGCAAAGCGCGCATCCGCACCATCATGACGGCGACACACACGCAGGATGAGTTGCGGCAGGGGTTGGCGGCATTAAAGAAGGTCGGTAAGAAGATGGGCGTGCTGGGGTAAAAATTCCCAGTTAACATGCACCGTATCCAACCAGGTGCTGCCTCTTTCGTAATCTGTCTCTGCTCCGCTAATCCATGTAAGAATCAATAGCTTACAGAGGATCCACAGGCTGCAACATATCCGCGGGAAGCGGGTTTATATGTAGTGGATTCAGAGTTGCAGTAGAAGGCCATGGAGTCGAAAATTCGCCGCTTGGTCCGCGCAACCTGGCAAATAAGTTTTCGCCGGGCAACCGAAGGACCTCGATGACGAGGAGTGACAGAATGCATTTTTTACGTTCAGTTCGTATGTACATTCTTGCCGCGTTTTTGTTCGCCATACCGGCGACGTCGTTTGCAGGATTGGAAATTTCCGTCAGAATCGCTCCGCCGGTACTGCCAGTTTATACGCAACCGGTTTGCCCTGGAGATGGATACATCTGGACTCCTGGATATTGGGCTTACGGTCCCGATGGCTATTACTGGGTGCCGGGAACATGGGCTGTGCCTCCGCAAGTTGGTTTGTTGTGGACCCCTGGCTATTGGGGTTTTGAAGGCGGAATTTATGCATGGCACGGCGGATATTGGGGATCGCATGTCGGCTTCTACGGCGGCGTGGACTATGGATACGGCTATGGCGGCGCTGGCTACGAAGGCGGCCACTGGGACCACAACCGGTTCTTCTATAACACGGCCGTCTCGCACGTGAATGTAACGGTCATTCACAACACGTATCACACAACGGTGGTCAATCGCACCGTGACCCGCGTGAGCTACAACGGTGGGCCGCATGGAGTGAATGCCCGCCCGAATGCGGACCAGCAACGTTTCGATCATGAACAACATTTCCAGCGTACAACGGTGCAGGAACAGCATGAGCACTTTGCTGCTTCCAACCGTCAGAACTTCGCTTCGGAAAATCATGGACGTCCACCGGCGCCAGCAATGTCGCACAACATTCCGCGTCCGAATAATCAGCCGCGCAATGCCATGGGAAACAACCAGCCGCACAACAACAGTGTGCCGCGTCCGTCAAATAGCGGATTCCATGGGGACGCTCACAATCAGCCAGTGCACAACAACGCTCCGGCCCACAATGAACAGCCTCACGCGGCCCAGCACAGCGAGCCGCAGCATAAACCGGCCCCGGCGCATGGAAACGAAGGACACGGCGGCGGCGATAATCACGGCGGTGGCGACCACCACGACCACCACTAAACTCAAACAGTTTCAGGATTCACGGCTGGCGATTTTGCCAGCCGTTTTCTTTTGCATAAATTCTTTATCTTGCGAAATATTCTTATGGCGCGATTCCGATATACTGCCGTACGAAATGAACGGATCCCTTAGACATCGTCTTGTTCTCCTGCTGATCTGCGCGGGTTTGTTTTTTGTTCCGCTGATCGCGAATGCGGAAACTCCGGTCAACATTATTTTTGATACCGACGTGGGCAATGATGTGGATGATGCTCTCGCGCTCGCCATTCTTCATGCATTCGAGAATCGCCATGAAGCGAAGATTCTGGCCGTGACGATCACCAAGGACAATCAGTGGGCTGCGCCCTATGTGGATTTGGTGGACACTTTTTACGGACGGCCGGAAATCCCCGTAGGCAAGGTGCGCAACGGAAAGACGCCGAATTCCGATCCTCTCATTCAGGTTCCGTCGGAACGCAAGAATCCGGATGGTTCCTACGTTTATCCGCACAAAATTACCGACGGATCGCAGGCGCAAGATGCAGTGACTTTGTTGCGAAAGACTTTGGCCGCGCAGCCTGACGGCAGTGTAGTGATCGTGCAAGTGGGCTTCAGCACCAACCTGGCACGTTTGCTTGATACCAAGGCCGATGCGGTCAGCAAGCTTGACGGCGCGACGCTCGCCAAACAAAAAGTACGGCTGCTGGTGACGATGTCAGGAAATTTTGCCAATGGCGATTCCGAGTTCAACCTGAATCAGGACGTTCCTTCCGCGCAAAAAGTTTTCAACGAATGGCCTACGCCAATTGTGGATAGCGGATTCGAAATCGGCATGTCGATGTTGTTTCCCGCCTCGCGCCTTCTTCGCGACTTTGCGTACGTGAAAGATCATCCGGTGGCCGAGGCTTATCGCTCGTACAAACCCATGCCCTACGACCGGCCAACGTGGGACCTGACCGCGGCTTTGTATGCTGTTCGTCCCGATGACAATTACTTTTCACTTTCGCCTCTGGGAAAAATCACTGTGCTTCCCGACGGTCATTCCCGCTTTGATGCCTCTGTTGGAGGCACGCATCGCTACCTGATCATTGATCACAATCAAAGAGCCAGAACTCTGGAAACTTTGATTCTGCTGGCGAGCGAGCCTCCGCAACTTCATCCAAAGTAAAGCGAATTTAGTTAGGATCGGCCCTCACTGCAGCCACGCCGCCGACCGAATTAGCTGTCTGGAATATCACGGGATTCAGCCAGTTACCTCTGTCGTCCAGCGTCCAAGTGATAAAGCCCGGAATTTCCGTGTCTCCCATTTCCGAATTTCCTGTGCTGTCGGTAAATACGAACTTTCCATTGCGATCTGGCGCAACAGATAAAACCTGAGAATCTGTCTCTGCTAAATTTGCTGCGACCATTCCGCCGTCGCTGGAAATATCCAATGGCTGAAATCCTGCAATGGTGGACGACTCCTGTTGTTGAAAACTCCAAATAAAGCGGCCCAAAAAGTCAGGTGTCAAACCGAATATTCCTAAGTTGGAGGAAGGCGAAAAAGGAAATCTTGTGGTGATCGGCGTAACCATTCCGCTGCTGAAGTCCACGTCATAGCCAAAGACACGGCCGGGACCGCCATTTGTGGTTCCTGCGATGTACAGAAACTTGTCTGTTGTGGCAATGCTCGGGCTGAATACCTGGTCGGTCACATCCATCGGAAATCCGGGCAGCGGCGATAACGTTCCAATGTTCGGATTGATTCGATAACCGCGAACCTGGATCGTGCCACTATCGCTGATTCCGTACAGGTATTGCCCGGACATGTCGAAGGCAATTCTTGCGGTCAGCGCAGTCTGCGAAAATCCACTGAAGGTCAAGGCCCCTGTGGAGCGATTGATTCTATAAGTCGAAACGCGATTCGGGCCGCTGGGCAAAGGTTCGCGATAAGTCACGAACAAAAAATTCCCGCTGGGATCAATATCAATACTCCACGGTGTGCTGCCGTGCGTATTGACGTCCAGAGGAAATGAGTCTGGCATCAGTGTCAGCGCGCCAGTTGTGCGGTTCACTTGCCATCCAAAAATGTTTTGAGCGTTTACGGCATAAATAAACCATCCTCCGGGATCAACGGTAAGAGCATTGAAAAAAGACGGCGTTTTGAATGTTGGCAGAGCGCTTGTGCCGTTGGGGTTTTTCAAGCTGCCATCTGTCCCAATATTCACCTGATAGATGAAATTGGAATTTCCGTCGCCACTCAAACCATATAGGAATGCGCCATTTGTAGTGGCAATCGCTTCGGTAAATGCGGCCTTGAAAACCTTTCCGCAATTATCGAAGGCCTGCACGGTGAAATTCACATTGTTCGGGAAAAAGTTGAGATAAGTATCCAGCTGATTCGAATTCACTGTGTACGGACTGGTATGGTCGGCGGTGTAAATTCGGATCGCATTGATCCCCGCAGCGCAGTCCGGGCTTTGCGCAGAAGCTGCCAGGTGCACGGGAGTGGCTGCCGTCCGCGCGCTGGGCAAAAAAACGGTGACGTGCGCGGTGGCGTCCACGGTGATATCTACATTTGCTTTGGCGACGCCGCCGCAGTTGTCGAAGGCCTGCACGACAGTCTCATACGTTCCCGGATTTAACTTGATGAAGGTTTGCAGATGGCTTCCATTCGCGGTGAATGGACTGACATGCGGCGCCGTGTAAATACGGATCGCGGAAATTCCGCCCGCGCATCCGGCGCTGGTGGCATAGGCTTCGTAAAAAATTGGCGACCCTACACTTCCGCCGCCGGTGGGAGAAATTACGGTAACCGCGGGTGCGGCAAATACCGCAGAGACGAACAGAAGAAAAATTGTGAGCAAAAGTACAACCGGATAGACGAGTGACGTGCGCTTCGCATGAAGCATACTTTTTGCGCGACCTCCGCCTGGCGCCCCAGGCTGAATTTATGTCGCCTCACAATGAACTTTGGTCGCATGAATTAGTAATCGGGAGAAAACAGGGGGCGATGAAAAATGATCGTGGAGGGTACTTATGACGGAAGATTTCCGGAGGGACTACATGTGCCCGCGATCGTTAGTAATCAGGGATTTCCTTATTTGTGCGCGGGTAATCATCTTTCGTCCTGCCAACTAGCAGACAATAAATGGGATACATCGCTCATCTTGTTAAAGAGTTTTCACCGAAATGCCGATAATTCCTTCGCATTCTAAATCTCGGACGGCTTCCTGTTTACGTCTCTGTCCCAGGTAAGTGCAATCGATTGTTAGTGCCGTATGCGAACTGGCAGAAAGAGTGCGATTTGATCTCCCTGAAGAAGTATTTGGAAATGGATGTGAAAGTGAAGCAGGAAGCGGCCGTACCGCCGCCGCCTTCTACTCCGGCCACGGCGCCCGAATCAAGCGAATTACTAATGGCTTTAATCGCGGCCTACCGTTCCGCACTTTTAGGGATGGGCGAAAACGGATTTCGCGCCTGCCCGGCAGTCGGTACTGATTTGCAACAATCTCTTTCCGGCCTGGAGACGCGCTTTGGCGGCGAGGTGAATACCCTTCTCGCGAAAGAAACAGAAAAGCAAGTCCAGGAAGAATTGCAGCAATGGAGTGGCAACACCGAAGTTTACTTCAAAGCAAAAGTGGATGACGTTAAAGAACTGATGATTGTTCTGGCACGCACGGCAGAGTCGGTTGGGGATCGCGACCAGAAATATGCGAAGGAACTGAACCTGCTCACGACCGGACTGCAGACAATCGCAAATTTGGAAGACATCACGCAGGTGCGTTCGACGCTGGTGAAAAAAGCTTCGGAACTGAAAACTTATGTCGACAAGATGGCGCAAGACAGTCAGAAGCTTGTCGTCCAATTGAAGGGCGAGGTTTCCAGCTACGAAACGAAATTGAAAGAAGCCGAGCAGCTTGCGATGCGCGACGAAGTGACGCGCCTTCCGAATCGCCGCAATGTGGAATCGAGAATCGAGTGGCGCATCGAACACCGGCAGGCATTCTGCCTCGCAGTGCTCGACATGAACGGATTCAAGCAGGTCAATGACCAGTACGGGCACCAAGCCGGGGACGAACTGCTCAAACAATTTTCAGGAGAACTGCGTTCCGCGCTACGATCGAGCGACGTGGTTGGACGTTGGGGCGGGGACGAATTCATCCTTGTGCTGGATTGCGAACTTTCCGGAGCAGCACCGCAGTTGGAACGCATCCAGAAATGGGTTTTCGGCGACTACACCATTCCGCTTGGCGATAAAGGTGATGTCAAGATCCACGTGGAAGCGGCGATCGGCATTGTGCAGTGGAATGATGGTGAAACGGTCCAGCAAGTCATCGAGCGCGCGGACAAGGCGATGTATAAGAACAAACGGTCGCGCTAACTTCGCGGGGTGAATCCTTTTCGGGCGAGGTCAGGAGCTGTGCTAGCATCCTGAGCATGCGAAACACACTTGCTGTCCTCCTGCTGACCGCATTTGCTTTCACCGTTTCTTCCGCGCAAACTGCACCGACCACAAAATCAGAGACTGCAAAATCCGCCAAGCCTGCAAATGTTTATCCCATGCAGGAAGGTTATGTGGATAGCCATGGCGCCCTCATTTATTACATGTCTGTTGGGCACGGCGCGCCGCTGCTAATCGCGCACGGCGGCCCGGGAGCCTCGCACGACTATTTTCTTCCTTACTTATTGCCGTTGATGCGCACCAACTGCCTTATCTTTATTGACGAGCGCGGCTCCGGCAAATCTTCCAAGCTTGAAGACACAAGCCAATACAACATCGACAACATGGCGGACGATATAGAAACGGTCCGCCAGGCGCTTGGCCTTGGCAAGATCAGCCTGCTCGGTCATTCCTTCGGCGGGGGCGCTAGTGCAGGCTTATGCGCTCAAGTATCAGAAAAATCTTTCGCATTTGATTCTGGCCAGCACCTTCCCCAGTACGAAAGAACTCAATGAAGCGCTGGCGAAGATGAAAGCAGGCATGCAGCCGGGGGATCGCAAACGCCTTGAGGCGCTCGAATCCGCTGGGCTTTTCGGTAAAGGTCAGCCTTGGGAGCACGGACGCTATCCGGAAGAGTACGCAAAATTGGCCTGGGGAGTTGCTTACTTCCCGTTTCTTTACCAGAACCATCCGGATCCGGCGTTTGATCCGCTCGGCGACAACACAAGCACCGCATGGGATGTGTATCGCGCGATGTGGGGATCACACGGGGAGTTTGTCGTGGATGGAAATCTGACCGAAGTGGAATATCTCGACCGCCTATCGGAGATCAAAGTTCCGACGCTGATCATCGTGGGCGATCACGATGAAAGCGATCCAAAAATGTCGCAGGAGATGCATGAGAAAATCTCAGGATCGAAACTCGTGATCCTTCCCAACAGCGGACACATGACATTTGTGGACCAACCTGAAAAATTTTTAACATCCGTGCGGGAATTTGTAGCGAAATAGGTGTTTGTTCACAGGAATTTTTCTGCGCAGCCGATTTTGCTCTAGACTCGCTGCTTGAAATCGTGGATACTCACGGCACTGACCTCGCACTCAGTGCCTTTTTGTTAGTCACTGCCCAGTTTTCCTTGGAACGCCCTCGTCTAATTTGCATTGGGAGTAAACACCTATGCCACCAGGACTGGATAATCTAAAACACATCGTTGTGCTGATGATGGAAAATCGTTCGTTCGACCACATGCTGGGTGCGCTGAAAGCGCAGGACCCGCGTATTGACGGCATTACCGACGGGTTAAGCAATCCGGATACGACGGGCGCGCTGATCAAGCCGCAACCGCTTGCCGAATTTCAAAGCCAGCTCGACCCGGACCCCGACCATCATTTCCCGGGAACCGACCTGCAGATTTTTGGCGGGGACACCAGCCCCAACCGCGTAGCAAACATGCAGGGATTCATTAAGAGCTACTACCAGCAGCAAAAAGATGTGAACCATTCGCATAAAATTCTTTACTACTTCCCGCCTGACAAATTGCCGGTGCTGACCACTCTCGCCACAGAGTTCGCCGTTTTCAATCGCTGGTTCTCCTCCATTCCTGGCCCGACAATTTGCAATCGTGCCTTTGCCCACTACGGAACTTCCTTCGGCCAGGTAAGCATGGATATTTTTTATGTGAAGGAGCTCTACAAAAGTATTTACGAGCGCATGATTGCCGCGAATCCCGCGCACACCGCCAAGATTTATTACTTCGACCAGGCCAGTTCGACCATGGAGGTCGTCAACTTGCTGCAGCACCAGCCGCAGCTTTTCGGCACTTACGATCAATTTCTTGCTGATTGCAAAAGCGGCACGCTTCCCGACTATTGCTTCGTCGAGCCCAACTATAACGACCATGATGGCGACACCGGCGAACTGATCGCCTCCGATCAGCATCCCGACCACAATGTGCAGCAGGGAGAAGTTTTTATTGCTTCGGTTTACAAGGCAATCAAGTCAAACCCCACGCTATGGCAGAACACCGCGTTGCTTATCGTGTATGACGAGCACGGCGGCATTTATGACCACGTTCCGCCGCCTGCCTGCCCGCCGGACGGATTTGTGGCGCAGCCAAATGACACGGGGACAGGCATGCCTTTTAATTTTGATCGCTTAGGCGTGCGGGTGCCCGCGATTCTTGTTTCTCCGTGGGTCCCACAAGGAACTGTCGTGGATGGACGCATTTTCGAGCACTCTTCGATTCCGGCAACGGTGACGAAATTCTTTCTAGGAGATTACGATCAACGATCTCCAAGAGAGAAGGCTGCTGATACATTTCTCGATTTGCTTTCACTATCCACTATGCGTACCGACGCGCCGGATTTCGACGTATAACCGCGACTACGGACGAAAGGATTTTTATGGCTTTAATTCATGTGCCCAGACCGCCGAAGAGCGCCGCCAATCAGGACCGGCCCGTGTCGGATTTGCTGAAGAT
Organism: Terriglobales bacterium; assembly: GCA_036491415.1. Classification (GTDB taxonomy): domain Bacteria; phylum Acidobacteriota; class Terriglobia; order Terriglobales; family Acidobacteriaceae; genus JAICKN01. The sequence goes on along the minus strand of DASXCC010000257.1, from coordinate 19,903 downwards.
GCAAATTCTCCATCTGCATGAAGTGGAGAAGAAGTTTCCGCCGCGCATGCACTCCGGCATTTACATCAATGACATTAAAACCGAAGGTCAGGCGGCGGGGTACATCCGGTACGTAACGGCCATATTGCATCCGCATGGCGCTCGGATGAAAGTCGTGCGGAAGAAGAAGGCCGCGCCCGGACATGTAAAAGAAATCGCTGCCGCTGCGAGCAAGAAGAAAACAAAAAAGAAAAGTGCTGTCAAAAAATCCTCGCGCGGTTCGAAGAGGAAATAGGCATGCGTGTACGATGGATTGTTTGGCTTGTCTTTGTATTGTTCTCTGTATTGCCCTTTGTGGCTTTCGGGCAGGAAGGCCAGCTTCAGTCTGACTTCCGCCGCGAGAGCGGCAATGTGAAGGCGGATTGCGGGAGTTTTAGCTTCAAATCTTTTGCAAGTTGCGCGCAGGAGTTATTCACCGATCATCCTCTGCATATCGCTGTCGGCAGCATCGCTCCGCAAAATGGATTCGGCGCCGGCCTTGCGTTGGTTACGCACTACACTCCCAATGAAAATTGGCGCTTAAGCTGGGATGCTGATGCGGTCGGTTCCTTTAACGCGTCATGGCGGGCGGGTGTGTATATGAAGGCGATTCACACGCCAGTGCAGCAAATTCATGTAATTACCGCATCGAGCGAGGGAGCAACCGCAAAGAAGAGCAGCCTCACAGTGCATCCTTCCACCATATTCAATCTCTACGCGCAAACCATTTCGCTGAACAAATTGTTTTTCTTCGGCGAAGGGCCGCACTCGACGCTTGCCGGGCAATCCGTTTTTGGCATGACGCAAACCATCGTCGGCGGAAGTGTTATCAAGCCGGTGTACGAATTGCCGGCGCTTGGCAAACTGAATCTTGCGTTGCTGGGCGAGGTGAATGGGCGCTTTGTAGGTGTTCGCGGCAACAGCGGGGAATCCAGTCCAACCATTGGTGCGCTTTATGACGAAACCGCCGCGCCTGGACTCACGAGCCAACCCGCTTTCCTGCAGATCGGCGAAGGAATTCGCCTGGAGCCGAATTTATTCAACAATCATTTGCAGCTGAATTATCTCGTCAACTTTCAGCAGTTCTTTGCGCCGTCGAACTCCACATTTTCTTTCCGCCGCTGGACCATCGACCTCGGCCACAACTTCCCGCTGTATCAAAACTCGGTGTCTTCTGGGCCGAAAGATAGCAATGGCCCGGATGAATGCGCTTCCGCGGTCGGCGCTGCCAAATGCCCGTCCGTCTCGCGCAATCGCACGGGAACTGTTGGGGTGCGTTTGCTGATCACAGAATCCGCGGCCTCTGCGGGAAGCGCGGTACCGTTTTATTTTCAGCCGACGCTTGGCGGATCAGACATCAACGGCAACTCCGTGCTCAGCAGTTTTCAGGATTATCGCTTCCGCGCGCCGAACCTGCTTCTGCTTCGTGAAAATTTCGAGCATTCCATCTGGGGACCGTTAGGATTTACTTTCGCGGCAGACGAAGCAAAGGTCGCGCTCACTCGCGGCGATGTGGACTTCGGTGATCTCAAACACAGTTTCACTACTGGATTAACGGTCCGCGCGGGCGGCTTCCCGCAGATATTTCTGCTCTTTGCCTGGGGCGGCGGCGAAGGCCATCACACGATCGCCAACATCAATACGTCTCTGCTTGGCGGATCGGCGAGGCCGTCGCTCTATTGAAAATTTCCTATTAACAAAATGCGCAATATCAGCTTGCCCTCTCGCGTCCCAAATTCAGACGATTCGTATTGACATGGCAGTTAATACTTGTAATTCTACTTAGGCAGACTCACTTAGAGTTCGCTTTATGACAGCCACCGATTTCAGCAAATTAGCTGACCTGATTCAGGAAGATGCCATCCCTCGCTGGTTTCGCCAGCAGGTTGAGGAAAAGTCAGCGGAAATTTTGCGTACACTGGAGCAGGGTAATTCCATCACGCTCCACGGACCACAGGGCGAGCAAATTCTCATCGGCCCTGTTCCTCACGGAGAACACGCTACGGTTTAAGTTGTGATTGCACTGGCTGCGTCAGTTGTCCTCGCGCTGTACGTTGTCATTCCCGGGCTACTCTCTCGCTTTCTCTATCAGTTGTTTATTCCACTGCGGGTAATTGCGGCAGGGAAAACCGACGGAGCAACGCGCGCGCTCGCCACTGCCGTGGTTCCCTTTGTGCTGGCGTTATTTGTGGTGTGGTACGTCCCTGGGCTCAACAGCATTCCGGTGCACGCGCACGCTGAATTTAAAACCCACGACTACAAGCTGGTGGCAAGTTGCCTGTACAGTGAAGCGCTCTTCACGCAGAATACCGACGCATTCTGGCAGGCGCTGAACCGCACCATCCAGCGGCAGTCGTTGTTTTTATCCTGGTATTACCTGCTGACAGCGATGACTGCGGTGGCGCTCGGCTACCTTACGGCTTCCTATGGGAAGCTGGGATCCAATAAGTATTACCGCTGGTTTGCCGACAAGTTTCTGTTTCCGCGGATTTCCGAGTGGCACCCTCTATTTACCGCGTTCGTCTTTGCAGACAAGCGGACTGTAGTTCGCGCCGACATTCTGATGACCACCGACAATCTTTACCGGGGAAGGATCTCTGAGCATTTTATTGATGGCGGCGGAAAACTCACGGGATTGATTCTGACGGAGGCGAAACGTTTCGACCGCCGGACGTATTTGGACGATTCGCAGAGTGAAAATGCGGAGCAGGTGAATGCGGCGTTAAACACGGAGAATTACTGGCGGGAAATTCCCGGCGCCAAAATGTATCTGTTCGCCGACCAGATCGTGAACTTGAACCTGCACTACGATTCTCCGGAGCCCGCCGAAGATGCGTTGCTGAAATTCCTGCGCGAACGTTTGAACCGCTCGGTGCGGATTGAGTTCACGCTGGGGCCGAAGGAGTAGCGCGCGTCAGGAAGTTGTCAGCGCTTTCTGCATCAACGTTGTATCCAGCCAGCGGTCAAATTTAAATCCCACCGATTGCAAAATTCCGACGTGATGAAATCCGAAACTCTCGTGCAGGCGAATGGAGGCGGCGTTGTCGCTTCCACCGATAACGGCAATCATCTGCTGAGCTCCGCTTTGCGCGCACTCTTCGATCAACGCCGCGAGCAGCATTTTGCCCAGACCTTTACCGGTGTGGTCGGGATGAAGATAGATGGAATCTTCAACGGTAAAGCGGTAAGCCTTGCGGCGGGCGGTAGGGCGTGGCGTAGGCGTAACCGACTACAGCGCTATTGAATTCTGCGACGAGGTAGGGAAGATTTTGCTGCTGCACGTCTGCGCGGCGGCGGGACATCTCCGCCGCGTCAGGAGGTTCGATTTCAAAGGTTGCGGTGCTGTCGAGGACGTAGTGCGCGTAAATCCTGGTGATCGCATCCGCGTCGGCATCATGCGCGGCGCGGACTTTAGCATTGGCATTGGCATTCGACGTCATCAAAATTTGTCACTTACTGAATCCTCGCCACTTACTGAATCAATCCGCCGTTCGGTTCTTGTTCGGGCGGAATGACTACGGCTGCCGCTACGCGGTCGCCAGGTTCAAGATTCAGCAAGCGGACGCCCTGCGCGGCGCGTCCCGATTCACGAATGGTCGTCGAATCCATGCGGATGATTTTGCCGTAGTGGCTAATCAGCATGACTTCCGACTTCTCCGTGACCTGCGCGATGCCCACAACTTTACCGTTGCGCTCGGTCGTTTTCACATTGATGACGCCGGAACCGCCCCGGCCTTGCAAGCGGTATTCGTCGGCCGCAGTGCGCTTGCCGTATCCGCCTTCGGTCACGGAAAGGATCAGCGATCCTCTGAGCGGCAGCGTTTCATCGGTGGCGGTGGCTTCGGGCAATCCCGCTTCCGCCAAGACTTTCGCGGCTTCGGCTTCGGCCTTCTTCGGATCTTTGGGAGTGGTGGCCATGCCGACGATGTAGTCGCCCTTGTCGAGGCTCATGCCGCGCACGCCATAAGCGGGCCGCCCCATGGAACGCACATCAGACTCCTCGAAGCGAATCGCCTGCCCATCGTGCGAGGCGAGGAAGATGATCTGGCTGCCATCGGTCAGCGTGACGCCAACCAGCTCGTCGCCCTGGTCAATGCCGATGGCAATAATGCCGCGCGACATGACATTGCAGAAGTCTTTCAGTTCGGTTTTCTTTACCGTTCCGTTACGCGTGGCAAAGAAAATGTAACGGCCTTCTTCTTCAAGGTTGCGAACGGCGAGCATGGTGCGCACGGTTTCGCCGGCCTGCAAGCCAATCAGGTTGCCAACGTGCTTGCCTTTGCCTGCGGCGCTGATGTCAGGAACTTCATACACCTTGAGCCAGTAAACGCGGCCCAGGTTGGTGAAGATAAGAATGTAGGCGTGCGTGGAGGCGATGAAAAGATGCTCGACGAAATCTTCGTCGCGGGTTTTCATGCCGGTGCGGCCCGTGCCTCCGCGGCGCTGCTGGCGGTAGGTCGAGATCGGCGTACGCTTCATGTAACCAGAGTGGCTTACAGTGACGGCAACCTGCTCGTCAGCGATAAGGTCTTCCAGGCTGATTTCGGCGGCTTCGTCTTCAATTACCGTACGGCGTTCATCCCCGTACTGTTTTTTAACTTCTTCAAGTTCTTTGACGATGACGGCCTTTAACTTCTTTTCAGAAGCAAGGATCGATTCGAACTCCGCAATGCTCTCGCGAACCACGCCGAGTTCCTTAGTGATTTCATCAATCGAAAGGCGCGTTAAGCGATGCAATTGAAGTTCGAGGATGGCGTCGGCCTGCGTTGCGCTGAATGGCTTTTCCGGATCAAGCTTCGGCGCGCGGCCGGTGGTATTGATGTCGATCTTTTTGCCAGCAAAGTAACTGACAAGGTTTTCGCGGGCTTCGCCACGGTTGGCGCTGCCACGAATAATGGCGATAACGTTATCAATGTGATCGAGGGCAGTCTTGTAACCTTCGAGGATATGTTCGCGGTCTTTCGCCTTTTGCAGCAGGTAGGCAGTACGGCGCCGGACGACATCCACGCGGTGATTCAGGAAGTGTTTGATCGCCTGAATGAGTCCCATTTCTTTTGGCTGGTTGTTCACCACCGCCAGAAGAATCATGCTGAAGCTTTCCTGCATGGACGTGTGCTTGTAAAGCTGATTGAGCACCAACTGAGGCTCGCCGCCCCGCTTCAGTTCAATAACAATGCGCATTCCGTCGCGGTCACTTTCGTCGCGAATATCAGAGATGGCGTCGATGATTTTTTCATTCACCAACTGCGCAATGCGTTCGATGAGGCGCGATTTATTAACCTGATATGGAATTTCGGTAACAATGATGGCCTGGCGATCTTTGTTGAAAGTTTCAATCGCGGCCTTGGCGCGCATCATGAAACGTCCGCGGCCAGTTTTGTAAGCTTCCAGGATTCCCGCTTTGCCGTGAATAATGCCGTAAGTCGGGAAGTCCGGACCTTTCACGATTTTTAAGATCTCCGGCAGCTGCGCGGTGGGATTGTTCACCAGCACGATGGCGGCATCTACGATCTCCGTGAGATTGTGCGGCGGAATTTTCGTCGCCATACCGACGGCGATTCCATCGGAACCATTTACGAGAAGGTTTGGGATGCGCGTGGGAAGAACATCGGGTTCTTCTTCGCTGCCGTCGTAGTTGGGACGGAAGTCCACGGTATCTTTGTCGAGATCTTCGAGAAGCGCGGAGGCAACCTGCGCGAGCTTCGCTTCGGTGTAACGATCTGCCGCCGGAGGATCGCCATCGACTGATCCGAAATTGCCCTGACCAAAAATCGGCGGATAGCGCATGCTCCAGGTTTGCGCGAGACGCACGAGAGCGTCATACACCGCGAGGTTGCCGTGCGGATGGTACTTACCCATCACGTCTCCGACGATCCTGGCGCACTTACGCGTGGCGCGATTGGGATACAAACCCATCTGCTGCATGGTGTAAAGAATGCGGCGGTGCACCGGCTTCAATCCGTCGCGAACATCGGGCAGCGCGCGGCCAATGATGACCGACATCGAATAATCGAGATACGACTTGCGCATCTCCTCTTCAATGTTGACAGGTTGAATGTTGCCCGCTCCTGGAGCGGAGCCGTCTCCGCCGTTGGGCGGAGTAAGAGGGAGTGGATTTTGATCATCAGCCATATGTTTAATTCGTAGCTCTAACGGCTAGCAGAAATTGTCCAAAAACTGCTTTTGGGCTGGAATAAAAGTCAGAACTTGATTTCGATGTAACTACTTGCATTTAATGGAATTATCCGCAAAATGAGCTGAAAGAATTATACCATGTAAATGGCCCCCATGGGAGCGGCGATGCTGCTGAATCTAAAGCCTTAACAGAGGCAATAAGCGGCGATTAAATTTTCAGGCAGAACGTAAAGTGATCAGAGTGATTTCCGGTGGAACTCCCAACCTCACGGGCATACCGAAGGTGCCCAGACCGCGATTTACATAAATACACGCAGCTTTCGTTCGGTTGCCATTTTCAAGAATTGTCGCGGAGCCGTTGCCGTATGGAAGACGATAAAGCCCGGCGACAAATTCGGTGATCAAACGCGCGGGAGTTACATCGTGATCGACGACTTCGAATTTTATTTGGCCGCCGTGCGTGTGGCCCGCGAGACTCAGTTCAATTCCTAAGTCAGCCGCACGACGAAAAGAATTGGGGTTGTGAGAAAGCAGAATGTTCGGCACGTCCTGACGCACGAGGGGCTGAATATTTTCCAGCATCGGTCCGGAGGGGCCACGCGTCATATGATCGCGCTGGTAGTCCACGCCAATGAGATTGAATTTCGCGGCGCGATAGGCGAGCTCAACATTTTCCTGACGCAGCAACTTCATACCGAATTGCGCAAAGAGGCGTTGTGCGGCCTCTTCCGCTTCCGCATAAATTTCGTGATTGCCATTGCATCCCCAAACACCCAGCGGAACGCGGAGTTTGCTTAACTCTGCCACGCAATCTTCCAATGGATCGCCGACGCCGCTGATGAAATCTCCAGTGATCACTGCCAGATCGGCGCCGAGCGCATTGGACATCCGCACAGCTCTTGCCACTTCAGACCGGGGCATGGTGTCGCTGCAATGAATATCGCTGAGCTGAACAATTTTCAGCCCATCGAGTTCCTTTGGCCAATTAGCCAACGGAATTTCTACTCGCTCCACCTGGAAATCCCAGCGTTCGACCGCATAGCCATAGATCGCGGCGATGAAGGGAATGCTGCTGACGAAATAAGCGGCATAGCGCAGAAAATTTCGGCGCTCTGGTTTAAAGCTGCCTGAATCCTGGGTTACGAGGTTCGCGGCAAAATGCGAAACCCATCCGATTCCAACGACCAACTCGAAAAACAAAAATCCGAAGACAGAAACGATCATCCATAGCCGGCCCAATACGAAGACGCGCCCGAACCATCCCAAGGAGAGAAACCGTCCCAGGAACAAATGAACGAAGCTGCCCAAAACCACAAACAAAGCGAATGCCCATAAGACCTGGAGCGTGCGCTTTATAGCAGGACGGGAGACGCGCGCGATACCGTCCCACGTGTGAGAAAACCAAAAACGTTGTGCAAAAACAATGAGGGCGAGGAAACCAAAAAAGACGACCAGGCGCATTACCGTACGCAACATTCACTCCTGCTCTTCACATTTGCCTACTTTCCGATATATGAAAGGATGCGCGCGAAGAACAAAACTACTCACAATATTCTAGCGATTTGCGGAATTTATTGCTGAATGGCCTGTTTAGCCAAGCGCCAAAAAATCAGCCCTGGCAAAAAACCCAGGGCTGTGTGGGAAGAGAACAACACTTTTAATGCGAATGTTTTTATGCGACGTTTTCGGTATCTTCTCCGGGCTCGTCGGAGTGGTTTTGCTGGTTTCGAATGTGGTCTTTCAGTTTGCCGGTTGCGTTCTGGATTTTACCCTCGGCTTGTTTGGCAGCGCCCTTTACCTGGGCTTCTTTATCTCCTGTCCATTCGCCTGCTTGACGTTCCACTCGTCCGGCGATGTCCTTGGCTTTGCCTTCAACACGATCCTTATCCATGATGATTCCTCCTAGCTGTGCAAAGACTACTGTGAGGGCAGCCGATGTGCCCATAGGCCAGATTCTGTATTTTGGGCAGGGCAGACTCCGCGGGTATCCTAAGCCCCATCAGGCGAATCTTTCTGGATCGATACGGCTTTCGCTTTAATTCTTTTACGCCGCCTCAACACAACAAATAACCATACGGCGCCCGCAATCAAAAGAATGGCAAACACCCAGATGAAATGCTTTGCGAGCAGATGAATAATTTGCGGTCCGAAGAAAATAACAAGCAGGGAAAGAATGAAGAAGCGGACAAACCTTCCCGCAAAAACCGCAATGAAAAAATGCCAGAAGTTCATTTCAAAAACTGCGGCGGAAAGAACAAAGAGCTTGAACGGCGTAGGCGGCGGCAACATTGCCGGAAACATGACCGCCCAGAATTCATGCTGATCAAAAGATTTTTGGATTTGAAGAAAACGCTCTTCGGGCATCCTCTTGCGCAGGAAAGCCTCACCCCCCGCGTATCCGATCCAATAAAGGACGCTGCTTCCTACGGCGGAGCCCGCCGAAGCCAACAATGTATACAGCCAAAACAGCGAGTGATTCTTATAAACGTAAGTGGCCACGAATGCATCCATAGGCAGGCCGATGGCCGCGCCGTCCAGTGTGGCAATAATGAAAACACCCCAAATTCCCAGCGGAGTAAGGATGGCCCAAAGAAAGTTCGTGTAACGTTTAAGGATATGTCCGATCGTTTTCAAACAATAAAGTGTACGCGAAAGTTACGTTAGGTGTTTCCACGATTTGACTAGCTGGAATTGCCTAAGCTAGCCTCAGAAGTCCGCCTAAATCTGAGCTGGCGGGAAGGAAAGGCAGTCCTCGTCCATGCAGAGAGCCGTCTCTACCCATCTCCATATCAAGGAACGTCTGCATCCTGGTTTACTTGACGGTCTGGTACGCGGCGGCGCGCAGGCGATTGAGATTTTTGCCGCCCGCCAGCATTTGGACTACGCGAACCGCAAACAGCATGTGCGGGAAATTGCCGACTGGTTTCGCGACAATCCAGTGCCATTGCATTCCGTACATGCTCCCTTGTTTGCGGACTATGAATTCGGACGCACGGGCGCGCCGCCAATCAACATTGCCGCCAGCGACCGCGCGCAGATTGTCGCCGCCATGGATGAAATCAAGCGCGCGATAGAAGTGGCCGAGCAAATTCCGTTCCGCTTTCTCATTCAGCACATCGGAGTTCCCAACGAAAGTTTCGATGAACGTAAATTTGAAGCGGCCATGACTTCCATTGAACATTTGCGCGCGTTTGCCAAGCCGCTGGGCGTGCGCTTATTGCTGGAGAATATAGATAACGACCTGGCCACGCCGGAGCGGCTGGTGGAATTTATCCACGTCACCCATTTTGATGACATGGGCGTCTGCTTTGACGTGGGCCATGCCCATCTGATGAGCGGTATCCCAGAAGGATTTGAGATTTTAAAGAAGCACATTCATTCCACACATATTCACGACAATGCCAAAGACAAAGATTCGCATTTATGGCCGGGTGGAGGCACGATTGATTGGAAGCAGACCATGGAGTTGCTGCGGTCCGCTCCCAATACTCCACCGCTCTTGTTGGAGATTGAAGCAGACGACAAGGTGAATCCGATCGAGAAGATGAGTGCAACGTTTGAGAAGTTGGAAGCCGCCTAACTTGAAAAGCGGCAGATGATTTATGGCATTCCCTGTCACAACTATCGTTGAAATTGGCAAGCATGAAGGCCAATCCATCACCATTCGCGGATGGCTCTATAATCTCCGCGAAAGCGGCAAACTGCTTTTCCCGATTTTTCGCGATGGCTCGGGGCAGATTCAAGGGATTGTTCCTAAAAGTGCAGTGCCACCGGAAGTTTTCGACACCCTAAAAGGATTGACGCAGGAATCCAGCGTGATCGTCGAAGGGAAAGTGCGCGCCGACAAACGCGCTCCCGGCGGATACGAGCTCGACGTCAGCAATGTGGAAGTCGTGCAACGCGTTTCTGAAAACGACCCTTATCCGATTTCTTTGAAAGACCACGGCGTTGACTTCCTCATGGAACACCGCCATCTGTGGATTCGTTCTCCGCGGCAGGCGGCGATTCTGCGGGTGCGCGCGGAAATCATTAAAGCGGCCCGCGATTTCTTCGACGAAAACGGATTCACGCTCACCGATCCGCCGATCATTACTCCAGCGGCTTGCGAAGGCACCACGACTTTATTTCCTGTGGATTATTTTGAGGAGCAGGCTTACCTCACGCAATCCGGCCAGCTTTATATTGAGGCAACGGCGCTCGCGCTCGGCAAGGTGTATTCGTTTGGGCCCACGTTTCGCGCGGAAAAATCCAAGACGCGCCGCCACCTCACGGAATTCTGGATGGTCGAACCTGAAGTTGCCTACGCCAAGCTGGATGACCTGATGGTGCTGGCAGAAGACTTCATCAGCTTCATCGTGAAGCGTTGTCTGGAAAAACGCCGCCCCGATTTGCAAACGATTGGCCGTGACGTTGCCAAGCTGGAAAAGATTTCTGCTCCATTCCCGCGGATTACTTACGATGAAGCGGTAAAGATGTTGCAGGAAGCCCACGCAAAAGGCGTGCTGGAAAACAAGTTTGAATACGGCGGAGATTTCGGTTCACCCGATGAAACTTATTTGTCGGCGCAGTTCGATAAACCGGTGATCGTAAATCGTTATCCGGCAGTGGTGAAGGCTTTCTATATGGAACCCGATCCAGAACGGTCGGACCTGGCCCTGTGCATGGACGTGCTCGCACCCGAAGGTTATGGCGAGATCATTGGCGGTTCACAGCGCATGGCTTCGTATGATCTGCTGGTGAAGCGCATTCACGAACACAATCTACCCGAGGAAGCTTTCAAATGGTATTTGGACCTGCGCAAGTACGGCAGCGTTCCTCACGGCGGATTCGGAATGGGCATTGAACGAGCCGTTTCGTGGATTTGTGGATTAGAGCATGTGCGCGAAACCATTCCATTCCCGCGCATGCTGCACCGACTTTATCCGTAATGGTGTTTGGCAAGGAAAGTTATGACGCCTACAACCGCAGCCTTCTCCAGCATCAACCCCAGGAAAATTCGCGTGATCGGTGTGCCGCTCGACCTAGGTCAATCCCGGCGCGGCGTGGATATGGGGCCTTCTGCTGTGCGCGTAGCCGGCCTCGAAGGCCGACTGGAGGCGCTGGGCCACATTGTGGAAGACAGTGGCAATGTCGCGGTGGCGATTGCGGAGCAGAAAAAAGTTGGCGACCAGCACGCGAAATATTTGAAAGAGATCACCGCGACCTGCACGAAGAGCGCGGACCTGGTTTTGAAATCGCTGGAATCAGGATACGTGCCGCTGGTTTTGGGCGGAGATCATTCTGTGGCCGCTGGCACGGTCGCTGGGGTTGCCGAGTTTTATCGCCGCAAAGAACAAAAAATCGGTCTCATCTGGATCGATGCGCACAGCGACATCAACACTCCCGACAGCTCTCCGAGTGGCAACGTTCACGGCATGCCGCTGGCCGCCATCATGGGACTCGGTCCTTCTGAGTTGGGAGATATTTATAATTTTTCCCCCAAGGTTCATCCGGAAAACTGCGTGCTGGTGGGCGTGCGGGACATTGACGCAATAGAAAAGGAAAATATCCGTAAAGCGGGCATTGAAGTTTTCACCATGCGCGACATTGATGAACGCGGCATGCGCGTAGTGATTGAAGAAGCGTTGCGCATCGCCGGCCGCGGGACCGCTGGTTATCATGTGTCGCTCGACATGGATTGGATTGATCCTGAAGACGCTCCGGGCGTGGGCACTCCGGTTCGCGGCGGCGCGACGTATCGGGAAGCGCATCTTGCCATGGAAATCATCTCTGACCATGGCCGCATGCTGAGCTTTGAGATTGTGGAAGTGAATCCGGTGATTGACGAACACAACCGAACGGCGCAACTGGCTGTGGAACTCGCGGCCTCGGCATTTGGAAAAAAGATTCTTTAGTCACATCCCGAACCATTCCTGAGATTGACGCAATTCCGAATCGCATCCAAACTTGGAATTTATGGCTAAGCTTCGAGTAGGAATTCTTTTTGGCGGGCGCAGCGGAGAACACGAAATATCCCTTCTTTCGGCGGCTTCGGTTTTCAACGCAATTGATAAAAGCAAATACGAAGTTGTGCCGATTGGAATCACGAAAGAAGGCCGCTGGGTCACGGCCGGCGACGCTGAGCGTCTGCTTTCCGGCAAGACGCTCTCCCGCAAGCCAACGGAAGAGTCGCGGCATCTGCGCGCAGGCGATCCCGAAGCTACTTCTGCTGCGGCCGTATTGGCGAATGGCGAAGGAGTAGTTGTTCCGCCGGAACCGCAGAAAGCAGGATCATCCCTCACTCCGTTTCAAACAGACAATCCTTCGCGCCGCTCCGCGGACCGCGCCATCAATGTGGACGTGATTTTTCCCGTGCTGCACGGAACTTTCGGCGAAGACGGCACGATTCAGGGATTGCTGGAACTCGCGGACATTCCTTATGTAGGCGCTGGCGTGCTCGGCTCAGCCGCTGGCATGGATAAAGACGTGATGAAGTCTTTATTTATCGCCGCTGGTTTACCGATTGTGAAGCACATCACCATTCTGCGCAGCGAATGGGAGTCGGAACCCAAAAAAGTCCAGAAGCAGGTCGAGAACAAATTGAAGTATCCGGTGTTTGTGAAGCCGGCGAATTTGGGATCGTCGGTAGGAATTTCTAAAGCGCACGATCGCAAGGAGCTCGGCCCGGCGATTGAGGAAGCCGCGAAGTTCGATCGCAAAATTGTGATTGAGCAAGGCGTGGGCGGCAAAAAAAATAAGGCTCGAGAAATAGAGTGCTCGGTGCTCGGCAACGATAAGCCCGAAGCATCCGTGCCCGGAGAAATTGTGCCCGGCAAAGAGTTCTACGATTACACGGCAAAATATCTTGACGAAGGTTCGGAACTCTACATTCCCGCAAAACTTACCAAGGCGGAGACCAAGAAATTTCAGACGCTTGCCATTCAGGCTTTCAGGGCCGTCGATTGTTCCGGTCTGGCCCGCGTGGATTTTCTGATGGATCCTAAAACCCGCAAGATTTACCTGAACGAAATCAACACCATGCCGGGATTCACTTCCATCAGCATGTATCCCAAGCTGTGGGCGGCTTCGGGATTAGGCTATCCCCAGTTGATTGAAAGGCTGATTAAACTGGGACTCGAGCGGCACACAGACAAGAAGAAGAACCAATACAGCCGGACGTAAGCGCAAACTTTTGCTTCTCGGGCGAACACTAAGCAGCATACAGGCAAATTCCGCCTTGACGCGCTGTTTGCCTTCTCGATAACATACTGTCTGTCGGCTCTTCGGAGCAGACAAGATTTCATGCAGAGTGGCTGAGGGACGAGCCCTAAGACGCCACGGCAACCGGGTCGGGATCATATATCCCTATTGCAGGTGCCAACTCTCGCCCGGAACAACGGGGGAACATGAGATCGAGATGACAGGCATTTTTAGCATCTCGTTTTCTTATTCCTCTTTCCGTCCGGGAAAGAGGTTTCGTATTTTAGCGGTATTTTAAATACGCTCGTCCACAGCGGCATGAATCGGGAAAGTGAGCTTGCCAATGCCGCATTACGAATTACGCTGCCGGGAATGTAATAAGAGCTGGGGCAACCAGCCTCGCTCAATTTGCGAAGAGTGCTTTTCGCCGCTCGAAGTCTATTACGACTACGAAGCGATTCGTCCGCGCATTAGCCGCGAGAAAATTTCTCAAGGTCCGGCCAGCATGTGGCGCTATTCTGACCTGCTCCCGTTGCCTGACGGTTATGAGCCCTCCCTTCCTGTGGGTTTTACGCCGTTGGTGAGCGCACCGCAGCTGGCGAAACAGTTGGGCGTAAACACAAAGAATCTGTATTTGAAAAACGACGCCGTCTGCCTGCCGACGTTGAGCTTTAAAGATCGCGTCGTTGCCGTCGCGCTGGCGCAGGCAAAAGCTTTTGGATTTGAAATTGTCTCCTGCTCCTCGACTGGGAACCTGGCGAACGCGGTTGCCGCTCATGCGGCGCGCAATGGCTTCAAGGCGTGGATCTTTATTCCGGCGGACCTCGAAGCCGCAAAGATTTTGGGCACACAAGTTTTCGGCGCGAAGCTGGTCCGCATTTCCGGAAGCTATGACCAGGTGAATCGGCTCTGCTCGCAGATTGCAGATGAACACAACTGGGGGTTCGTGAATGTGAACCTTCGTCCGTATTACGCGGAAGGTTCGAAGACCCACGGATATGAGATCGCGGAACAATTGGGCTGGCGCTTGCCGGACAATGTTGTTGTGCCGATGGCGGGCGGGTCGTTAATTACTAAGATCAAAAAGTCGTTTGAAGAACTCGTGACCCTCGGCTTGGTGGAACCGAAGCCGGTGAAATTCTTTGGAGCTCAAGCCACGGGATGCTCGCCGATTTCTACCGCTGTAAAAGCCGGCAATCCTGACATTGAGCCGCAGCGACCTTCGACGATTGCGCGGTCGCTGGCGATCGGGAATCCGGCGGACGGACATTACGCAATCAAGACCATCACCAAAAGCGGCGGATGGTCGGAAGATGTATCCGACGCGGAAGTGGTCGAATCCATGCAGCTTCTGGCGGAGACGGAAGGCATTTTTACCGAAACCGCTGGCGGCGTGACTGTGGGTTGCGCACGCAAGTTGCTGAAGTCGGGCCGCATCTCCCCCGACGAAACAACAGTGCTCAGCATTACCGGAAATGGTTTGAAAACCACCGACGCGCTGGCCGATAAATATGAAGTGGAAGAACCAATTGCGCCGCGGTTCGCAGAATTTGAAGCATACTTGCAGAAGACATTAAATGTGCCCGAAGTCGTGGAGGCTTAATTTTCAATGAGCATCAGCGTTTTAATCCCGACCGCGTTGCGCCGGCATACTTCCGGCGCGGCCAAATTTGAATGTTCGGCGAAGTGTCTGGATGAGCTTTTCTCGGCGCTCGATCAGAATTTTCCTGATCTTAAGCCGCACCTGCGCGACGAAGCCGGACAGATTCGCCGCTTCCTGAATGTGTACGTGAATGAAGAAGATATTCGTTTTCTGGGCGGGAATGCCTACGCGTTTCAGGATGGCGATGAAGTTCTGCTGGTTCCGTCGATTGCGGGCGGAAGTAACTAGTTTTACTTCGGTAATCGGCTTGGGTTACTTTAGTCGCTAAAATCTTCGAACGCTCCATCCGATAGAAAATCTATGGCGTACTCCAATGTGCAGAACACTACGGACACATTGGGAATGGGTTCGCGGGCGCCGGATTTCCGGCTCACTGCGGCAAACACTCATAAAACTTATTCGCTCGCTGAGTTGACCGCCGACTCTCGGTCATTCTTGAATTCATGCGGGGTACCTGGTGCCCGAACTGTCGCAAACGTATGGCCGAACTCGAAATGCTCCAAGAAGATATAAAGGCGGCGAGAGCGAAACTCGTTTACATCGCTGCGGAGAAGCTCGGCGGCATGTGGAAGCCGGAAAAGTACTTCGAGTCGCATCCGATTGCTTATCCCTTTATGCTGGATGAAGACCGTTCAGTGATCAAAGCTTATGGCCTCTATCATCGGGTCGCCATCGATGCGCTGGACATCGCGCATCCGGCAACCATCGTGGTGGATCGCGAGGCGCGGGTGCGTTACATCTACAAAAGTCACACCCAGAGCGACCGCAGCCCAAGCGCGGAAATCTTCAAGGCATTGGAAAAGTTAAGGGCTTAAGCACTGGAATACCGTGCCCCATGCGAGCGCTTGGCATGACTGTACGGTTATACAAATCTAGAGTAAGCGCAAAGATCCCTCCACTTCGCGGATCATCGCGTTCGCGATGATTTGCTCCGGTCGGCATGACATGATTGAGGAGATGGTTTAAGCGGGACTACGTCTCTAGAGAACTCTTAGAATGACGACCGTCATGTCGTCATGCTGTTTCGCTCCGGCAACGAATTGATCGGCATCGGTAAAAATCTGCTGCATCAGTTGATCGGCATTCATGTTGTCGCATTGCTGGATCGCTACCATCATGCGCGTCTCCCCCCATTCTTCATCGGAAGAATTCATCGCCTCGCTGATGCCGTCGGTAAAGGCGACGAGAGTATCTCCCATTTGCAATGAAATGGAGCCTTGTTCGTATGCGAAACTTTCCAGCAACCCCACTACGGTACCTCCGACTTCAAGACGCGTGACTTTTGGGTTTTTGTCAGTGCAATGAAAAACCATCGGCGGGTTGTGGCCTGCGTTTACGTAATCAAAGTTACGCGTCGTGGGATCGTACTGACCGTAAAAAAATGTCGCATAACGATTATCTGAAGACGCCTCATACACCAGGCGATTGATATTCGCGATAGCAACCGCAAGATTCTCAGGCCCGCGCGTGGCTTCTCCGCGCAACGAAGCCTGCAAACTGGCCATCATGAGCGCGGCGGCAATGCCTTTGCCTGAAACATCCCCAATCGCTACACCTAAATGCCCCTGGGGCAGGGCCAGGAAGTCATAATAGTCGCCGCCAACACCCAACGCAGGGCGGCAATGCCCCGCGTAATCGAGTCCAGCAATCACCGGAAGCTTCTGGGGGAACAATCTTTCCTGCACTTCACGCGCAATTTCAACTTCACGATTCAAACGCTCGCGCTGCGCAACCTCATCGGCGACTGTCCGCATGAGGTCAGCATTTTCCAGCGCCAGCCCGGTTTGCGCAGCCAGCGATTTCAACAGGCGCATGTCAGAGCTGGTGTAAGGCTCCTCGGACCGCTTGGGGCCTAAAGAAATAAAACCCAGCAATTTGTTCCTGACGCTGAGCGGCAATAAAAGTTCGGCCTCAAGCCGCGACAAATCACGACGCTCTTTTTCGCTGACCTCCGGCTCGCGATAGATCCACGAATCGCGGTCTTTCGGATACACCAACGCCGGCGCTTTTTCTCTTTGTAAAAGTTTTACCGTCCCCGTGGTCCGCAGAAATTCAACGTCCGAAACATCTCCTTCGCCAAGGGCATATGCCGGGCGATACATCTCACTGCCCAACAATACGGCAATCCGCGGCACATGCAGCGTTTCCGCGATGCGCGAAGCCACGGTTTGCAGCAACGACTTCGGCTCTACGATGGAACGCACCTGCTCACTCAACTCAGTAAGCACCTGCTCGGCGTTGTACGCTTCGCGAAAAAAACGCCTATCAACCCGCACGCGCAGCTCATGAGAAACTTTCCCGATGCTGGCCATCATGCCGATGCCCAGCAACATCGCACAGATTTTCAACGTACGGCTGTGGCTGGGAGCGCCCAAAAATCCAACCGCGGAAATAACAAGAATGCTGACTGCAATAATCTGGATGACGCGCACTCCTGAGGTAGCAAAGGCGTATTGCAACCCTTGCCGCAAGACCAACCGGACATCCATCGCTTTTTGTACAACAATCACGTAAGCAAGTGTCAGCGGGAACAGGGTAAGAAGGGAAAAGCCCGCAATCACTGCCCATCCGGGAACGACCCGATCCATGTTCTTCTGTCCCAGGGAGGCGGCGTAGACAGCGATGAAAAACGCAGGCGTCCATGCGACTGTCGCTCCCCAATACAAAATCCGCAGCCTTCGTTTCGCATCAGCAGATTTGCTTAAGCTGTACTTCATGAAGATTGCAGCAAAAAAAGTACTGACGAGCACGAAAGGAACTACGGGAATTACGTGGGCCAACCGATCGAAAAAGAAATGGGCGAGGGGCGCAACGGCCTGGTAGTGGTCCAGATCGCCGATTGAGATAATGATTGCGATAACTTGTAAAACCGCGAAAGGAACGACAAGAGCCCACTGTATGACTCTCCATATTTTGTCCCAGATGAGTTGCGGATCAAATGGTTCAGGAAAGTAGCGGCCGAAAAAGAACATGGCGATGGTAAACACGTATCCCAAGCTGGAGTGATACAGCATGGCTACATCCCGCCATCCCGCAGGCCATCCCTGAATGCGGTAATTTTCGAACAGTTGTGGCACCGCCATCATGAGCGCGAGCAGAAGCCATGCCAGGAAATCATGCGGGCGTACAGCCACCACCCAGAAGCCCAATAACAAACAAAGCGCTGGCAGCAGGAATTCCAAAATTGAGGACGCAACTCTATCCCAAAAAGTTATATGCGCGAGCGTCACAGGCAGAGCAACGGTGTGTACGCCTTCCGCCGATTGGACCTCCAGCATGATCGGGACGCCCACATTGACGCCGTGGTAGGCGGAGTAAAGCGTGGCTTCTCCGCGATAAGGAACTCCATTCACCGCAAGCAACCGGTCTCCTGGATTCAGTCCGATGCTGCTGCCGGAGTTTTTCACGTCGATCTCGTTGCTCGCGGCTTTCATGGCAACGGTTGGAACTTCAAAGCGGTCGAGCTGCAGGATTGTCCGCCAATAGGCGGCTTCATACACACATGTGATCGCCAGCAGGAATGCCAGAACGCAGTAGAGGAGAATTGGCCTTTTCGAGGGCAAGGAAATCTATGATCTCAGAAGTGCCGCGTATTCTAACATTTACTGGAAGTTCGTTTCTTCTTCATTCCAGTTCCGAAATTGAGTTGCATTTCGCAGGAGCTTCTATTTATAATTAACTAACTGGTTAATTAAATGCGATCACACGCCTTATCCCGCCTCGGTTCCCGGCGACAGCCGGAAGAAAGCCGCGCTGCCATCCTGCATGCCGCCGCGCAGGAATTTGCCCGCGAGGGAATTGCCGGAGCGCGCACGGACGCCATCGCCCGCAGCGCCCATGTGAACAAAGCGTTGCTTTATTACTACTTCAAAGACAAAGAAGCGCTGTACCGGGCGGTGCTGGATCATGTGTTCAGCGGCTTGGCTGATACGATTTATGTGACGCTTGACAGCGGCCTGCCTCCGCGCGAAAAAATTCTTGCTTATGCCGGGGCACACTTTGATTACATCGCCAATAACGCCTTGTATCCACGGATTGTGCATGCCGAATTAACCCGCGCGCGCGCTGGAAACACGGCGCAGTTCGAGCGGATTGTGCAGCAATATTTCCGCCCGCTGTTTGCAAAAATTGCCGATGTGCTGCGGAAGGGACAAACCGCGGGAGACTTTCGCCCGGTGGATGTTATGCAATTTATCTCGTCCATGATTTCTGTGATTGTTTTTTATTTCAACACGGTTCCCGTCATCAAGCTGATGACGGGAGAAGATCCACTGACCCCGCAACGGCTGGCGGAACGCCGCACGGCGGTACTTGATTTTATTTCTGCGGCTCTTTTTAGTTCACCAGTTAGTTCACCAGCCACTACGCGTGGCAGTTCCCCCACCGGTGTTCCAAGAGCTCGCAAAGGAGAACGCAAGTGAACGCTCGTAACCGAGTATTCGTGATTTTGGGAATCATCATCATTATTTCTGCTGTCTACTATTTCGTCTCCACGCCGCATTCGAGCGACTTAATTTTGATTGGAACGGTGGATGCGAACCAGGTGATCGTCAGCCCGCAGACCGAAGGCCGCATTTCTAAACTTCTGGTGGATGAAGGCTCGCAGGTGAAGCAGGGCGATTTGATCGCCGTTCTTGATCCTTCGGAATTGGAAGCCCAGGCGCACGCCGCAGCTGCCACCATCGACAGCCTTCGTTCTCAGGTCGCCGCCACGGAAGCCACCAGCCAGGCCACCAGCGGTTCCACGACCAGCAGCGTAACCGGATCAGAAGCCAAGCTGGCTTCCTCCCGCGCTCAACTTTTGCAGGCCGAAGCCATGCTGCAGCAGATTGAAAGCGACAGCCATCGCACGGTAGAGCTGGCGAAATCGGGGGTCGCTTCCGATCAGCAACGCGTGCAAGCAGAAAC
>DASXCC010000256.1:0-8291 GCA_036491415.1 Terriglobales bacterium | reverse complement strand
AGTCAACCCGAACGCCGTCAGCACAGCCGTTTTGAGCTCGCCCACGGTTTCTGTCCTCTGAATATCGGCCTCGAACGGCTTCTTTGCTGCTGGATACGTCACGATCACCTTCACAGTTGTCCGTACTCTTTCTGCGATTATTTGTTCCATTTTGTTTCTTCCTTTTCTCCACTCTTGCGAATGGCTTACTGTGCACCACGTCATTCAGTGAATGAACTGAAGAAGCGGGTAAAAAATTTAGCTCAGCACACGATAAACATATTGCTCTCTACCGCTGGTAGATGATCCCTTTTCCCGGCGCACGACACCGAGACTGGTCAGCTTTGAGAGGCGCTCGTTCATTGCAGTTAGATTCAAATTCAGTTTCTTGCCGAGCGCGGCGGCGGACACAGCATCTCCCGCAGTCACAATATGCTCGAATGTCTCTGCGTCTGCCGGATGAACTTTGCCAAGCAATCGCAACTTTCCTTCACCTCGTTCGATCATTGCCAAATTCGAACTTTCAAGCGCCTTTACCAGGTTCTCGTTGGTGCATTCGTTCAAGTTCTCGACTACTAGAAACCGTCCTGGATGCTCGGCTCCGAGCGTCATCATCGCCTTCACGAACAGCTCGTCTGCAAACGAAAAATCAAAAGCCTCGATTCCGTCCGCGTCAATAATTAGCGCATCTCCAGCCCTCAAATTTTCCATTTGCGATCTGAGCTGCGACCGAATCTGACGTCCTTTGTCCCGAGTCCACAAATGATTACCGAGCGTGCCGAGTTTAAAACGCCTTTCCATCACTACATTCATTGTATGTAATGAATAAAGCATTGTCAAGGTCTTCTGCTCTTCGGCGGATACTGCACGAAGCAGCATGACCAAAAAGCGTACGAAGCTTTGCTAATGCTCGGAGAGCGATACACGGCACTGCGGGTTTCCCGTTGGTGAATAAAAGCGAATCGCATGTATAGTGGTAGAGTAATGGCCAAGCTGCTGAATACAATAAATTTTGGGGCCATAACCCTCCGCGATAATGAGACCGAAAACCAGGCCACTATCTCCGCTGCGCCCAAGATCCACAGCCTATCGCACGTCTCTGGGCATCTGTCTCCAGGGCAAAGCCGAAGATATCCTTCTGTCCCCCAAAATAGCATCCGCGCTAAAACACAAGGTTGATCTCATCTTCACGTCGCCTCCCTTTCCCCTTAACCGGAAAAAAAAGTATGGGAACCTGAATGGTAACGCATACGTCGACTGGCTCGCCGCATTTGCCGTCACCTTCAAAGACGTATTAAAGCCGAAGGGTTCTATTGTCATCGAGCTTGGTAATGCATGGGAGCAGGGCAAGCCGTCCATGTCCACCTTGGCCCTCAAAGCGCTCCTGGCCCTCCTCGAACGCGGAAATTTTGCGCTTTGCCAGCAACTCATCTGGTATAACCCGGCGCGTCTGCCCAGTCCTGCGCAGTGGGTCAACGTCGAGCGCATCCGTCTCAAGGATGCATATACCCATCTCTGGTGGATGTCTCGCAGTGACAGGCCGCTTGCCGATAATCGCAAGGTTTTGACTGAATACAGTGACTCCATGAAGGACCTGCTCAGAAGGCAGAAGTACAACACCGGCAAGCGGCCGTCCGAACATAAAATTGGCGCAAAGTCTTTCTTGAAGAATAACTCAGGCGCCATCCCATCGAATGTCATCACTTTGGCCAATACACACTCAAACACCGAGTACCAGGCATATTGCCGTGAGCAGGATTTGCATCCCCACCCTGCCCGTATGCCTCCTGGGTTGGCGGAATTTTTTATTAAGTTCCTGACGAAGCCAAACATGCTTGTGCTCGATCCGTTCGCTGGCAGCAACACGACAGGCGCTGCCGCAGAAAGGCTCGGGCGACGCTGGATCGCGATTGAGCCGCAGGATGATTATATTTCTGGCTCCAAGGGAAGGTTCAACGGCAACCTGATTTGATAGACGCGCATGGCAGAGACTAGATGGAAGCTGAAAAACAAGCCACGAGCTTGGCAGTCCGCTGCCTTGGAGCGTTGGATCGCCCAGCACAAGGGGGTAGTAAGCGTTGTCACGGGCGGAGGGAAAACGATATTTGCTTTTCTCTGTATGGGCGTCTTTGCGCAAGAGCATCCAGACGGACGCTTCATTATCTTGGTCCCGACCCTGACCCTCCTTGACCAATGGTATGTATCTTTGCAGGACGATTTCGGCGTCGATCAAACCGAGATCGCCTGCTACTCCAGCGAAGAAAAGCCTGAAAAGCCAGCGCGCATCAACATTCTTGTTATCAATAGTGGCAGATCGCTGGTAAGGAAGCTTTCCACTGGCCCCCCTTGCTTTCTAATCGTCGATGAATGTCACCGTGCCGGCAGTCCGGAGAACGCAAAAGCGCTCGGCGGAACTTTTGCCGCCGCTCTCGGATTGTCTGCGACGCCTATCCGGGAATATGATGAAGGCTTTCAGCAGCATGTAGTACCCGTCTTAGGCCCCGTCATCTTTGAATATGACTACGTTCAGGCCTTCAAAGATAAGGTCATCACACCCTTTGATCTCATCAATGTCCAGATTGATTTCCTCCCCCATGAGGCTGAGGAATACAGCAAGCTCACAAAGCGAGCTGCCATCCTTTATCGAAAATCCAAGACTGACCCCACGGTTGAACTCACGCTTAAGCGTGTATTGCAGAAAAGAGCCGGTGTTTCCGCTCAGGCGCGCATGCGGATTCCCGTAGCGGTGAAAATCGTCGAAGAAAACCGGGGGGTGCGAACAATCATTTTCCACGAGCGCGTAAGTGCCGCGGCCAGCTTGTATAAGATTCTCAAAGAGCGCAACCATAGTGCCACCATTTATCACTCTCAGATTGCCCCAGACTGGCGCCGGGATAACCTGCGCCTTTTCCGGCAGGGAGTGTTCGATGTCCTAGTCTCTTGTCGTGCCTTGGACGAAGGAATGAATGTCCCTGAAACTGCCGTCGCCATCATCGCCAGTTCAACGGCAAGCCATCGTCAGCGAATTCAGCGCCTGGGACGCGTTCTGCGGCCTTCACGAGGCAAGGAAAAGGCGGTTATCTACACCCTGTTCGCCACTGATCAGGAGAAAAAACGGCTGAACGCCGAGGAATCCCGTCTTGAAGGCGTCGCCAGCGTCCTGTGGGCAACAGGCACGCTGCAGGAGAAACATGGCTAAAATCCTGCTTGGCGATGAATGGTTCGACGAGCTGGCCAGCACTTCGCTGTACGAGAGCGAGTTCGAGAAGCTCCTCTTTCAGGAAGCGGCCCGAATCTTCACGGAATATTATCCGGTCGCCTTCAAGACTATCGTCCTTTCCGAAGATGGTGACGCAAAGGCGGATTTCGCACTAATTCACAAGGGCTACCGCAGCTGGTGGGTGGTCGAAGCCGAAATGGGCCATCATTCGCTGGATGGTCACGTAATCCCGCAGGTCCGCAGGCTTGCGCGGGCAACTTATCAGGATACCGAAGCCGACTATTTATGTGATCAAAGCGCGATTCTGGACCGCGCGCGCATGAGGGAGATGATTAAAGGCGAGCAGCCCCGTGTACTTGTTGTCGTCAATATTCCGGTGCCAGGGTGGAAAGAACAGCTTCGGCCCTTCAATGCCGTCGTTGCCATCTTCCAGATATTTCGCTCGAGATTCAATCGGTACGTCTACCGCATCAACGGGGATTTCCCCTCAGAGAACAATGAAATCATTTCAACTTGTCGTTGCTGGGAGATACACCGGTTCCTTAAAATTGACTCCCCCACTCAGCTAGGAGTTCAGCGCGGCGAGATCGTTACTCTTTATCATGAAACCGGAGCAATCCAGTGGCTAAGAGTGGATACCGCAGACAACGTGCTCTTGCACGCGCTGCGCGACCATCCCCTGAAAAAGGGGCTCATATACGAAATCGTCAAACAAGGTGATGGGACCCTCGCAATTCAGGCGAGTACAAAGAAAAGTGGAAAGGCATAACCCATGAGCATTCAGCTTGTGATCGGACCGGAAGCAATAAATTCCTATCAGCGGCTCTCTTACACGCCTTGGCATGCGATTGCCGAGTTTGTCGACAACTCCACGCAGTCCTACGTGGACAACAAGGACGTCCTTGATGCGCAGATCAAGAAGGAGGACCGCATCTTCGAGGTCTCCATCGCCTATGAGGCCAACGAGGGCAATGGGATGCTCCGCGTATCTGACAACGCTATGGGCATGTCTTATAACGATCTTGAGAGGGCGCTCCACATCGCGATGCCCCCCACTAACCGGACCGGTCGTTCACGTTACGGGATGGGAATGAAGACCGCCGCATTCTGGATAGGTAAAAAGTGGCGCATACAAACGAAAAAGCTGGGAGAAACAGAAGCGCATGAGGTGACGATAGATGTAGATAAAATCATTTCTTCCAAAGACATGAATGTCAGCTACCGCCCGATTCCCAGCCAGGATCCGGAAGCGCACTACACTGTCGTTGAAGTGTCTGATCACTACCGCAAATTCCAGGGACGCACTCTCAGCAAGATTGCCGAGTTCCTGCGGTCGATGTACCGAAAAGACATCGAGAGCAAGCAAATGCGGCTGTTGTGGCGCGGAGTCGAACTAAAGTGGGAAGGTTTCGATAGCCGGCTGATGCAGGCGGCCGACGGTTCCCTTTACAAGAAGGACATTCTGTTTGATGTCGGCGACAAGGTCATCATGGGCTGGGTAGGCATTCTTAAACAGGGTGAGGGCGGGCGTGTCGAGGCGGGTTTTTCGGTCATTCAAGCGAAAAGAGTCATCCACGGCTGGCCAGAAGCTTGGCGCCCGACCACTATTTACGGACCTTTCGGAACGAACGATCTGGTCAACCAGCGCCTTGTTGGAGAGCTTGAGCTTGATGGATTCGAAGTGAGCCACACGAAAGACAATATCCAATGGCGGGGTGAGGAAGAAGAGGAGGTCGAAAAAAAGCTTAAGGAGGCGGTCGGCGATTATCGCACGATCGCGACCAAGCGCCGAGGGGGCACGGACCAGCGCGGCCCTGCCGAAGCAGACATCAAGATTGCAGTCGCCGAATTGGAGAAAGAATTGGAATCGCCGGAACTAGTCGACCAGATTAATCTCAATATTAATGTCGTTCCTCCCCAGGATGCTCTGATCGCCTCGCGTCAAAAGGTCATAGATTCCATCGAGAAAAATGTAACCCCCACGCTTCAGCGGGTAATCAAGACCACACCGCCGCTGACGATTAAGATATTCCTTGGGACCGATCTTTCCGAACGCGATGCGTATGTCTATCAGGAAGCAACTCGGCCAACCGAGATTATCGTCACTGTCAACCAGAACCATCCTTTCTGGGCCACCCAGCTTCGGGGAGCAGAAAGCGTTTTGGAGTATTTGCGCCAGTGCACATACGATGCACTCGCGGAATGGCAGGCGGGTAACAAGGTGTCACGCTTCGATCCCGACACCATCAAATGGCTCAAGGACGGATTCCTGCGCCTACCGATGGAGATGGAACAGCATCAGGCTGATAAGGATGCTGCAGCCGCTGCGGCAAATGATGCGAAAGCGGTTTAGTTAGGCAAAATCGTCAGTGCGCTCATGCCATGACTGTTAGCAGTCCAGCATTCAGGCGGCAATACGCCCGCTTGCCAGGAATCTGACCTCAAAGATGTCCGTGTCCTCGACTCATGGCGACCTGTTTGCGCCGCCCGGAAGCTAGGAGATCTTCTGCGAATGCCCCAAATCTCCGCATTTTGACGATCCATTTTTTCTACGGGCTTCTTTTTCAATTTACGATCTGGTTTAATTTAGCCGGAACATATGCGCGTCAATACAAATGCTTAATCCATCGCGCTCCTAGCAAACGGGCGGCAGCTTGATACAATGCGCGATGTCATGCTGATTTCAAGAAATTACAAAGCTGATGACTGGAAGGCGCTGACGTTCACCTCGGAGGCCGACTGGCAGAAAGCAGTCGCCATTTTTTTGGACCGCATGGAGACCCGCTACCTCGAACACATCCGAAGAATTCTTGGTCACCACACCAGCGGGTTTGCTGCCCTAGCCCTTGATTGCGCCGTGATCGAAACGATGGAACAGTTTCGGCGCGGTGAGCCTAAGACACCCTATGGAGAAGGTAAGAAATATTTCGTGTCTTTTCTCACCCAAATACTGTTTTCGCCAGATGTCAGCAAGAAGCAAGCTCGTCTTTTCTACAAGAACATCCGCTGCGGGCTTCTGCACCAGACGGAAGCTGAGGATTCCCTGGTGAAACGTAATAAGACGCGGCCGCTAATTGCGTTCACGGACGATCACAAAGGCGTTATCGTGAACGCCAAAGTCTTCCACCAGCGCCTCGAACAAGTCATCCGCGAATATGCCGACAACTTGAAGGACCCGAAGTCCAAGAAAGAACGCGAGGCCTTCCGCACGAAGATGAATTTCATCTGCCGAATGGAAAGCAAACCGCCTGAAGGACAAGCCACGTGAGCACGAAACAGGTGCTCATCTACCCGGATACTAACATTTGGAACCGCCTGTGCAAGCAGGAAGAAGACCCTGCAACGGTTCTGCAGCCCCTTTCTGCTAAAGGCGCAACTCCGCGCTCTGAAATAATGAAATAACGCTTCCATCCTCCCCCCAAAATACTGATTGTATTTTTTCTTGTTTTCTCTCTGCCGGATGCATGGTCGTCACCATTTCACTCCTCAGCCATTCCGCAAACCATGAAAAAATCACCGCAGCCCAGTACGATATGGATGTGATGGAGGTATTGCACGAGGCATTCGTGCTCTTCAAGCGCGAAGAACGAAATAACATAAATCGATATTTGTCCGAATCGTTAATTTGTTAACATGCAGCTTTGGCGAGGTGATTTTTCATCGTCAACAAACTGCCAGACACTTCGAAGGTTAAGGCGCGACTCACTACCGACTTTCACCGGAGCGTCTTTGCGGCTGTTATCCAGAGTTTTGAACAGTCCGACAATCCCCTTCGCGTTAACAATTTTGCGACTGGACTGCGCGAACTAACCCGCCTTGTCCTTGATTACTGCGCCGCGGAAAAAAGCATCAAGCAGTGCGCATGGTACGTCGAGGAGAAAAACGAAAACGGCAACGTCGTGATCACCCGCCCGCAGCGCATCAAGTATGCGGTACAGGCGGGATTACCCGACGATTTCGTCGCCAGCCTGCTCGTCGATGTTCCTGAGACAATTCGAGTCTTCCAAGACCTGATTAAGCGCATGAATAAGCTCACGCATCTGACCGAAACAACTTTTGGTGTTGATGGCGCGGCCGCAGACCGATTCGCCCATATTGCCCTCGAAACCTTCAATATGCTACTTGAAACAATCGACGACTGCCGCGCACAGCTTCACGAAGCCGTAGAAGAGCGCGCACAGGATGTCCTGACGGATGACATGCTGGAGGGAACGATAACAGCCCTGGAAGAAATCGCTACCCACTACGAGA
The DNA here is from genome assembly GCA_036491415.1 of Terriglobales bacterium. Taxonomy (GTDB): domain Bacteria; phylum Acidobacteriota; class Terriglobia; order Terriglobales; family Acidobacteriaceae; genus JAICKN01. The sequence goes on along the minus strand of DASXCC010000256.1, from coordinate 841 downwards.
TTGATGACGTGAATATTAACCAACTAAAACTGCACTACATGGGACCGGACGAAATCGTTTTCAAAGCATCAGGAACCGTGGATTGCACTCTCCAGTATGGATCGGATAGCGATGTTGCCAATGATAGCGGCATGCGCGTTGACGACCACTACCCTCTCACGTGTGAATTCGTCGCGGATATCTCGACGCCGCTTGATTTGAAAGTGCGCAAGCTTCACGTAGACAACAGCTCCTTTTACGAGTGAATTCAGGAAACAAAAAGGCGCCCTTAGCTGGCTAGGCAGGAACACTGTCGGCACACTTCCTGTCAGAAACTGCGTAATTTCATTCGCGCCTGAAAACTCAGCCGACTGATCTGCCGTCATCCAGGCGCGGGAGAAGATTAGGCGCGCTAACTCTGAATCAGCTGCATTGCAGGTCAAATTTAACTCTGAAGCCCCATCAAATCACTGAATTCTCCCATAATCAGGAAGGCATGAAAGGACTCACGGCGGCGCGTATCGGCCCGAAACATTCGGCACACTTTGTGACACACGCCACTCAAGATCATCAAAGGCTAGATTTTTCGACGAGCTCGCTCTTGAACGGACGTTGCCAACGAACACGAGCGTCAAAAGGACGACAGCAAGGCTGTCGGCAAAATCTGCGTCCGTTTGCTTACCGATTCAGATCCACCACGGCGACCTTGTTCACTCCACTACAGGCCAGATAAAGCCGCCGATCGGGAGTTGCGACCATATTGCGAACCACGCCGCCGCCGGATGGGATCGGCTCCGTACTGAAGCTCTCCGACTTAGGATCAAACTTCACCAGGGTATTGGGTTTCACGCCTGATTCGCTG
>DASXCC010000255.1:0-22073 GCA_036491415.1 Terriglobales bacterium | reverse complement strand
AGAAGTATTCGGATTTTCCGCCTGCAATCTCGCGGTATCTGCTTTCATGCGATCCATCAATTTCTGGTTCGTCGGTCCTAAGTTTGATCCGGCCGAATTTGATGCATCGTATCCGTTGCCAGCCGCCGAAGGGCGGGAGTGAAAATAGCGGTCGGAAGTAAACGGCTGTCCAATAATTCTTGATCCAACAATATCGCTTCCCTGCTGAATGAGCTGGCCGTTGGCCTTGTCGTGAAACAATATTTGCGCGAAGGCTGTGACCGCCAGCGGATAAATGATTCCCATCAAGATCATCGTCACAATTGTCATTAAGACCGAAATTTTCAGATTTTTCATGATTGCCTCGCCTTATGCCAAACCGACCCGCGTAATGACCATGTCAATGAGCTTGATCCCGATAAACGGAATAATGATGCCGCCCAAGCCATAAATAAATAGGTTGCGGCGCAACAAAGACGCCGCGCCCATGGCCCGGTATTTGACACCGCGAAGCGCCAGCGGGATGAGCGCAACAATAATGAGCGCGTTAAAAATAACCGCGGAAAGGACTGCGGACTCCGGCGTTTGCAAATGCATGATGTTTAGCGCATTGAGTACGGGGAACGTTCCGGCAAACATCGCGGGAATAATGGCGAAATACTTGGCTACGTCGTTCGCGATGGAAAAAGTTGTGAGCGAGCCGCGCGTCATCAGCAGTTGCTTTCCGATTTCCACGATCTCAATGAGTTTGGTGGGGTTGGAGTCGAGGTCCACCATGTTTCCAGCTTCTTTTGCCGCCTGAGTGCCCGTGTTCATGGCAACGCCAACGTCGGCTTGCGCGAGAGCCGGTGCATCGTTGGTCCCATCGCCGGTCATCGCTACCAGTTTGCCGTCAGATTGTTCGCGACGTATGAGGTCCATTTTGTCTTTCGGCGTAGCTTCCGCGAGGAAGTCATCGACGCCCGCTTCGCGTGCGATTGCGGCAGCCGTCAATGGATTGTCTCCAGTGATCATGACTGTGCGGATGCCCATCGCTCGTAATTGATCGAAGCGGTCGCGCATACCGCCTTTCACAATATCTTTTAAATGGATCACGCCGAGTGCGCGCTCTTTTTCCGCAACGAGCAAGGGCGTTCCCCCGGAGCGGGCAATTTCCTGCACCTTGAACTGCAATTCAGGAGCAATCACCGCTCCGTCTTTTTGCAGGTAACGAGTGATGGCTTCGCTTGCGCCCTTACGAATTTCTTTTCCGTCAAAGTTCACGCCCGACATGCGCGTTTGCGCGGTGAATGGAACAAAGGTCGCTTCGAGCGTCGCCAACTCTCGTCCACGAAGGTTGTATTTCTCCTTCGCCAGAACAACGATCGATCGTCCTTCGGGAGTTTCATCGGCCAGCGACGAAAGCTGCGCTGCGTTGGCCATCTCGTCTTCAGAAATTCCGGGCGCAGGAATGAACGCCGCAGCCTGGCGGTTGCCTAAAGTAATCGTGCCCGTCTTGTCGAGCAGCAGCGTGTTCACATCGCCAGCGGCCTCTACTGCGCGGCCCGACATCGCGAGAACGTTGTGTTGAATCAGGCGATCCATGCCGGCGATGCCGATGGCTGAAAGCAATCCGCCGATGGTCGTCGGGATGAGGCATACCAGCAGCGAAACCAGTACGAACACGGTTTGCGGCGAGCCAGAATAAATCGCGAAGGGTTGCAACGTGATGACGGCCAGCAGAAAGATAATCGTCAAACCGGCAAGCAGAATATTCAGCGCAATTTCATTGGGCGTCTTCTGCCGCTCCGCACCTTCTACGAGAGCGATCATGCGATCCAAGAATGTTTCACCCGGGTTCGACGTAATTCGCACTTTGATGTAATCAGAGAGAACGCGTGTTCCTCCAGTGACCGCCGACCGATCGCCGCCTGCTTCGCGAATCACCGGCGCAGACTCCCCCGTAATCGCCGATTCATCCACCGAAGCAATACCATCCACGATCTCGCCATCGGAAGGGATCATTTCTCCAGCGATAACCATTACAAAATCTCCAGCCTGCAATTTTGAGCTGGGCACTTTTTCGCATTGACCATCGCCGAGAATACGGTTGGCCACCGTTTCCGAACGCGCTTTTCGTAATGTGTCGGCCTGCGCTTTGCCGCGGCCTTCCGCCATCGCTTCGGCAAAGTTGGCGAACAATACCGTGAACCAAAGCCACAGCGTGATTTGCAGATTGAACTTAAATCCTGGATGCGACCAATCGCGGAACAACAATACAGTGGTGATGACGCTGCCAATTTCCACCACGAACATGACAGGATTGCCCATCATTTTGCGGGGCTCGAGTTTTAGCAAGGAATCCCAAATCGCGCGCCGAACTATTTTCCACTCCCAAACTGCTTTTGTTTTTTGTGCCATATGGGCGAAGCCTCAAAAAGTTTTCCCTGCAACCATCAGCAAATGTTCGAGAATCGGGCCGAGACTCAGCGCCGGGAAAAACGTCAGCGCGCCGACAATTAGAATCACTCCCACAAGTAGCGTGCTAAACAGCGGCGTTGTGACCGGGAATGTGCCGAGAGATGCCGGAACATATTTTTTCCTCGCTAAATTTCCCGCGACCGCCAGCATGGGAATGATCATGAAGAAACGGCCGATGAGCATAGTCACCGCGCCGGACAGGTTGTACCAGGGCGTATTGCCGTTGATCCCTCCAAAAGCCGATCCATTGTTGCCTGCGGAAGAAGTGAACAGATACAGAACTTCCGACAAACCATGCGGCCCGGCATTGGCAATACTCGAAGTTCCAAATCCCTTGACGGAAGAAATTCCCGCGAGCGTGAGAATGATCAATGGGAACACCAGAGCTACCAGCATGGCCATTTTCACGTCGTAAGCTTCGATTTTTTTGCCGAGATATTCGGGCGTGCGTCCGACCATAAGTCCGGCGATGAAAACCGCGATGACGATGTAGATGAGAATTCCGTACATGCCCGCGCCTACGCCGCCGAACACAACTTCGCTGAGCATGATGTTGGCCAGCGGCACGAGGCCGCCGATCGGCGTGAAGGAATCGTGCATGCTATTCACGGCGCCGCAACTTGCATCGGTCGTCACGGTCGCGAATAGCGCGGAATTCACAATGCCAAAACGAACTTCCTTTCCTTCCATGTTTCCGCCGGACTGTGTAATGCTTGCCCGCTGATCGACTCCATGCGGAAACAGCGGATTGCCGTGCGCCTCCGCCCAGTAGGCAGTTGAGACGCCAGCGACAAATAAAACCGTCATCGCGGCCCAAACTGCCCAACCATGACGCGACGAGCCTGTCATGCGCCCGAGCGTGTAGGTAAGCGCGGAGCCAATTGCGAAGATAGAAAGCAACTGAAGGAAATTGCTGAAGGGCGTTGGGTTTTCAAACGGATGCGAGCTGTTCGCATTGAAAAAGCCCCCGCCATTCGTGCCAAACATTTTGATTGCTTCCTGAGAAGCGACCGGGCCTTGCGCGATGGTCTGCGTAGAAACCGTGTCCATCACAGGTTTGCCGTAGGCGCTCACGACGGCCTTTCCGTTGGCGTCCTCTCGTTGCACCTGCTGCGGTTCGAGCAACTTCACTGTGTCGTAAGGTTTTAAGTTCTGCACCACCCCTTCCGACACCAGGGTGATTGCAAACAAAAAACAGACGGGAAGAAGAATCCACAATGTACAACGTGTTAAATCCACCCAGAAATTGCCAATAGTCTCTTTTTCGCGTCGAGCAATACCACGAATAAAAGCGATAGCCAGCGCAATCCCGACAGCGGCGGATGCAAAGTTATGAAACGCGAGTCCGGCCATTTGTGTGAAATAGCTCATCGTGCTCTCGCCGGCGTAGTTCTGCCAGTTGGTGTTTGTGGTGAACGATGCGGCCGTATTGAACGCGAGATCTGCGCCAACCGCAGCCATCTTCTGCGGATTCCACGGTAGATATTGCTGTACGCGCTCGATCACATATAGCGCAAACATCGTAACGCCGCTGTAGATAAGCATGGCGATGGCGTATTCGGTCCAACGCATTTCATGGTTTTCATCTACACCGGTTAAACGGTAGATCAGGCGCTCCATGGGACGAAACACGGGATCCAAAAACGTCTTCTCCCGTTCGAACACCTTGGCCATGAAGATACCGAGTGGCTTCGTGATGGCGAAAATGATGGTGATAAAAACCAGTATTTGAAGCCAGCCGTTGGTCGTCATTTCAAAATTTCTCCGGCCTCAACAGGGCGTAGAACAAATAAATCGTCGTCAAGGCACTGACCAGAAGCATGATGATGGACTCAACGCTCATACCAATTTCACTCCAATTCACCGCAGTGAATTCACTTCATCGAATGCGGTCACAAAACTTCACGTATGCAATGGAGATCACAAAAAATGCAATGGTGAGCGCGGCATAGAGAACGTCTTTCACATGACCTCCTTGTCGGCCTGCAGTTCCGCTGCCTCAGGATGAATTGTCATCAGCCGCACACGGGAAACATTTCCGGGAAATACCGTGACGTTTGCACTAGCAGACTTCGCTGAACTTTTCGGCATTGCTGTTTTGGCTGCGCCGGAAAACAGCGATCGCTGCAAATACGCGATCTCGCGCACCGAAGATTTTTTCTTATCGCGACTCAACGCAAGCAAAGCAACAATCATCAGGATCATCCCCAGCACACAGGCGGAAGCCATTCCCCAAACAATCGGACCTAAGGAGATTTGGGTCTGTGTCCCGACCATGACAGCCTCCCTGCCTTACACGAGCATTGGACAGCAGGAGGCCATAAGGGGATTGAAAGGAGTAAATAAATAATTAGTAAAGAACTGTCCTGGAGGGATGTGGCACTAATACGTTTTTATTCGGATTTGCCAGTGGGTTCGAAGCGATAGCCGATCCAGGGCTCGGTGTGGATGTAGGAAGGTGTGGAGGAATCCGATTCGATTTTTTTGCGCAACTGCCCTACGAATACTCGCAGATATTCTGGCTGTTCGCCGCTATTTGGCCCCCACACGGCTGTCAGCAAATTGCGGTGCGTAACGACTTTGCCCGGATGCCGCGCAAGATAGACAAGAAGTTCAAATTCTTTGGGAGTAAGCCGAACGTCGTGCTTGCGGATCATCACTGAATGCGCGTCCAGATCAATTCGAAAATCTCCCGCTTCAATGACGCCGCCTTCCGCAACTTCCAGGGCGGGAGCGCGACGCAAATTCGCGCGGACCCGCGCGAGAAGCTCACTAATGCCGAAAGGCTTGGTCACATAGTCATCCGCGCCTGCATCCAGAGCCTGCACCTTGATCCGCTCTTCCCCTTTCACCGACAGCACGATAATTGGCACTTGCGACTTCGCGCGTAACCTCCGGCAAAGTTCAATGCCGTCCATGTTGGGCATGGAAAGGTCAGTGATGACAAGATCGGGCGTCCAGTCCTTGATGATTTCGAGCGCGGTTTCTCCATCGTTCGCCACACGCAGGTCGTAGCCTTGCGACGACAATGATGTGCGCAATACCCGCGTAATTTGCGGTTCATCATCCACGACTAGAACATGCCGATGGTCGGATGGGGCGATCACTTCGCCTCCTGCATGACAATGTGGACATCTACGGCTGGCGCTTGCCGCAAGAAGCGTTGGATTACCGTGAGGTACAAATATTTTCGCCAGCCATCCTGTGCGGAGCGTCCGAAGATCACATGGGTAATATGCTTGTCGCGAACAAATTCTGCAACTCGATCCGGAACTCCGCCCTTCTCCAAACGAACGACCTGCGCACCAAGATGCTCCGCGAACTGAATATTTTCTGAAAGGGTACGGCGGTTTTCCCCGGACTGATCTTCCGGCGTATCGACATAGACCACGAAAAAGTCCGCATCGATTGCGTGCGCCATACGGCCGCCCCGCGCAATCAGATACTGCGCCGCCGGGTTTGAGCTGATGCAAACAGCAATCTTTTCCCGTACCAGAACGCCATTCTCCATGTGCTCGTGAGCGCGATGCGCTTCGAGCGTCTTGTCCACTACCTGCGCGACTTGGCGAAGAGCGAGTTCGCGCAGCGCAATTAGATTTCCCTGGCGGAAGAAATTCCCCAGCGCGCGCTCGGCACGCTCCACGGGATAAATATCGCCGCGCCGCATGCGCGTTTGCAGCGCCTGCGGGGTCAGATCGGCCATTACGATTTCACCTGCACGCTGCACTACCCAGTCGGGAACGGTTTCGCGAACGTGCACCCCAGTAATTCTTTCCACCATCGGCGTGAGGCTTTCGATGTGCTGTACATTCATCGTGGAGACGACATTAATCTTCGCATCGAGCAACTCAATCACGTCTTGATAGCGTTTCGGATGCTTGCTGCCCTCAATGTTTGTGTGGGCCAACTCATCCACGAGAACGACATTAGGATTGCGCGCAAGAATGGCGTCCACGTCCATCTCTTCGAAGACCGTGCCTTTGTATTCAATTTTCTTTCGCGGGATCACATCGAGCTTGGAGGCGAGTTCGGCTACGCCTTTTCGTCCGTGAGTTTCTACAACTCCAACGGCAACCTCCTCGCCACGGCTATGACGGCGAAGGGCTTCGCTCAACATACTGTAGGTTTTTCCAACCCCGGGCGCGTAGCCTAAAAACAGTTTGAATACGCCTTCTTTTTTTTCTGAAGACGATTCCTCCAACCATTGCTCGGGACTCTTCTGCACGAGGTTATTGTCAACCACCCTGTCAAGCTTGTCGAATCTCAGGTTACAATTGCGCCGTGAAAGCTCTGCCCCAGCATGCCTTTCGGATTGCCGTTTGCATCTTCGTAGTTCTCGTGATTGTGCTGGTTTATCACCACGCTTCTGCAGCCAATGCAACTACCGGCGCGATGACGTTTCTCGTAATCGTTTTAATCGTTTCCGCGCTGTGGGGATTTCGTTATGCCGCATTTTTAGCGGTGCTTTCGACGCTTGCTTTCAATTATTTTTTCCTGCCGCCGCTGGGAACGTTCACCATTTCTGATCCCCGCAACTGGATTGCGCTATTTGCATTTTTAGCGACCGCCATTATTGCCAGCGAACTTTCCGAGCGTGCGCGCCGCGAAGCGCTTACGGCAACACAACGCAGAAATGAAATCGAACGACTCTACTCTTTCGCACAACAATTGTTGACCATGGAAAATGTTCCCGAGCTGCTGAATGCTCTGCCGCGATTTATTGTTGAGCATTTCGGGGCGCGCGCTGCCGCCCTATTCGTTGCCGGGCGCGAAGATATCTACCGCTCCGGCCCTGATACAAATGCCATTGATTCCGACCAATTGAAATCTGTTACGGCGCGCGGCGAAAGCGCCAGCAACAGCATGAAGGGCCAGACTTTTGTGCCTTTGCGTCTGGGGCTGCGTTCGATTGGCGCATTGGGAATTTCTTTTGCATCCATGTCCCGCGAATCTCTGGATGCACTTGCGAGCCTGATCGCCATTGCCATCGAACGCACCCGCGCGCTCGAAAATCTCAGCAAAACCGAGGCCTCGCGCGAGGGAGAGAAACTTCGCTCGGCCATTCTTGATTCCATTACTCACGAATTTCGCACACCGCTAACTTCCATTAAAGCTTCCGTCACCAGTATGTTGTCAGACAGCAACCTGGATTCAACGCAACAGCAGGAATTGCTCACCGTCATTGATGAAGAAACTGATCGTTTGAACCGCTTGGTGGGAGAAGCCGCGGAAATGGCGCGGCTGGATGCGAATCAAGTGGAACTGCAACTGGAACGCCGCCACATTCGCGAGCCGATCGAACGCGCCGTGGAAGAGGCAAAACAGAATCTGGGTGTACACGCGGTCGAGATTGCGGTGCCAAATGACCTCGCCGCGACTATCGACCTCGAACGAATTAAAGATGTCGTACTGCACCTGCTCGACAACGCGGCAAAATATTCGCCGCCCGAATCTCCCATCAAAATATCGGCGGATGCACGAAATCAGTCGCTCACGGTCAGTGTTTCCGACCGTGGCCCGGGGATCGATGACTTCGAGCAAGGCATCATCTTCGACAAATTTTATCGCGGAAAAAACGAACGTTACCGTGTACAGGGCACAGGCATGGGACTCGCCATTGCCAAAGCCGTGGTGGAAGCCCACGGCGGCACAATCGGAGTAACCAGCCAGTTGGGTAGCGGCTCCGTCTTCTGGTTTTCCCTGCCTCGTTCGGCCTAATATCGCCCTACGCGCTCCACTGAATCACAGTGTAAGAGCGCGGCGGCAGTTCGAACTTCGTCTTGCCGTTCGTGGTCGAGGGCTTTGTCAATTCTTGCGGAGCAACTTTACGTGGCGCATCAAAACTATTCGACGCCTTCAAGTCATCTCCGGTGATAACGTGCGCGGCCATCACGCGGCCCGGAGTTTTGTCCTGCCAATTTACTTCGACTTGGCGCGGCTTCGACAAATCGCGATTCAGAATGAACAGCGACACACTGCCATCCTGTGCGTTTGTGCCGCCGACATCCAGGTATGGAACCTGGCCCATACCGGAAACTTCGTACGTCGGCGATTCCGTAAGCACATTCAGCACGTTGCCGTTCGCATATTGCAGACCCCAGCTATATGGATAGTAGATCGTTTGCAGATAGAGTCCATTTTCGTTGGTCATAATCGGTGCGATTACGTTTACCAACTGCGCGAGGCAGGCAATTTTCACGCGGTCCGCATGGCGCAATAGCGAGTTCATCATGCCGCCAATCAACATGGCATCTTCCAGGTTGTAAACCTCTTCCAGCAAATGCGGCGCTGGTTTACGATGTCCATCCATCGCATCGCCGCTGCGCGCTCGGTACCAAACATTCCACTCGTCAAATGATAACCAGAGCTGCTTCGGCGAATGATGTTCTCCACGAACCATGTCGCAAACAGCCAGTGTCTCTTCAATCTGCTGATCCATGGTGAGGTTCATCGCCACAAACTTGGAGCTTTCACCACCTGTCTCTTCCTGTGTGTTGCCGATGTAGCGATGCAATGAGAGACCGTCCGCATACTGGTAAGTCTGTTCCAAAACTTCACGGTCCCATTCGAGATACGTCGAAGTCCCCGGCCCGCTCGATCCGCACACAATCAGCTTGAGTGATGGATCCACTAAATGCATTTGTCGAGCGGCATCCTGCGCCTTTATACCGTATTCCGCCGCGGTCATGTGCCCGATCTGCCATGGACCATCCATCTCGTTTCCCAGGCACCAATGCTCCACGTTGTACGGATCGGCGTATCCATGTTTGCGGCGCAGGTCGCTCCACTCGGTGCCTTTGTCCACGTTGCAATATTCCACCAGCGCCGCAGCCTGCTCGGGAGTTCCCGTGCCGAGATTCAAACCCATCAGCGGTTTGGTTCCTGCAGCTTTGCACCACGTCATGAATTCATTGGTGCCGAATTTGTTCGTCTCCAGCGTGTTCCACGCTTTGTCGAGAACCGCCGGGCGATTTTCCATCGGTCCTACGCCATCGAGCCAGTTGTAGCCGGAAACAAAATTTCCGCCGGGATAGCGAATGATTGGTACGCCGAGCTTGCGGATTTCGTCCATCACATCTTTGCGAAAGCCGTTCGAGTCGGACAACTTCGAACCGGGATCCGAGATGCCTTCGTAAATCGCGCGGCCCAGGTGCTCGAGGAAAGAGCCGAAAATGTTGCGATCCAGCGGGCCAATCTTGCGCCGCGAGTCCACGTAGATGCGGGAAACGTCATTTGCTCCCATCGTTTGCGCATGTAACAACGGACCAAACAGAGCTTTGGACGACAACGCAATTCCGGCCGTGGAAATCTGGCGTAGAAAATCTCTTCTGCGGCGGGAAAACATATGGGGAATCTCCTGTTTGTTTTGGAATTTGCAGCAAACGATTACTAAACCGGATAAATATACGATTGGCCTCCTTCAAGTTCAAGTTTTTTCTAGTGTTGACTATTAATTCCCATGTCTGCGAGTTTTACCGATGAACGACGCGCCGCCTTGTAAATCAATAATTCAGAAAACGATTACTTGATCATCATGCTTAAACCTCTCCCAATAAATTCATTCCTCTTCTCTTTACATAGAACCTCTAGGGGTATATGCTCCACTCCCATAGAACCTCGATGGGAGGCATTCATTCCCTTGTTCAAAAAAACTGACCAAACCGCAGAGATGCTCAAAGGCACCCTCGACATGATGATTCTGCGCACGCTCGTAACTGGCGATGCCCACGGTCACACAATCGCCAAAGTGATCGAGCGAAGTTCCGAAGATGTGCTCCAGGTGGAACAGGGCTCGCTCTATCCCGCGCTACACCGCCTGGAAGACCGTGGTTGGGTGTCTTCTTATTGGGGAACGAGCGAGAACAACCGCAAAGCGAAGTTCTACCGGCTTACCGCTTCAGGCAAAAAACAATTCGTGCATGAACGAAATCGCTGGCGGCAAATGGCACGCGCCATCGGCATGGTCCTTGGAGAAACTCCATTAAAGGATGAAGTGTTATGAGCCTGCGCAGATTGTTCCGCCGCAATCGCGAAGATGGCGACCTGGCGCAGGAAATCGATCTGCACCTGGCAGAAGAAATTGACGAGAACATTGCGCGCGGCATGTCGGCAGAAGAAGCGCAGCGGCAGGCGCGCATCAAATTCGGCCATCCCGAACACATCCGCGAAAATCTGTGGGAACAAAACACTCTTCGCTTTGCCGACAACATGTGGCGTGACGTGAAATACGCTACGCGGTCGCTTTTACGTTCACCCGGCTTCACTACGATTGCCATTCTTGTAATGGCCCTCGGCATCGGCGCAAATGTGGCGCTGTTCGCAGTCGTGCGAAGCGTGCTTCTTACTCCACTTCCCTACAAAGATCCGGCGCAGCTCGTCGCCATCTACCAACATATGCAAGAAAATAAGGATCGCAATGGTTGGATGCCTGTCGATGCCGGCAGCTTTCGGGAATGGCAAGAGTCCACACAGAACATCGCCGAGTTGGCGTTGATAACTCCATTTCAGGGATACAACGTATCTGCGGAAGGAGGAAAACTTCCCGAGCAGATTGACGCCGGTTGGTGTTCCGATAATTTTTTCAAAATATTAGGCGTTATGCCCGCGCTTGGCCGCAACTTCACTCCTGACGATGATCGCCCGCAGGCGCAGGCGACCGTCATTCTTTCGTCGTCGTTCTGGCATCGGCGTTACAGCGGCGATCGGACAATTATCGGCAAATCCATTTGGCTGGATGCGAAACCTTATACGGTGATCGGCGTTCTGCCGGACTCATTCATTTATTCATCCCCCTTTGGCGGAAATAAAGTTCAGGTTTGGACGCCTGTCCATTATGAAGCGCCCGCCATGCTTCTGAATACTTTCGAAGACCACGAATTCCTCACCGTAGCGCGTCTGTTGCCCGGGACCACACTTGCTTCTCTCATCAGCCAATTGAATGGCGTGCAAAGGCAGATCAAAGCCGATCATCCAAACCCCGCCGTTCATGACGAAGTCGTCGGCCGTTCGATGCTCGATGATGCCGTAGGTGATTACAAAACTTCGCTGTACACCCTGCTCGCTGCCACCGGATGCGTTTTGCTCATCGCATGCCTGAACGTCGCGAGTTTGTTAGTGGCGCGCACGGCCGCGAAAAGCAAAGAACTTGCCATCCGCGCGGCTCTTGGCGGCAGTTGGCTTCGCTTATTGTCCGAACGGTTGACCGAGAGCCTTATTTTGTCATCTGCGGGCGGCGCTGTCGGCTTGCTTCTGGCATGGGGAGCTTTGCAGTGGCTTGTGACCGCGCGCCATGATATGTTCCGCGTCCAGAGCATTCATACCGGCGGCGCAATCTTCGCCTTTACCCTTGCTGCGATTCTTTTTTCCGCACTATTTTCCGGATTAGTGTCCGCCATCAGTTCCAACCGCAAACAAATTGTTGTTTCTCTTCAGGAACCCTCCCGTACGCACAGCGGCGGCCAGTCGAGAGCTGGCTTACGAAAAATATTGCTGGCAGTAGAAGTCGGACTTACCGTGGTTCTACTTGTCGGAGCAGGCTTGCTTTTAAAGAGCTATCAGCATCTGCGTACCACCGATCTCGGCGTGCCCATGGACAACGTCCTTACCATGCGATTCAGCCTGCCGGACGCCCGCTACCCGAAGCGAGAACAGATCCTGTCATTCTTCGAAACATTCCTGGGAAAAGTCCGCGCGACGCCCGGAGTGAGCTCCGCAGGGCTCGTGAGCACTGCGCCTGGCCAAGGGTGGGATGGTGATTATCTGCTCAATGTAGTGGAACATCCTCCGCTTCCCCACGGGCAAGAGTACGACGTCATGTCCCGAGGCGCGGACCCCGGATATTTTTCGGCGATACAAATTCCGCTGTTGAATGGGCGCTTTTTAAATGATGATGAACGACTTGACCGCGGCAATGTCGTGGTGATCAGCGAGTCCACGGCAAAGTTATGTTTTCCGGGGGAAGATCCCATCGGCAAACATCTGAAAATCAGTTACAGCGGCCAGGTGGTTCAAGTTGTCGGAGTTGTTGGCGATACGCGCTGGTCCATTTCAAGACCTGTGCATCCCACTATGTATTTTCCGATTTACGGCAATAATTACAGCGTCGGTACGGTCGTGATCCGTTCTACGCAGAATGTCGAGTCATTGGCAATGCCGGTACAAAAAGAGATCGGAGCAATGGATCCGGATCTGCCGGTCTCCAATGTGATGACGCTGCGAGAAACTGTCCGCACCTCGACGCTCGACTCGCAATTCAATTCCCTGCTCGTGCTGGCCTTCGCGGTAATTGCTTTGTTGCTGGCCGCTGCTGGACTATATGGCGTGCTTGCTTATCTCGTTACCCAACGCCGCAGCGAAATTGGGATTCGCATTGCCCTCGGTGCGCAGCGCGACCACGTTTTGCGTTTGATGTTATTGGATGGGTTGCGTCCCGCGATTCTCGGTTTGTTCCTTGGGCTGGTCGCGAGCGCAGCCGTCGTCCGCTTAATTAAATCGATGCTGTACGATACTCAGCCTTTCGATGCGATCGTCTTCGTTTCCGTCACCGGAATGTTGCTGCTGGTCGCGGGCATTGCCTGTTTAGCTCCCGCATGGCGCGCGTCAAGGCTGAATCCCATGCAGGCATTGAGAATGGAATAGTCGATGGAATAAGCGACAAGCAAAGCAGATTTGTAACTTTAACTTATTGAGCAACTCCGCTGTTCGTCCCCGATCTCACTTCACCATCTCCCAGTTTTGCACAGCCCAATCTAGACAATCTATTACATTAGATATAGTCTAAACTTGCGGATGGAAATTGACGCAATTAAACAGTCTCTGGAAGGCAGCGGTCTGCGCTGCACCACACAGCGTCATGCCGTAATGTCGTTTCTAATGGACCATACCGGGCATCCCACGGCAGCGGAGATTTTCGACGCTGTGAATCGTGTGGATCCTCGCTCGTCCCGGGCCACCACGTACAACAATCTACGAGATTTGGTGAAGGCCGGATTGGTGCGCGAAGTCGCCGTCGAGGGCCGTGCTGGGCGATTCGATGCCAAAAGCATGCGCCACCACCATTTCATTTGCGATCGTTGTGGCAGCGTTGAGGACGTGGATTGGTACGACGTGCCTAAGCCCGCCTCTCGTTCTCTTGGCAAACGTGTGGTTCGCGAGTGCCAGCTTATTTTCCGCGGGTTCTGTGCAAAGTGTGCGCCACGTCGCGCTTCCCATTAAGTTCGGAAGCGGTGCAAATAAAGTTAAAAACAACGCTTCAGAAAAGCATGGCGGCGGCAACGTGCGAACCACAAGTCTGATGGGGTTAGCAGGCAATCATAATTTTTGATTCATTTGAGGGGGAAATATGGAAAACGCAAAACATATGGAAAATACACTCGCCTCTTCCTCGGGAACCGTTTCTCCCGAGAACCAGGAAAAAAATACCGAAGCCAAGTGCCCGTTTAACCACGGAGCTTCCGCACCGACGAACCGCGACTGGTGGCCCAGTCAGGTGAACCTGAAGAGTCTGCATCAACACTCCAACCTGTCTGATCCGATGGGAGAGGAGTTCGATTACGCCAAAGAATTTAAGAGTCTCGATCTGAATGCCGTAGTCAAAGATCTCCATGCCTTGATGACCGATTCGCAGGATTGGTGGCCGGCTGACTTCGGGCACTACGGAGGATTTTTCGTCCGCATGGCGTGGCACAGCGCTGGCACGTATCGCATTGGGGATGGCCGCGGCGGAGCTGGAGCCGGACAGCAGCGCTTCGCGCCACTCAATAGCTGGCCGGATAATGTGAATCTCGACAAAGCGCGCCGGCTGCTCTGGCCGATCAAACAAAAATATGGGCGCAAAATTTCCTGGGCCGATCTCATGATTCTCGCCGGCAACGTCGCTCTTGAATCGATGGGCTTCAAGACTTTTGGTTTTGGTGGCGGCCGCGCGGATGTCTGGGAACCGGAAGAGGTGAACTGGGGTCCCGAGGGTACGTGGCTGGCGGACGAACGCTACAGCGGCGATCGTGATCTTCAGAATCCTCTCGGCGCCGTGCAGATGGGGCTGATCTACGTGAATCCAGAAGGACCTAACGGAAATCCTGATCCGCTCGCGTCGGCCCGCGACATTCGCGAAACATTCAAGCGCATGGCCATGAACGACGAGGAAACCGTCGCGCTGATTGCCGGCGGTCATACGTTCGGCAAAACCCACGGCGCTGCCATTCCCGCCGATCATGTGGGCGCTGAACCGGAAGGCGCCGAAATCGAAGACCAGGGTTTGGGATGGAAAAATAAATTTGGGAAAGGTTTTGGTGCTGACACCATCGGCAGCGGCCTGGAGGTCACTTGGACCCAGACACCTACCAAGTGGAGCAACGACTTCTTTACCAACTTATTCACCTACGAATGGGAACTCACCAAAAGTCCCGCGGGCGCAAATCAATGGACACCGAAGAATGGCGCAGGCAACGGCACAGTGCCCGATGCGCACGATCCATCGGAGCGTCACGCGCCATCCATGCTGACCACGGACCTCGCTCTGCGGTTCGACCCTGCGTACGAAAAAATTTCGCGGCGGTTCTACGAGCACCCGGATCAGTTTGCGGATGCCTTTGCGCGCGCGTGGTTCAAGCTTACGCATCGTGACATGGGGCCGATCGTGCGTTACCTCGGGCCGCTCGTTCCGAAAGAAACGTTGCCATGGCAAGACCCAATTCCTGCGGTGAATCACTCCCTCATCGGAGATCCCGATATTGCTGCTCTTAAGCAGAAGATTCTTTCCTCAGGCCTGACTGTTTCTCAACTCGTCTCAACCGCCTGGGCCTCGGCTTCAACGTTCCGCGGTTCTGACAAACGTGGTGGCGCAAACGGTGCCCGCATTCGTCTCGCGCCGCAAAAGTTCTGGGAGGTCAACCAACCTGTTGAACTGGCGAAAGTACTGGAAAAGCTGGAAGCCATCCAGAAAGAATTCAACGCTTCGTCGGCAGGAAAGAAGGTCTCTCTCGCCGACCTGATCATTCTCGGCGGTGATGCCGCCATCGAGAAAGCCGCGAAGGCCGCTGGTGTGGACGTAAAGGTTCCTTTCAAGCCGGGACGCACGGACGCATCGCAGGAACAGACTGACGTCGAGTCCTTCGAAGCGATGGAACCGGCGGCGGATGGTTTCCGCAATTATCGCCGCAGCAAACAGCGTTTATCACCTGAAGAGCAACTGGTCGATAAGGCCCAATTGCTGAGGCTGACCGCGCCTGAGCTGACGGTCCTCGTCGGTGGTCTGCGTGTTCTCGGTGCCAATGCCGCCAACTCCAAACATGGTGTATTCACTCAGAAGCCGGGCTCGCTGACCAACGATTTCTTCGTGAACCTGCTCGACATGAACACGAAATGGGATCGGTCGAATAGCTCCAATGGCTCTGGCGATATCTTCGAAGGCCGCGACCGGAAAACAAACGACGTGAAGTGGACCGCAACTCGCGTTGATCTGGTCTTTGGTTCTCACTCACAGCTGCGCGCGCTCGCGGAAGTCTATGCCTCTTCGGATGCAAAAGAAAAGTTCGTAAAAGATTTCGCGGCGGCATGGAGCAGGGTGATGAACGCTGACCGATTCGAAATCGCCTAATGTAAGTTGAAAAAACACCCACTCATTCGCACGACTGCGGATGAGTGGGTGTTTCGATTGATATCATGTTGCCAAAGCTCATTGGTGGCGACAGGAGTCAATATTTCAATGGTTTTGCAACTCAGAAAACTTACACTCTCAATCTTCATTGCCATTCTTTGCGCATCTGCTCTTGCTCAAGAATCATCCTCAGTGCACCGGCCAACCAGCACGCCTTACACCGGCAATCTATCTATTTTTGATAACGAAGGAAGAGCGGAGCGGTTGCAAATCAACGGCGTCATGGACACGCTGGGAATTGTCTCCGGCAAAAGTGTCGCCGATATCGGAGCGGGCTCGGGATTTTTTACCGTGCTGGCGGCGCGAAGAGTGGGCGACCAAGGGACGGTTTACGCGGTGGACATTAATCCCGAGGCGATTCAATACATCGACGCGCGCGTGAAGAAAGAAGATCTGCACAACGTCAAAACGGTTCTGGGTAAGCCGGATAATCCGCTTTTGCCCGTTCCGGTGGACGCCGTGCTGCTCCTCAAAACTTACCACGAGATAGCGCAACCGGTCGTCCTATTCCAGAACCTGCGCCATGGGCTCGCGAAAGACGCTAAAGTTGGAGTGATCGACCGAAATGGCGACGGCACCAATCATGGCGTGGGCCGCGACGTGGTGATTCGCGAAATGAAAAAAGCCGGCTATAAGCTGGTGCACCAGGAAGATTACGAAAAAGATGGAATGAATTACTTCTTGGTATTCGCAGCGGAATAACGAAATTACAAAGATTTGGCTGCCCCCCAGGGATTCGAACCCCGATAACCTGCTCCAGAGGCAGGTGTCCTGCCGTTGAACGAGGGGGCAGTAAACGGTTGGATTGGCGGCAGCATGTTTCCCCTGCCGCCTATGATTTTATGGGCTGTACTATCGAAGGTCAACCAGATGCATGACAGCAAAGCACGGTGGTCATATAACAGCATCAGCTATCGATAAACTGCCCATCAGCGGTAAAGGCTTTTCGATATCGATAGCTTTCTATATCAGCTCTGTATATCAGCTTTCTATATCCAGCCTTACGACGCCGATGCTTCCTTCTGCTTTACTCGCACTACGGTAATTTTGGAGAATCCTTCTTCGAAGGTGGGTGTCTTCAATTTCTCCGCAAAGCGACGCATGATTTCTTCCGGCACAACCCGGTCCCGTTTCTGGTTGCGTTCCAGGCAAACTTCAAGTGGAACATCAAAGAAGACCGCTTGGGCATCGAAGCCAAAGTCTTTGGCTAACTTGATCCAGCTATGGCGGTCATGCGGGGTAAGGTTGGTCGTGTCCACGTAGTTCGTGGGACGCTGCGCGATCAACCGCGCCTTCAGCATCGAGCGCAAGTTCGAGAAAATCAAATCCTGAAAGCGCTGCTCGGTGGGATCATCGAATAAAAGCGCCCGCAACATGTCGCTCGAAAGCGGCGTAATGTTGTGACGTTTAAACCAGGAACTCTTACCGGATCCCGGCAAACCGATCGCCAGCACCACAACTCCTTTGGGAGCGCGCGGCATGGAGGTGACAGGTTTTACCGCTTCCTGTTCTCCAGTTCCCTCAACTGAACTTTGCTGGGCTGCCTGCGCGGCAGCGGCGTTTCTTACCGGACCGCGTCCGCGATTGGTACGGCCTCTGCGGCGGCGGCCTCTGCGTTGATTATTATTTCCGGAGCGCGTCGGTTGCGGCTGCTCGGCCGATGCCGGAACTTCCGCCTGCTCTACAGGTTCGGAGTGCGCCATGGAACTCTGCTCGGAGAGTTCAGGAGCTGATGATGGCGGCTGCACCGACTCGTTCTCAAAATATGCCGGCTGTAATGGAGCTTCTGCGGATTCAGGCCGCGGCTCCTCAGTTTTCTTTTTACGTCGTTTCAAACGTTCACTTACCCATTTGCGCATGTTTGGCTTCTATGATGGAAGTATATACTCGCAAACCAATTAGGCTACGGGACGCACCAAATCAGGAACGGCCCGAACACAGCTACAATACCACTATGGGCAGTCTAGTACCTGCGGAAATTTCCGGGCAAAAATATATTTCTCTAATCACTTTCCGGAAAACGGGCGTAGCCGTTCCCACTCCAGTATGGTTCGGCGAAGAGAACAACAAAATCTACGTGATGAGCCGCAACGACTCAGGCAAATATAAACGCATTCGCAATAGCTCCCGTGTAAAGGTCGCGCCCTGCACCATCCGCGGCCAAATCACGGGCCCAGAGTTCGAAGCCACCGCGCGCATTATTCATGAAGAAGATTGGAAGCGGGCACGAAAGACGATTGCTCGAAAATATTGACTGATGAGGATTTCGCCCTTCTGGAGCAAGAAGAACGTGTTTATCGAAATTGCATTTACTTAATTTGGCTTTGATTTGCAATTTTGATTGAGCCTGATTTTCCAGCTGTATGGACGAAAAACTATTGCCAATTTTGCAGGATGGTTTGGGCGGGTTTATTGCGAGGATTGTAATCCGTGTCCGTTGGTGACGGCGCGGGAACGGGCCATCCCCACCAGAAGTTTCCCTTCATCCATGTACTTTGCCCACTCCACACTTCATACATCGCTTCATAGCAATTCTGCTGTTCCGTATCGTCCGCAGGCGCAGTGAAGCTGAAGTCAAAGGGCTTGGTATTGGTTCCTGCCGCGCTGCGATACCCAATTTCCGTAAAAATCAACGGTTTGCCCGGATGGGCATCCGAAAAATTCTGGATGTTGGCGAGAATGTTCTCGCCGTTGGTGTTGTTGCTCCACGCAGCGACAAGTTGGGCGACGGTGGGATCGCTGTGATTGGTAAGCGGAAAATATGCATCGAGGCCGATCACGTCCATCTTGTCCCAGAAAGACACCGAAGTAAATTCATCGCCTGCGAATGTCGCGTTCGCGGCATACACCAGCGGCCCTGTGTAGATCGCGCGAATCGCGGTAATGACATTGTCCCAACTGGCCTGGTTCTGGCTGCCGCTCATGGACGCATATTCGGTGCCAAAGCACAGCATTTCTACACCATTGTCCTGCGCAAGCTGCGCATAGTGCGTAATAAATATGGTGAAGCTCTGGAACCATGCAGTCACATCGCTGGGCGCAATCTGTCCGCGCCAGGTCCCATCCATCACATCCACGTGGGGCTTGAGCATCACCTTCATACCTTTGCTGTGGAACTCGTGAATCGCGGCGATTACGTCGGCGTCTGACGGCGTGGGCGTGGCGATGGTGTTGGAAGTTTTCGTCTGCATGTACTGCGTAGCCAGAACTCCGGCCCATGCGCCTCCTGTTGCGGCCATGGCGTCCTGCGCGGACGTACCCGCGGAGCTGCTGTATTCACCGGTTGACCATGAGACATGCGTGATGCCCGTGTAGACGAATCCGGAATTTGGCTGCGGGGCCTGAGTAATGGTTAGTGTCGCGATGCCGGACTTCGTCGCATCTGTAGTTGAGGTTGCGGTGATGGTCACAGCGCCCGTGTTGCCCGGAGCAGTGAACACTCCGGAAGAAGATATCGTTCCGGCAGAAGCCATCCACGTGACGGCCGAGTTCGTACTGGAACACTGATCGGTGAGTCCGGTTTCCACTTGCGTTACGGAGCAGGTCACGGTAATGGCAGAAGGCGGACCTGGCTGTGCGGGACCAGAAAGATCGCCTTTTGCTCCACCGCCGCAGCTGATCGCAATGCAACTCACTAGGAACGCTAATAAAGACTGGAGTGAAAATCTCACGGTTTTACTCCGGTTTGCGTGAGGCACCAGCTCACGGTATTGATTTCGTCTCCGATGTTAATCCCGTATGATCCGCCGACAGCGCGTCCGGCGGAACACTGTTCTCGTGCCGGACATCCGTCTTTGCAGCCGACGATCTCCGTTATGCGAATGCGGAAGTCATTCTTATTCGCCGATTCGATCGTCCCGCAATAACCGTCGCCAGCCCATGGACGCACGCAGACTTTGTCGCCCACCGAACTGCCGGAAGATTTCGCACCAGCCTTCAGCAGCAATGCCGCAATTTCAGGATGCCCCATACGCTCGGCGGTTTTGACGGCACTTCCCCATCCCCGCTGCGTAGAGTTCAAATCTGCGCCCGACTGAATTAACAATCGCGCCGCCGAAAGGTTTCCCTGGGCCGCGGCTTCTATTAAAGCTGTACGTCCGGAATTCGCGTGAGCATTTACGTCCGCTTTAGCAGAGAGCAAAACCCGCATGGAGCTGACTTTGCCTGCAGCGACAGCATCCATTAACGGAGTTCGTCCATCGCTGTCGCGCTGGTTCGGGTTCGCACCTGACTGTAACTGCGCGCGCAATAAAGCCAGGTCGCCCGTCCGAGCGGCTCGATGCAGATCACTTTCGCCAGCGCTGGCGTGAGAAGTAGAAGGAGCCGAACTCTGGGCAAATCCCGCGACTGGAAGAAGGCCAGAAATAAGAAATGCAATGACCGCGAGGAATAACGAAAAACGGCGGAACCCGTAAGGATGGTTCATTGGCATCAAGGCCCGAGGTCGCACTTTATATAACCCTGAATCTATGGGAAAGTCACGCTTTTTATACGTTAACCTTGCCGTATTAATCCCGCAACGTATTTGCGCCTTCTTAATCCTGCCTGATAAAATTTTCTGTTCCCAACGAATAGGTAAAGTTCACTGATGTCGTAGGTACATCTGTCTCACAATCTCATCTGGAGGCGACATGGCGGTTAAAGTAGGCATTAACGGATTCGGACGCATTGGACGTAACGTGCTGAGGGCTTCATTGAAAGACCCCAACCTGGAATTTGTGGCGGTCAATGACCTCACCGATCCGAAGACTCTGGCCCATCTGCTTAAGTACGATTCCATCCTGGGCAACCTGCCCAACAAGATTGAAGCCGGCGCGGACAGCATTACCATCGACGGCAAAACCATTAAGGTGTTCAAAGAAAAAGATCCTGCTGCTCTGCCCTGGGAAAGCGTGGGCGCACAGGTGGTGGTGGAATCGACTGGCCGCTTTACCGATGCCGGAGACGCGAAAAAGCACATGCGCGGTTCGGTGAAAAAGGTCATCATCTCCGCCCCGGCAAAGGGCGAAGACGTCACCTTGGTATTAGGCGTCAACCACGATAAATACGAAGCGTCGAAACACCACATAATTTCCAACGCTTCCTGCACCACCAACTGCCTGGGCCCCATCGCCAAAGTCATCAATGACGAATTCAAGATCGTCAGCGGGACCATGACCACCATTCACTCCTACACAAACGATCAGGTCATTCTCGACTTCCCGCACAAGGACCTGCGTCGCGCCCGTGCTGCCGCGATCAATATGATCCCGACTTCTACAGGAGCCGCAAAGGCCCTGAAGCTGGTCATTCCTGACCTGGCTGGCAAGCTCGACGGGTTCGCCATGCGTGTTCCTACGCCGAACGTTTCGGTAGTGGATCTTGTGGCATGGGTAGAAAAGAAGACCACAAAAGAAGAGGTCAATGCCGCGCTGAAGAAAGCGTCGGAAAGCGGCCCGTTGAAGGGATATCTGGGATTCGAAGAGAATGAACTGGTTTCCTCCGATTTCAAGGGCGACAGTCGTTCGTCGATCGTCGACGCGCACATGACGCTGGTGGTTGGCGGAAATTGCGTAAAGGTGATCTCCTGGTACGACAACGAATGGGGATACTCCTGCCGCGTCCGTGATCTCATCAACTTCATCGCTGGCAAGGGCCTGTAAACAAGGCATTGTCGTCCTGCGTGCGGGCTGTTACGCACCAAGGACATGAGCGAGTTACCGCGCCGCGCTCCCGCTTAAGCGGGAGCGCGGCCAAGCGCGAAACCAGCATCCTATAAATTCTTACCAAGGAAAGTTCTATGTCGAAGCTATCAATTCGCGATCTTCCGCTTAACGATCACCGGATTTTCATGCGCGTGGACTTCAATGTCCCGCTCGAAGATGGCCGTGTAATGGACGACACTCGCATTCGCGAGACGCTGCCCAGCATCGAATATGCGCTTCGTCATGGCGCGCGGTTGATTTTGGCCGCGCACTTGGGACGTCCCAAAGGCAAG
>DASXCC010000254.1:0-6325 GCA_036491415.1 Terriglobales bacterium | reverse complement strand
CACTGAATTTCAGTCGGTCTATCGCGACATCCATGAATTAGTTTTAGCGCGATCGTCCGCGGGTAAACTCGCGCGCTTACTTCTTTCCTGGACGCGGCCGGAAAGTGAAAGGACCGAGCGTGAAACGCATGTTCCGGAGAGCCTGACGCATGAAGAGATGGCGCAGATGATTGGCGCCTCGCGCGAGACGGTAACGCGTTTGTTAGGAGACTTGAAGAAAAAAGAATTTATTCGAGTCGAAGGTTCTACCCTGATCATTCGCGATCGTCCGGCGCTCGAACAGATGGCGGCGTGATCTTGCGAACGGCCTAGCCCTCCCCCGAGAATCAGGTTCGCAAGCAGGAAGTCAGGATGTCATGTGCCCTTTCGCAGAGAGTCAGCCCATTCTTTGCATTGTTCCGCCAACTCTTGCAGCTCCGATTTTTCCGGCCCCTCAGCGGTTTGAGCGGAGGATTCGCATTCCAACGCCTGCTTCTTTAACGTAGCAATGGTGTCTTTTGCCGGAACGATCTTCATAGTATCCAACCGTTGTTCAATCCTGATTAGGGTAAACTGTTTGGCGCAATCGCTGTTTAACTTCAATCTTCAATCTAAAGGTAGCCCGTGTCCTTCACAAAACTTGCGGCTCAATCCGAACTTCCCGGCGAAGGTGAGGCCAAAGAATTTCTCTGCGGCGGAAAAGCCATCTGCGTAGCCAAAATTAATGGAACCATTACCGCCATCGATAACGTCTGCCTTCATGAGGGCGGCCCGCTTTCCGAAGGAGTGATTGAGAGCGGGAAAATCGTCTGTCCCTGGCATGGATGGGAATACGATCTTGCGACTGGGCAGACCGGCGACAATCCCACCACAAAAGTGGATGTCTATCCAATCAAAATGGAAAATGGCGACGTACTCGTGGACATCCCGTAAACTTCATCGACAATAAGTTCTAGGTAAGGAATAGCCGGCCGTAGGTGGTTTTGTGTTGCAGCGTAGCGGCCATATGGTCCACATCGCTGGGGCCGAGGTTTACAACGGTTTGATCTTCGAGGAAGGGGAACTGATTGCTGCCCGCGGAGTCCCGCCGAATCTGCACTAATAATGCCTGCACAACATCGGGGTCAAACTTTTGCGGCGTCATGCGGATGATCTCACCCAGGCAACTTCCCAGCGACATGGGATCGCGATAGGGCCGTTCGCTCATCATCGCATCAAACGTGTCAGCCAGGGCAATCACCCGTACTGGCATGGAAAGCTCGTCGTTCCTTAAACTGTCGGGATATCCGGAACCATCGGCACGTTCGTGATGCCAGCGAACGATCTCAGGAATTTGCGGCCATGGAAACTGCACGCCGTGAACAATCTGGTGGCCAACGACAGTATGATCAGCCATTTCGCGAAACTCTTCTGGATCCAATGCACCCGGTTTGCCAAATAATCGTTTATCCACGGCGACTTTGCCGATGTCATGCAGATAACCGGCCGATCGCAGCGCCGAAACATCCTCATGGCTCATGCCCATCGCCTCGCCCATAGCTGCCGCATAACGCGCAACCCGCAGCGAATGTCCATGAATATTGACGTGCTTGACATCAATCGCGGCGGCGAATGCCTGCAACGCATTGTCATAGAAGCCGTGCAGCGAAGCCATCAACCGCAAATTTTCTGAAACGCGCTGCGCAATGGTTTCCGTCAGCGAATGGTTCTGAATAGCGAGCGACACATAATTGCAAAGTAACTCCAGTGCCCCCATCTCGCCGTTGTCATAAACGGCGTCGCCTACGCTGCGTCCCAGGGCCACCAATCCGACTAATTTCCCAGCAGCTTTCAAAGGAGCCAGGCACTTAAATAGTTCAGGAGCGACGTTTCCATTGGAGCTGAGAAATGTTTCGTGAGAACCGGAGGAAAGGAGAATGGGAGCAGGCGCCGAACTCAGCGCGTGAACATGCTTCGGCAGCAGGGGCATAACTGCCGGCTCCGGCATCAGGGCAAAGCCTTCCGACGCCAGTGAGCGTAGCAGCGCAGGCCGGTCGCTGAATGAAAAGAGCACAGCTTCCCGCGCGCCTCCAGCCTCCCTTAAAGCGGAGACCATGGCGCGGGACATTTGCGCAAAATCGCGCTCTCCGGTCAGGGCGGGGCCGAGGTCGGAAAGCGCCTCGACTGTGCGCAACAGCCGGCGAAAATGTTCTTTCTGTATTGCCACGCGTGCGAAGTGGCGAACCTCAGAGCAATTCGAGAGTAACACGCAGCGATTGAATAAGTTAGAGTGCGTTTGTTAGTTAATTAGATGCTGGGAGGTGCTTCAAATCTAACGTTTTACGTCTTTAAAGGTCATGTGTTCCGCCGCGCTTTTGTGTTGCTGTTTCCACTCGGCAAACAATTCGCCGTAACTTTTTGTGATGTAGTCAGCCGATGAAATCCCTAAAAGCTGCGCCGTACGGTCAATCCAACGGGACGCGCCTTCGATCTCTCCAAAATTTCCTACCGGAGTTTCATCCAGTACAACATCGCCATGGCCATCGCTCCATGTCGCGCGGAACTTCTCATACCGGAACAGAGGTCGATACCCGAGAGCATGAAGAATGGCCTCCATTTTTTTACCGTCTTCAATTTTGGTCTGGTTCTCGACGCGAATTTTGTGCTTGCCCACTTTGCCTTTGCTCTTATGGGTCAATTCCCAACCATCACCGTACTTACGCAGGCGCAAAATTTCTCCGCGCTGCCGCAACGGGCTTCCTTCGAGATCATAGAGAGTGTTCTGTTCGTGGGTGCGGCGCGTGACGAGTCGAAACCCAGCTTCGCGGAGTTTACGAGTGGTGGACGGAATATTTCCCAGGCGGAATTTGATTTCGATTTCTTTCGGCGAGGCCATGTTGCTCAGTATAAACGGAAGAATTTACGAAAATGTTGCCGCCCGGTAGGGGAGGAAATTATGAAAACGTAGGCAGTTTGATCAGATCAGAACCGGGAATGCCTTCAAGCGGCAGCTTCGCTTTGCGCCATGCGCCAAGTCCGCCAACGATGACGTAAGCATCGAATCCCTGCTCGCGCAAAAGGTGCGCAACTCGCGCGCTGGTCGCGTCACGAGCGCAGGTGCAATAGACATAAATTTGTTTGC
The DNA here is from genome assembly GCA_036491415.1 of Terriglobales bacterium. Classification (GTDB taxonomy): domain Bacteria; phylum Acidobacteriota; class Terriglobia; order Terriglobales; family Acidobacteriaceae; genus JAICKN01. The sequence goes on along the minus strand of DASXCC010000254.1, from coordinate 3,225 downwards.
TCTTCGAAAGATTCTTGATTTCCTCAGCAAAATTATTCGGCTCCAGACGAATCGAGCCTTTGATTCGCAAAGCTCCGGCATCGTAGTAGCCATGGCTGCGTACGTCGAGCAGCAGGATATTTCCTTTTTCCTCGGAATCCAATTTGTGCGCCAGTTCTTCTACCTGCACTCGCGGGACAACGCGGTACACCTGGTTCTTGTAGTAAACCCACAAACGATAAATCACATAGCCGATGATCGCCACCAGAAATGCAGCTTCCACAGCGCGTCCGGCAGCCATGAATCCGCGAGTAATTGCGGCGAGGAAGTCTCGGAATATGAATCCCAGCATGATGTAAGCGCCTGCATAAATAACCGCGCCCATGGAATCGAACGAGAGAAATTGGCCCGGGCGCATTTTCATGCTCCCTGCAAGCGGCGCTGCGATTGTATTTACACCGGGAATGAACTTTGCAACCACCAGCGTGATCTTGCCGCGCTTGTAGAACGATTCCGCCGAACGCAAAATGCACGTCTCAGGATTAACGGACACGCGGCACAAAATTCCAAGCAGCGCCCAACCGGTGTAGCGGCCAAGCGTGAAAAGGAGGAAGTCTCCGCACAACAGCGCCAAAATAGAAACCAAAAACACCAACGGCAAATGCAGAGCATGCGACGCGGCGGCCGCGCCGGCAACTACAAAAACCAGAGCGGCGGGCATGGGAAGTCCAATGGCTTCAGCAAATACAGCTAAAAATATGACCAAATAACTATGTTGCCCGATCGCGATGGCTGCGTTATGCATGGGTTGTACTGTCCATATAGATTGCACAACACACGGCAGGATGCAGCGGGAGATGGTTATTTTTCACGCGCGACAACAAATTCCTGGGCCCATAGCAATGCGCGCTTGATTTCGGTATCCGGAAAGGTGCAGATAGACTTCCTCGCTTGCTCGGCATATTGCGCGGCACGAGCGTGAGCAGCTTCCAGAGAGCGATACCGATTCAAGATGTCCAGGATTTCCTGGTGAGTGACATGATCGAACGCCCGGTCGTCGAGAACCGTCTTGATGCATTCCCGTTCTGCAGAAGTGCAGCGTTCCAGAGTGTGGATTACAGCCATCGTAACTTTGCCTTCGCGCAGGTCGCTGGCCACGGGCTTGCCCAGAACGCTTTCAGAAGCGGTGAGATCGAGCACGTCATCGACAATCTGAAACGCCATGCCAAGGTTGCGGCCGTATTGTGAAAGCGCTTCTTCCTGTTCAGGAGTAGCGCCGCCGAGGATCGCGCCCATTCGCATGCAAACAGAAAACAGGCAGGCCGTCTTGCGATAGATCAGGTCAAAATGCTCGTCGAGCGAGATGAGCTTGCCGAGTTTTTCCATCTGAAGCAGTTCGCCTTCGACCATCTGTTGCGTCAGCTCGATCAACGTATCGAGAATGCGAAAGTTGCGCTCTTGCAGCGCGACTTTGAACGCCTGCATGTAGAGCCAATCGCCAGCCAGCACGCACTTGGAGTTTCCCCATTGCGTATTGGCTGCGGGACGTCCGCGGCGCGTTTGCGCTTCATCAATAATGTCGTCGTGAACCAGAGTCGCCGTGTGGATGATCTCGACTACGGCGCCCAACCGGACGGCCCCGCGGCCTTCGTAATCGAACATCTTCGAAGCAAGAAGAAGTAATGCTGGACGCAGCCGCTTGCCTCCACCATTGCGAAGATATTCGCCGATCTCCGTAATAGCTTCGACGCCGGATACTGTGTCGCGTCCAAACTCGCGCTCAATGGCAGCGAGATCTTCGGCCAGCATGGCGAAGATTTCTTTCCCGTTAATGACGGTCGAAATGCTCAATCGTTTTTAAAACCTATACCGCAGAGATCGCAAAATTCACTGAGAGATTCTAAAAACATTTATTCTTGATCGTCTCTGCGCTCTCCGCGTACTCGCGGTTAATTGCTTCTGTAGTTCGTGAACTGCAAATCAATCCCTAAATCTTTTTGCCGCAGCAGGGCGATCACTTCCTGAAGCGAGTCGCGGTCCTTGCCGCTAACACGCACCAAGTCTCCCTGAATGGAAGCCTGAACTTTCTTTTTGGAATCCTTGATCAGCTTCACGATCTCTTTCGCTTTTTCAATCGGCACGCCCTGTTGCATGGTCACACGCCGTCTTGAAGTTCCTCCAGAAGCCGCTTCCACTTCTTTATAGGTCAGGCCCTTCAGCGATACGCCCCGTTTCACCAGTTTCTGCTGGAAAACGTCATTGACCGCCTTCAGCTTGTACTCATCTATTGAGTGCAGAACGATGGCATCTTTGCCTTCCATTTCGATATTCGACTTCGAATCCTTTAAATCAAAGCGGGTATGGATTTCCTTCAGCGCCTGCTGAATGGCGTTGGAAACTTCCTGCAGGTCAATTTTGCTGACAATGTCGAAAGTGTTCTCTGGCATGACTGTATGAGTCTATAGGATAAATGAATTTGTTGAGCAAGAGTTACATAACAAACTAAATGGAAGCGGTATTTTCGGGAAGAGAAAAGAAATTATAAAAGTTGCGGGAAGTCTGCTGTCCAATTTCTTCGGCGGAGATCCCGCGCAGTTCGCCCAATTGTCGCGCGGTTTCCTTCACAAATGCCGGCTCATTTCTTTTGCCGCGATAAGGAACTGGTGCGAGAAATGGCGAATCCGTTTCAATGAACATGCGGTCGAGCGGAACTTCTTTGGCGGAATCTCGAATCTGCTGGGCCTTCGGAAAGGTCACGTTTCCGGCAAACGAAATCATGAATCCCATGTCCAGCGCGCGTTTCGCATGCGGCCATGTGCTGGTAAAGCAATGCAGCACGCCGCCGAGTCCGCCTGGAGACCAATGCTCCTGAATCAGCCGGAGACAATCTTCCCAGGCATTGTCGCTGCCATCCGAAGGGCGGCAATGAATAACGATGGGAAGTTTCGCTGCTTTGGCCTGTTCCATTTGTTGAATGAAAGCTTGCTGCTGCAAATCGCGCGGCGAGTGATCGTAAAAGTAGTCGAGTCCGATTTCCCCCCACGCGATGACCTTAGGATTTTTTGCGAGTGCTTCGAGTTCCTGAAAGTCAGATTCTTTCGCGAGCTTTACTTCGTGAGGATGAATGCCGACCGTCGCATAAATAAAGCCGTATTTATCGGCGATCCTTACCGCACAGTCGAGCGTGCCCGGACCATCGCCTGTGCCGATGGCGAGAATATTCGCGATGCCAGCTTCGCGGGCGCG
>DASXCC010000253.1:0-4722 GCA_036491415.1 Terriglobales bacterium | reverse complement strand
CGTAACGAGCGTCACCGATCCGTCCTGGTTAAGAGTGGTCGTCCAATTGACTATAAAACCGGAATTCGGAACAACTACGTTTGTCGCCCCCGTCCTCTGATCGCTAAAAATATTTAGCTGATTGAGGGATGCCACTCCATTCCCCGTAACAACTGAGAGAAGCATGATGTGGTTATCACCCGGTGGGGTGTGGGTGCCCTGTATCGGGTTGATCTGAGCCTGAGCATAACTTCCGTTCATAGAGACAAGCGCCCCACTCGCCGTGAGTCGGAGATATCTGCTCCAGCACGTGTGTCGCAGTTAGATCCGGACTAGAACCCGAATCCGAGAGCCCCGGGTTATCGACAATGAGGCCGACCCAAATGCCGGTCGACCCTTGGGGAGTGCAAGGAGCGCAATTGCTAGAGAAGACAATCAAAGGAATTTCGCGAAAGTCACGTTGCCTTCGGGAGCAACCGTGTGGAGCGCAGCGTTGTCGGGTAGGCCAGTTCGTCCTGGTCAATCGCCGGATGGCAGTCTTCTAATTCCGCTCGAAAAATCGCGCGGTGGAGAGGACGCCCCCGAGTTCGTAATTGAGCTAGTGTATTTCACCCGCGCGGAACGAAATGGGACGATAAGGGAAATGTTGGTAATAATATCCTTTACTCATCAACACTTCTATGCTAAAGTTCTTGCATGGTACACGAACCAAAGACTTTAGCTGATGCAATCGTCTACTTCCAAAGCGCGGATAACTGCATCGACTATTTGGCCTTGCGCCGCTGGCCGAACGGGGTAACCTGTCCGAACTGTGGACGGAAGGACGTTTCCTTTGTGCCGTCTCGCCGCTTGTGGCAGTGCAAGACGCGGCATCCCAAGGCGCAATTCAGCATCAAGACCGGAACGGTAATGGAAGATTCCCCGCTCGGACTTGAGAAGTGGCTGCCTGTCATGTGGATGGTCGCAAATTGTAAAAACGGCGTGTCCTCTTGGGAAATTCACCGCCATTTGGGAGTTAGCCAAAAGGCTGCATGGTTCATGCTGCATCGCATTCGTCTCGGTATGCAAGACAAGCAGGATGGCGGCAAGCTTGGTGGACCTAATGGGCCTGTGGAGATTGACGAGACTTACATCGGTGGCAAGGCGCGGAACATGCACAAGAGCAAGCGTCGCCGTCTCAGCGATGGTATTGGTATGCAAGGCGGACACGGCAAGACTGTGATCATCGGCGCACTTGAGCGCGGCGGAAAGATCAAAGCGCGGGTCATCGGAGATCGCAAGTATCCTGCCGTCCATGGAGCCGTGCGAGATTTTGTTGAGGCTGGCTCTGCAATTATGACGGATGAATTTACTGGCTATTACGCTCTCAAATCGGAATACGACCATAAATTCGTGAACCATCTTGAAAAGTACGTTGAAGGACAGGTTCACGTACAAGGCGTAGAGAATTTCTGGTCGCTTTTGAAGCGTGGTCTCAGCGGAACCTACGTTGCGGTTGAACCGTTTCACTTGTTCCGATATGTAGATGAACAGGCGTTTCGATTTAACAATCGCGCTACCAAAGACAATCCAGTGAACGACTCTGACCGTTTCAGTCTCTTGTGTGAACAGATCGTCAGAAAGCGATTGACATATGCGGAACTGACGGCGAAGGAGGACAAAAAACCGGAAGTCCCTTTCTAGGTTCCGGTTGCCTCGCGGTCGGAAGCGGAAGGCGTAGCAGCTTTCCGCTTTTTCTTTGAGCCGCGTTTCGGTCCACGCCTGTTGGGATTCGCGTCTACCTGTTTCCGATACTCCGCCTCGCGCTTCACGATTTCCTCGTGCGAAACAGTCATTAAGTTGCCCACTAGATTCGTGAATCGCTGGTATTCTTCCGAATGTTTCATTTGGCCTCATCGTAATTAAGCGATCGCTGCAACGATCGCTTTGCACTTCGTGATGTTCTTGAAGATGTTGCCCACATATGACGGCGTGTATTTCTGGGCAATTTCCGTGCTGACCTTTATTAGGTAGTCGGTAAGCAAGGACGGGATCTTGGCATATTCGGCATCGGGAGTAGTTGATTCCTCTAAAAAAATGGCAGGATCGAGGGCTTTGAATACGAGGTGTAGAAGAATGCGATTGCCGTGGACGACACACCCGCGTTCTCTGCCCTCACGTTGCTTCTGTTCTTCCTTAAGGAAACCATCAACTTTGCGCAGTACTTCGATTGCACGCCAAAGTTTAATTACGCTCAACGCAGAATTGAACAGCAAGGTGTAGGGCGGCTTAGTTGTATCTTCGTAAAACCGACCAATCGCCTGTTTCGCATTTACCGCGTGGGTTGCGTCGCTATTGGCACATGCCAATGCGATTGTCGCTTCATCAAGCGTGCAGCCGTTTGATTGGTCAGGAGCTTGGTCGCCGCTGCGAAAGACGTACTCCTTGTTGAGCGACAAGAGCATTTCGGTGCGCAGTCGCGTCTGTTCGGGGTCAAGTGCAGCAAAGTCCCTGTTTTCAATCCTGTTTTGGGTATTTGCGGCACGCGTTACCTGGGTAGAAAAATCTGGTGGACAGCTTTCCAGGGAAATTAGTTTGACCATAACGCGGGCAGTGGACGGGATTGCCTCCGGCGCAGTAAATGCTGAGATTATGCTACCTACGGTTTGCGCTCCATTGATAACGCTAACGTCCTTACAGTCAAAGACGCCGCTATCTGTTGACTTGCCGCCTAGTGGCTTCTTGCTTAGGCCGCCGCAGAGCAAGGTTATTCCGTTGTTGAAGTAGAAAAAATTATCTGCATCATCTTTCACCGTGGAGATGATTGCCGTGTTTACGTCAGTGCTGCCTTTGAAACTGCGTAGATTTTTGTGATAGAGTCGATCGCCAAACTTACCCCACGCCAAAATGTCGGCGACGGCTACTTGGCCGTAGTATGCCTTATAAGGGTCTTTTACGTGCCCATACTCCTTGAGTTGAACCTCAAAATCCACGGCTGTCCCGATAGCCTTGTTTTCAACAATGCTCCACAAATCCTTTTGCTTGAGGGCTTGAAGCGAAACGAGATTGCTATCCTCGTTGAGATCAGTTATTAACTGATCCAGTGGGGCACGCACTTCTTGAGCCAATGGCTGGTTTCCCGTGTATGCGATTATCAGAACGAAAGTCGCATGCACATCATCCAACGCGGCCTGAATATCGGCAGACCTAGCCTGCATCTTCGACCCCAACAATGCGATTTTCCCTTCTATGAGGTGGTTAATACCTTGCTGGAACTTGAGTATTGCGCCAAGATCAACTGAGCTGGTGCCGTTTTTTACCCATTTCGACTGAACCAAATAAGCGACGTGCTCAGTTGTGTCGTAATAGAAAGCATCTATACCATCGTCTTGGTACTGATCTACTACAGATGCGGCAGCAACGGCATCACTAACCTTGGCCACTGCTGCGATCGAAAATGCAGCTAGCGCTCGACTCAAAAACATGTCGTCTTTTTCGGTGGGACCAGCGTTTTGCACATCGCTCATATCAATGGTGGATATAAAACGTGCTCGGCAATCCGCTTGAATATGGTTGACGTGTAGGATGCTCATTGGCGAATGCCTCAGTTTTAATATGGGGGTGTATGCCGTCATCGTACACCCCCACTCCGAGGTGTACGACACCCCAACCCGTAGCCCTGTCACTAGCCGACGATAGCACAGTTGATGAGTCTGCGCTATTAAATACCGAAATGTTTCGCTCGCGATGCCCGCGCTCGATCTGCCGGTTTCCCGTACGGGGTTGCTGGTCTATTATCCGCCGCGATTTAAAGTAGCGGCTCAGCCTGGCGTTTTCCGGACGGAAAATTACCAAAATCCTTCTGCGACTGTATTCAATTTAGACCGGGGAGCAGGTGGTGGCATTGGGTCTGGCACCCTGGTTCGGGACCAGGGGGTCGGAGGTTCAAATCCTCTCTCCCCGACCATATCTAGTTGATTCGGTTGACTCAATTCTCGCGGTTTCCGCAAGTTTCTGATTCCAAACATTGAGATTTGTGTCCTAGTTGCGTCCTAAGCCGCCGCGCACGCGACGGCAAGGATGGCTTATCTAGGCGAACGCGGGGTTTGTTTACGCATGTACTGAACAAGCGCTCCCGCGAAATTCGTTTGGAGCTGAAATGTCGCAAGAAAAAATAAACTCCGAGCATTCCGGCTCGAAGGCAACGCCGAATCATCCGCGTGATATTGCAGAGTTGGCTGCTCTCGTGGTGAGCAATTTAATTTGTGACGAGCCCGGAGGAGAGGGCGGAACTCTAATCATCTCCGTATGGCGAGACTGCGCCATGACGATCAAGTTTCCAAGCGGTCGAAAAATGCATGTTTCTCCAGGCCATGGGCACACTTTGATTCCACTGTTCATGAGCTCGCGGTAGGTGCAATTAGAAATTATTGCGAAGGAGACGGCATCGCTGTCGCCGAAATTCGGGTCCACATGGTTCCTCCGGAGTTGAGCACTGGTGACCAGATTCTCGCCTGGTTCCAGTCCATCCCAAGCATTTCCATCACAGTCTTGCCATACGAGGAAGTCGGATTCGGAGGGCCCCTTCCACCGACTGGTGAAGCAGGCTGACTCGGGGAATGCTGACGATTGGAGATGCATCTGAGATGGCCAACGACATCACCGAAGAGGAGGTCCGCAATGATGAGATGGTCTTCGCAAATTTTTTGTTCGAGCGTGGCATGACAGACGACCCTGTTCTGGAAGGCCACAGAGCGTGAGTAG
>DASXCC010000252.1:0-36875 GCA_036491415.1 Terriglobales bacterium | reverse complement strand
GCGGGCAGTGGGTTGGAGAAAGTCGTACGAACGACAGTCTTCCTGAAAAATATGAATGACTTCATGGCGATGAACGAAGTCTATGGACTCCATTTTACGGAGAATCCGCCTGCGCGTTCCACGGTTGAGGTGTCACGCCTGCCCAAAGATGTTCTGGTGGAGATCGACGCGATTGCGATTTTGCGGAAATAGACTGTCCTTCGCTAAGAGTTGAGCGAAGCCGAGGACACAAAAGTCCTCAATCGCCCTGGATGGCGATCCGAAAATCTGTTTGAAATAACGAGTTAAGCCTTTACGACTTTGCCGCTGCGCAGGCAGGACGTGCAGACGCGAATGCGTTTATTTCCGCCCTTTACTTTGGCGTGTACCGGGCGCAGGTTGACGTTCCAGCGCCGTTTGGTCACGTTGTGGGCGTGGCTGATGTTATTTCCGAACTGCGGCCCCTTGCCGCAAATTTCACATACTTGTGCCATAACTACTCCAGAGAAGATAAGAACTTGCTGCGTAAACATTGATTTTACAAGATTTTGGCTTGTTTAGCCAAATTTGCTCTCCTTCAAGGCCATGCGATACTGACTTTATGACAGTCTCCATCGATCCCAAGTCGGTCAAAGTCAATCTTACGACCAGCGACGGTGTGGATATTGAGTGGAAAGACGGCCACCATTCGCACTATTCGTTTCCCTTCCTGCATGATGCCTGCCCCTGTGCACTGTGTGATGAAGACAGAAGCAAGACTGGCCGGCAACCGGGGGATCCACCTAAGTTAAAGCCTGGCGAACTGCCTATGTTCAAGGAAAAGGCCAAGCCACTTTCCGCCGAAGGCGTTGGGAAATATGCCATTAAGTTCCACTGGAACGATGGCCACGAATTAGGGATTTATTCCTGGCAGTTTCTACGGGATGTTTGCCCGTGCGAAGAGTGCAAGGCGGTAACAGCGTCGTCTTCAAACTCTTGATTTTGAAAAATAACTTTCCATTTGTCACTCCGAACCAGCTTCAGCCGCTCCGCTCGGAATGACAAGGGGCTGAGTGCATACAGACACAAACTCAAATCCTGTAAAATTCAAATAGTACCCCGGAGCTTTTCTCGTTGTCTTTTCTCGAAAAACTCAATCCGCAGCAGCGCGAAGCCGTCGAAACAACCGATGGGCCGGTGCTCATTCTGGCTGGCGCGGGTAGCGGCAAGACGCGCGTCATTACCTACCGCATTGCTTATCTGATTGAGCACATGGGCGTCATGCCCGAATCCATTCTTGCGGTGACATTCACCAACAAAGCTGCTGCCGAGATGGTGGAACGCGTTGAGAAAATTGTAGGCGGGCTTTCCATCGCGAAGCCGGTAATCGCAACGTTCCATTCTTTTTGTGTTCGAGTTTTGCGCCGTGATATTGAAGCCCTGCGAATTCCCTCGTCCGTTCCCGGACAGCCGCCGATCGGTCATACGAAAAGCTTTGTGATTTATGACGAGTCGGACCAGCAGCAGTTGGTAAAAGGCATCATGCGCCGGCTCGGCGTGGACGACAAGCAGCTCACGCCGCGCACTGTTCTTTCCCATATTTCCTGGGCCAAGAACCACATGCTGGATCCCCAGGAAGTTTATTTGCAATCGGGCGATCCCAAGACCGAGCGCATCGCCCATATTTACGAGCAGTATCGCAAGGAATTGCGCAAGGCCAATGCCTTCGATTTTGACGATCTACTTCTCGAAACCGCGCGTTTGCTGAAGGCTTCAGCCGAAGTCCGCGAATATTACAACCGTCGCTTTCAATACATTCTGGTGGATGAATATCAGGACACAAACCGCCCGCAGTATGAACTCATGCGCATGCTTGCGGGTACACGGCACAATGTTTGCGCGGTGGGCGACGAAGACCAATCGATTTATTCCTGGCGCGGCGCGGACATCCGTAACATTCTCGAGTTTGAAAAAGATTTTCCTGAAGCGAAAATCGTCCGCCTGGAGCAGAACTACCGCTCCACGCAAAATATTCTGCAAGCGGCTTCGGCTGTTGTTGCTAATAACATAAAGCGCAAAGGCAAAAATCTTTGGACTTCGCGTCAGGGTGGCGCGAAGATCGGCTACTACGAAGCCCCCGACGGCGAGAATGAGGCGCTCTTTGCCGCGGATTGGATTGCACGCTACCTGCGCGAATCTGCCGAGAAAGACGATGCACGCATAGCGGTGCTCTATCGCACGAACTCGCAATCACGCTTGTTTGAAGAGGCCATGCGGCGCTACCAGCTCAAATATCACGTGGTCGGCGGATTTTCTTTTTATGAGCGCGCCGAGATCAAAGACATGATCTCGTACTTGAAAGTCATTCATAATCCGGATGATTCGATTTCTCTACAGCGCGTAATCAACACTCCCGCTCGTGGCATTGGCAAAACATCAATCGAAACTATCGAACGATTGGCGCTGGAAACTGGATTATCCATGTGGGGAGCGATTGGCGAAACGATCCAGCGCCAGCTTCTTCCGCAGCGCGCCCTTGCCGCGCTAAAAAGTTTCCACGATCTCATTGAAGATGCTCGCGCCATGCTCGGCGGAACTTATGCGGAACAACTGTCGCAATCGGCGCAAGAGGCCAATCAAGTTAATGACAACAATGCAGCAGCATCCGTCGCGCCCGTGGAAGCAGTGAATGATGATGTAGAGGATGAAACTGGCTTCGATACTGAAAACTTCAGCTTTGATTTCGGCGCGAGTGAGGAGCCGGATACCGAGAGCGAAGAGTTCGTTACCCTAGAAGCCGCGCCAGATGCGGAAGCTGCTGCCACTGGCGAAAATGCTGACACCGGCGAAAATGCCGCCGCTACTCCCGTCGAGCCCAATCCCGCAGCCGCCTCCACGGCTGATGTCCTGAAATTTCTGATCGACCGTACCCGTTACATCAAGTTGCTGGAAGATGAAGACACGCCCGAAGCCTACTCTCGCATTGAGAACCTGCGCGAATTGGTGAACGCCGCCATGGACTCCCGCGACCGCGGGGAAACGCTGGATCAATTTCTCGATCATGCAGCGCTTATCAGCGATGCGGACGCTTATGACAAAAGCGCGCAAATTACTCTGATGACCCTTCATGCGGCGAAGGGATTGGAATTCCCGCTGGTCTTTTTGTGCGGGATGGAAGAAGGATTGTTCCCGCACTCGCGGACGTTTCTAAATCCAGAAGACGTGGAGGAAGAGAGGCGGCTCTGCTACGTGGGCATGACGCGAGCCATGGATACGTTGGTGCTTACGCGCGCCGTCTATCGCCGACGTTATGGGACCGACATGCCGGAGGCGAGCATCCCATCGAGATTCCTGGAGGAAGTTCCAGCAGGGCTGATCGAGGAGATGGGCGGCGCTCGCAGGAAAACCTCGCGGACAGGAGTGTCCGCGGCACACGATCAATACAGCTCGACCCACTATTCTTACGAGGACGAAGACCAAAGCGCCAGTTGGCGGGAACGGCAGAAAGATGCAAGCGGCAGGACCGCGGCAAGCTATGCTGCTGCGAATAGGCATCAGACGTCTTCCTCATCGTCATCCTCGTCCACGCCTAAATACAATTCCATCGGCAACATTGCGGAGTTTTTTGCCTCGCGCGGCAAGAAGTTCAGCGTTCCCAAACTGCCGGTCGAGGAACTAAAAGGCAAAAAGGGATTTCGGCCGGGGCAGAAGGTCCGCCATCCGAAATATGGCGAAGGAACGGTCTATCAGCGCGAAGGAGAAGGTGAAGAAGCCAAGATTACGGTACAATTTCCTCGCTTCGGTTTAAAAAAGCTGGTGGAGAAGTACGCACAACTGGAGCCAGCTTAAAAAATGAATTTGGTAATTTTGTAATTGAGTAATTTCCCGCATGAAATTTTAGTTTTGGTTGCGGATGAATTACAAATTACTAAATTACCCAATCACCAAATTTTAAATTTCCTCAATCTGGAAAGGATTCATGGCAAATACCAAAAAGCTCACCAAAGAAGATCGTAAGAAAGCAAAACGTACGGCACGCAAGAAGAAAGCTACGGAAACACCGCTTAAGCCACGCGAGTACGCGCGCGGTTCCGCGAAGCGCAAAGTGAAGAAACTGGTGCGCGGTACTTCGAAACGGTAATTAACAGCTCCAGACGATGACTCGCAGGGCCGGAACTTTGTTTCGGCCCCAGTCATTAAACGCTGGATGTGTTCCATCGGGAAGCCATTGGCCCAACCGAATGAAAATCCCGTGAAAGCCCGGTCCGCGGGAAGCCAGTTACTGGCCCGCAAATCCATTGACCGGCTTATTGCTGACGCGGATGAGCCCGAACACCGGCTTAAAAAGTCACTCGGCCCCTGGTCGCTCACGGCACTGGGTATTGGCGCAATTATTGGCTCGGGAATTTTTGTCCTTACCGGGACAGCAGCGGCTGGAGAACACTTCGAAGCTCCTTCCATCCTGCATGCTCAAGTTCTGGATCTGTTGGTCAATTTAGTTCGCAACGGAAATGCTGCCGGCGTGCTTATGCACGGACGTCCTCCATCCGGTCCTTCCATTGCCATTTCATTCATTCTGGTTGCCATTGCCTGCGCTTTTGCCGGGCTTTGTTACGCCGAACTCGCCTCGATGATTCCGATTGCCGGCAGTGCGTACACGTACTCGTACGCCACGCTCGGCGAAATTTTTGCGTGGATCATCGGCTGGGACCTGATTCTGGAATATGCGGTCAGCAATGTGGCCGTCGCTGTTGGATTCAGCGGCTATGCGAAGGCGCAGCTGGCAGCTTTTGGGCTCGTTCTATCGGATAGATGGTCGAGTCCTGTCTGGGCGAACGGGCAATGGACAGGCGCATATTTTAATCTGCCCGCATTTCTCATTGTCTTTGTTCTAACGCTTCTTCTCGTTCGCGGGATCAAAGAATCAGCCGGCGCGAACAACGTAATGGTCATCATCAAAATTGGCGCCATTCTCACTTTTCTAGTTGTTGGCGGCATGCTTATCAACCCGGCAAACTGGACGCCTTTTGCGCCCTCCGGGTTTGCGGGAATCGTAACGGGCGGCGCAATTGTTTTTTTCACCTACATCGGTTTTGATTCCGTCTCAACAGCAGCGGAAGAATGCCGCGAACCTCAAAAAGATTTGCCGTTTGGGATTATTGCTTCTCTGATTATCTGTACCGTGCTTTACGTTGGGGTTGCGGTCGTGCTGCTCGGCATGATGAAGTACACCACTTTTGCCTCCGGTAAAGCCGCGGAAGCGCCTGTTGCTTATGCATTGCAATATTTGGGAGCTCATCCGTTTTCTCGCACTGTAATCGTTCTCGGTGCGCTGATGGGGATGATTTCTTCGTTGCTGGTTTTTCAATACGGGCAGGCGCGCATTTGGTATGCGATGTCGCGGGATGGCCTGCTACCGAAATTATTTTCAGCAGTTCATCCGAAATTTAAAACTCCGCATTGGTCCACCTGGATTGCGTGTTTCGCCGTTGGCATTCCTGCGGGCCTGGTTGATATTGGGGATGCTGCGGACCTGTCGAATATCGGAACGCTCTTTGCTTTTGTGCTGGTCGCCCTGGGAGTGATTTTTCTGCGCCGCACACAGCCTGATCGTCCGCGGTCGTTCAAAGTTCCATTTGTTCCCTGGTTTCCCCTGATGGCGGTCATCTTATGCGGAGGGTTGATGCTTGGGCTGATCGTGATTACCTGGCTGCGGTTCTTCGGATGGCTGGCAATCGGACTGGTGATTTATTTCCTCTACAGCCGCCACCACAGCGAGTTCGCGAGAAAAGCAATTTCAACTGAATCTCGAAGTTGAATGCAGAAGGTAGATTTCAGAATGCAGAATTTCAAAATCCAGATCGGTAAATTCTAAAATCTGCAATGGAACTTAAACATTCTTCATTCTGAAAATCTACCTTCTGCATTCCTGATTTTTATTTCCCCCATACTTTATCCAGGAATAAATATCTCTCTCGCAAATCATCGGGATGCGCTTCTGACACCGCGTCCAGATGCATCACCTCCCAGCCAGTGGTTGAGGTGTACACCGGCCACCTTGGCAGTCCGTCGGCATTTGGGTCGCCGCTGCGCGCAAAGTTTGCCCAATATTTCTGCATTTCCGCGCTCAATTGGCGATCATCGGAAGTCCACGTCACATGCGGACGCGAATCGAGCTGCCCGAATACGTATTCGATTTCGGAAGAGTGAAATGCCACGCGCTTTCCGGTTGATTCATTGGTCGGGCCGAGATCAAAACGATAGCGATAAATGGGCTGCTTGCCGGTGTTGGCTTGCGCGCTGATCCAGCGCCAGGTGGACCAAGCGATGAACTGATCACCAGCCAAATCCCCAGCCGAGCGCAATGCCTGTGCGTCGTTTTCTCCCGGATAAAGCCGGAGAATTTCATTCGTATTGTCGCCAAACTGCTTTTGCACCAGAGTCTTGTAAGTTTCAGCCGTAGGTTTCGCGGCCTCGATCATGAAGCTGCCTTCGTCATGGTTCCAGCCGGCGAGCAGAGGAATGTCATTCTGTTTACCCGCCGCAAAAATTTCCTCCGGCGACTGTGGCAAAAAATATCCATCCACGTCCGGACCAAATCCAAAACCGCCGTTCTGTTTCATGGTGGCGTCCAATAATTTTTGTGCCGGCACAGCGCGAAATTCCGCGAGGGTCTGCGCTCCTACCGCCGCGCCCAGAGTCTTGGGATCTTTCTCCTCGCGGGAAGCCATGAGTTCGAATGTGAGGCCGGTTTTGGAAAATGCGCCACCACTTTCTCCAATTGCTTTCTCCATGAGTCCTTTGGACAAAGGCGAAGCCATCTGCGCGCTGACGGAAAATGATCCGGCGCTCTCGCCAAAAATCGTTACGTTGCCGGGATCGCCACCGAACGCAGCAATGTTGTCCTGCACCCAGTGCAATGCGGCATTCTGATCAAGCAGCCCGTAGTTGCCTGCGGAGTTGTGTCCCGACTCTTTCGCGAGTTCAGGATGCACAAAGAACCCAAACACTCCGAGGCGATAATTCATCGAAACCACGACGACATTCTGGTTCTTCGCGAGATTCGTTCCATCCTGGCGGGGTTCCGAAGTCGCACCGGCGATATAGCCTCCGCCATAAATCCAAACCATCACTGGTAGTTTTTCTTTTGCGTTCTTCGAGGGCGTCCAAACATTGAGGTACAAACAGTCTTCGCTGGACCCAGAATCGCGGAAAATCATGTCGGGATAAATTGGTCCCTGCATGCAGCGCGCGCCAAACTCAGTCGCTTTGCGAACGCCTCGCCATTTGGCTACGGGTTGCGGCGCTTTCCAGCGCAGGCCGCCGACGGGCGGTGCGGCATAGGGGATGCCGAGGAATGTGCGAACTGCGCCGTCCTGTTTGCCCGCCATTTTGCCTGATGCGGTTTTTACGACGGGGCTTGACGCTGCAAACAAAGAAAATGATGTAACGATGAGCGTCAGGAAAAGAATTACCTTGGAAAGCATTCGCATGTTAAGAGTCTCCCATCGTCGATGAAAATTTGCGCTGGAAAAACGTTTACCTTGAGCCGTGTGAATTGTAATGGAAAGAAACAAATTGCGTGAGATGGATTGCGGTATAAATTGTAAAAATTCGTAATTCTGCATTCTGAAATCTACAATCGCTCATAATGACGATGAAGATTAAATGACGATGATGATGAAGACGAATTCTGATCGCTTCGCGCGTTACCCCAGTTTGCAAGACTGCGTTGTTTTTATCACCGGAGGCGGTTCTGGCATTGGCGCATCCATAGTCGAGCTGTTCGCAATGCAAGGCGCTTGCGTTGCGTTTGTGGATCGCGCGCCGGAAGTTTCGCAGCAGCTAGTGCAGAAGTTGGCGAACGCCCCGCATCCACCGGTCTTTCTTCCATGCGATCTCACGGATATCGCCGCGCTGCGCGACTGTATGAAGAAAGTAGAGGCACAGCTGGGAACCGTACGAGTGCCCGTCAATAATGCGGCTAGCGATGACCGCCACAAGCTGGCCGAAATCACTCCGGAATATTGGGATGAGCGCATGGCTGTGAACTTGCGCCATCACTTCTTCACCATTCAGGCGGTTGTTCCCGGCATGACTGCCGCGGGCGGCGGTTCCATCATCAATATGAGTTCGATTGCGTGGATGATTCCTTCGACCGGATTGCCTGCCTATGTGACAGCGAAGGCGGGAATCGTTGGACTCACGCGAACCATGGCCCATGAACTGGGCGCGAGCAATATCCGCGTGAATGCGGTATTGCCCGGTGCAATTCTCACCGAGCGCCAGCGCAAGCTCTGGTGGACTCCGGAGTACGAAGCCGAGGTGATGGGGAGCCAGGCATTGAAGCGTCCACTATTGCCTGAAGAAGTGGCGAGGCTTGTACTATTTCTGGCTGCCGACGACAGCAGCGCGATCACGAACCAGAGTTATGTGATCGACGGCGGATGGGTCTGATTCCTGGCAAAAACCCCTCCGAAAGATTCGCTAATCTGCGATTGAAAATCTACAATCTCGATATGAGCACCACTGCGGCTCGGCCAAGTTCCGTGATTGCTTCTCTTCCCAAGGCTGAGTTGCATCTGCATCTTGAAGGAGCTATTGCTCCAGCGACTGCTCTTGAGTTGCGGCAGAGGCACGGCAAGCAAGGAACAATCGAAGAAATCAAAAAGCTGTATCAATACCCGGACTTTGTCGGTTTCCTGATGGCGTTCAAAGCCATCACCGAAGATTTGCAGACCGCAGACGACTACGAACTGATCACCTATCGGATGATGCAGAATTTGCAGGCCCAAAACATTCTCCATGCGGAAGTGTATGTTTCGGTCGGAATTTGTTTGTGGCGTAAGCAGGATTTCGCGGCAATCTTCGAAGGGCTGGAGCGCGGCCGCCAGCGTGGAGAGCGCGACTTCGGTATTTCTCTGCTCTGGATATTCGATGCCGTGCGGCAATTTGGCACTGAAGCTGCGAAAGGTGTTTTCGAGTTTGCAGTCCGCTATCGCGATCGAAATGTGATTGGCATCGGCATCGGTGGCGACGAACTAAAAGCGCCTCCAGAACTTTTTCGTGACGTTTACGCCTATGCTGCCGACAATGGCTTGCGCTTAACCGCACACGCCGGAGAAAGCGCCGGGCCAGAGTCGATTTGGGGAGCGTTGAATCTGCGCGTGGAACGCATTGGCCATGGACTGACGGCGGGGCAGGATCCGGAATTGATTGAGGAACTCGCGCAGAGGCAGATCCCGGTAGAAATTTGCATCACGAGCAATCTTCGCACAGGGTGCTGCAAGTCGTTGCTGGAGCATCCGGTCCGCAACTACTTTGAACACGGCCTGATGCTTACGCTGAACACCGATGATCCGGCGATGTTTGGGACCACGCTAAACGGGGAATACCAATTAGTCCGCGAATATTTTGAGTTCAGCGAAGATCATCTGCGGGAATTGGCACGGAATTCCTTCGAAGCCAGCTTTCTGCCAGCGGAAAAGAAACTGCAATTCCTCAACCTCTTTGACGCCGCAGTCGCACGCTAAATTCAGCGTTTGACCCTAAATGCACACAAAAATTGCGCCGTTTACACCCCAAAATCATCCGAATACCGTTGGAAATGATGTACTTAGCCCCTGCGTATGATCTAATAATATGAGTCAATCTGCATGAGTTCCAGCCGTAATACATTCCGTCTTCGCATGAAAGCTGCGTCCCGCAACCTGCGCGGCGCCGGCAAAATCATCCGTGCGCTGGTTTCCACCGATCATCCCCTGCTCGCGCACATTATTCCCATGCGCAAGTGCAATCTCGCGTGCACGTACTGCAACGAGTTTGATGACTTTTCGAAGCCTGTCGCTTTGGAAACTATGTATCAACGCGTGGACAAGCTTGCCGAATTGGGCACATCGGTTGTGACCATCAGCGGCGGCGAACCGTTGCTGCATCCTGAACTTGACGACGTCATCGCGCGCATCCGTAAGCACGGAATGGTTCCGGGAATGATCACGAACGGTTATCTGCTGGTGCCCGATCGCATTCAGCGCCTGAACCGCGCTGGTCTTGAATGGCTTCAGATTTCCATTGATAACGTCACCCCTGACGAAGTTTCGAAGAAGAGCCTGAAAGTCCTCGACAAGAAGCTGCAATTCCTCGCCGAGAATGCTGACTTCCACGTGAACATTAATTCTGTAGTTGGCGGGGGCATAAAAAACCCGCAGGATGCGCTAACCATCGGCAAGCGTGCACTGGAGCTGGGATTCAGCTCAACCATTGGAATTATTCACGATGGCTCTGGACAGTTGCAGCCGCTTGGCGGCGAAGAGCGCCGCATTTACCACGAGATGAAGAACCTCGAAAAGCGGAGCTTCACTCGCATCAATGGTTTTCAGGACAATATTGCTGAGGGAAAAGCCAACGACTGGCGTTGCCGCGCAGGCGCGCGTTATTTGTATATCTGCGAAAACGGATTAGTGCATTACTGTTCGCAGCAGCGTGGCTATCCTGGAATTCCGCTGGAGAAATATACGGTGGAAGACATTCGCCGCGAGTTCCGTACTGAGAAATCATGTGCGCCGCATTGCACCGTTTCCTGCGTGCACCAGGTTTCCACGGTGGACCGCTGGCGCGTGCCGCAACATCCGGCCCCTGCGAATCCAGTGCAAAATGAAGATCGCGAACTGTTACAAATCAAGTAATTCTGATTTTCTACACAGCAATTTCAGGCGTGGCTTTCAACAAATTCTGGGTGTAGGTTTGCGCGGGGCGCGCGACCATCTCTTCGGTATTGCCAATCTCAATCAGTTTCCCCTGGTACATCACTGCGATGCGTGTAGAAAGATAGCGCACCACCGGCATGGAATGCGAAATAAATAGATAGGTCAAACCGAATTCGCGCTGCAACTGCGCCAGCAAGTTGACGATCTGCGCTCCTACGCTGACGTCGAGCGCGGAGACAGGTTCATCGGCGACAATGAATTTCGGACGCAACGCAAGAGCGCGGGCAATGCCGATGCGTTGCCGCTGGCCTCCGCTGAATTCGTGCGGGAACCGCGTTCGCGCCGATTCATCCAAGCCGACTGCCCGCAACAATTCTGCGACTCTAGTGCGGCGTGCTTCGCTACTCATCTTTTCGTGAATCACCAAAGGTTCTGCGATGATCTGCTCGACGCGCAAGCGAGGATCGAGCGAGCCAAAAGGATCCTGAAAGATAATCTGCATGTCGCGGCGCAGACGGCGCATTTCTGCATGGTCCGCGGCGAGAAGATCGCGGTCTTTGTAGCGAACGCTGCCGGAAGTGGGCTCGATCAGCCGCAATACCAGCCGGCCCAGGGTGCTTTTTCCGGAACCAGATTCGCCGACTAATCCCAGGGTTTCGCCTTGATGGATATCGAAAGAGACATCATCGACCGCGCGAACTTCGCCCTTCGCGTTCCCGCCGAAAATAGATTCGCCCTGGGGAAAAACTTTGGTCAGATTTTTAATTTCAATCAAGGCCACGCAACGATGGTAGCATCGCTGGAATAATGTGGGGAGTGTTCAGAAAGGGCGCAATGACGAACATATAGACAATTGACAAATCGACATGCCGCGAATCGTTGCGACAAGCGGCTGCCAATGAAACTTATTGCACCGCGATCAGCGGCACCGCTACCAGCGATGCGACGATGCCGGCCAACTTCCACGCGGTGAAGTGTTCTTTCAGGAAAATTCGCGCAAACAACACGGTGATGACGGGATACAAAGAACTCAGCACGACAGCCGAATCCAGGCGGCCGGTCTGCGTGGCGCGCACGAAAAATACGCTGCCACCTACGTCGAGAAATCCAGCGAAGATCGCAATGAATAAACTGATTCGCGGAAGCTGGAATGAAGTTCGTGTCGATAGGACCACGCCTGCTGTAACCAACAGCGAAGTCACACGAGAAAGATCGGCAATCCAAAACGCGGACCCATTGCCTGCCTGCTTGATGCACAGAAAAAATGCGGCAAAGCCCAGCCCGGCCATCATGGCGTATCCAATCCCTTTGACTTCGGTGCCGCCTTCGGTGCGAGAAATAAGCCAAATCCCCATCGCGGCTAAAAAGAATCCGGCGATTTGAAGAGCGCTGGGCAGTCCTTCCCGAATAATTCCGACAGTGGCCGGAATCGCTGCCGCAAGAACTGCGGTGAGCGGCGCTGTAATTCCCATGGATCCCAAAGAAAGCGCGCGATAAAAATTCGCCAGTGACATCCCCGCAAAACACCCTGCGGCTAAAGCCCAAAAAATAGCACGGTGTGAAGGAAAGGGGGAATGGTACAGCAAGGCAAGTGCGGTCATTAGCACCAATCCACTTCCATACACAATCGCTGCAAGAAAAGTTGGATTGGCGCGCCGCGCCGCGAATCCGCCAAGATAGTCCGCGCCGCCCCAGGCGAACGCCGCGCCCATGCTGAATCCCGCGGAAAGAAGTGATGGCGACGTTGCCATGGAACGAGATTAGCATGCAACCACGCCGCGCTTAATGAACGAGCACCAACTACTCGCCTGAATCTGCGCACCAGCAGGTACACTGTGACCGCGGACAACTAAAGATGCCAGCAGCGCTCGTTCTCGGACTCATCGGTGGATTGCTGGTGCTGGCCTTCCTTGCCAACCGCATTTTTAAGCTCACGCGCATTCCCGACATCATCATTCTTATGGCGCTGGGCGTGGTTCTTGGCCCGCTCACGCACGTTGTAAATGCAGAGCGTTTTTCCAAGGCGACGAGCCTGCTTGGAACCATCGCCATCATTCTTGTTCTGTTCGAAGGCGGGTTGGAGCTTGATCTTCGGGAAACTCTGAAGCACTTCCGCGGAAGTTTGTTACTGGCGATCGTTACCTATTTTTTAAGTTCCGGTTTAGTTGCGCTGATCGTTTGCAAAGGCCTGGGTCTTTCTCCGGTTGCGGGACTGCTTGTCGGCAGCACCGTCGTTCTTCCTGTGTTGCAGCAGATTGAAGCCGAGGAGCCGGTACGCATCACGCTTCTGCTGGAAGCGTCCTGGGGAGATGTGCTCGCCGTTCTCACCGTCGGCTTGCTCCTCAGCATGCGCAGCCATAGCGGTTCGATTGCCAAGGGAGTTTTGAGTGGCATTTTCACCCAGGTAGGCGTAGCTGCCTTATTTGCTGTGGCTGTCGGGGTACTTTGGTCGCGATTGCTCAAGGTTCTTTCCGAGCAGCGATTCTGGCAGGTGCTTACGTTTTCCATTGTGCTCGTCCTCTATGCGGGGATGGAATCGCTGGGAGCCAATGGGCTGATCGCGGTGCTGATGTTCGGCCTGACGCTCGCCAATTTTCCCGGCGTTGACCCGGACCTTCCCGATAATCTTGGCCTGGGTTCGGAATCGCATCAATCGCTGCTCACCTTTCATTCTGAACTCGCTTTTCTTGTGCGAACGTTCTTTTTTGTGCTCATCGGATTGATTGCCGATGTAGCCATGTTCCGCCGGCATCCATTGCTGGCCGGGGGAACCCTTGGGGCGCTTTTTCTTGCGCGATGGATTTCCATTCAGATCAGCCGTTGGACGTGGCATGACATTGGAGCGGGCGGAAGAGAGCTGATTTTGTGGATGCTGCCCCGAGGCTTGATCACTGTAGTTCTTGCTCTTGAAGTCATCGATACTTTTCCGAATGAGCTGTCATTTTTGCCAGGGCTGGCATTTGCTGTGATTCTGACGACGAATCTTCTCGTTGTCTTTGGAAGCTGGCGCGCGCGGCGGGGACAGCCGGAGAAGGCGGATGAACCAGCCAAGGCCCATGCCGGGCATGGTGCTCCGCAACCACAATTGGTGGCCGCCGTAAATGCAAATGCCGTGCCATCCAAAAATAGTTCGCGGCGCTTGATTCTGGATGCCGCCCTGCTTTTCCTGCTGGCTGTGGGAGGCGTATTGCTGTGGTATGGAAATCAGCCTCCACAAAACCGGCCGGCAGCGCTCGTACACTGGATGAAAATCCTGCACTCCGGAATCTAACCCGCCTGCCCCTTCGATCCTTAGCAAATCAGTAGCCATGAAATTGCCACAGTCTGGCATAATTCATACGACAAATCCGCACCTGGGCCCGTCTAAGTAGTTAGGTTCCCCGAAGTTTCGTACTTCCAGAGCAGCGTTAGGCGTATAGCGATGTATCGAAAATCATTTCTGCCATTCGGGTTTTGCGCGCAAATCTGCGCAGTCTGCGTTCTTTTCGTTGCCGTTTCGCGCGGAAAGGCCATGGCCCAAACCGCGCAGATTTCTCAAGGCGATTACAAACTCTTCGGAACTGTGGTGAACGCAATTACGGGGGAACCAATTCGCCGAGCATTGGTGCAAATCGTCGTAACACAGACTTTCGGAGTTCTGAGCGATTCGGAGGGTAAGTTTGAATTCGAGGGCTTGCCCGAAGGGCGTCTCCACGTGGGCGTTCGCAAGCCGGGATTTTTTAATGAGAGCGATATCAAAGCTGGGCCGGTGATCGCAAGTGGAGGTTTGAGTTTTGGTCCGGAAGGAGATGGCACAAAAGTTGGACCCGATACACCTCCGCTTACGCTGAAATTAATTCCAGAAGGGGTTATTTTTGGGCGCATCGATACCAATGGAGAGCCGCTCGAATACATATCAGTAAAAATATTTGCCATAGGAATCCATGAAGGCGGTAAATATTGGGAGCAACGCGGCGAGACCGCAACGGATGCCGACGGTGCATTCCGCGCCTCAAACCTGCAACCTGGCACTTACTACGTGATGGTGGGAGGAATGTGGAACTCCGTCGCCCGAATACGACCGAGCGCCAAAGAGAAAGAACAAGGGTACGGAGAAGTTTTCTACAACAATGCGGAAGACATGAATGGCGCCACGCCGATTGAAGTCTCTCCCGGCCAACAAGCTGAAACCAATTTCTCTCTCAAACCAACATCTATGTTTCGCGTTTCCGGAACCATCAATGGCCTACAAGGTCAGGGCGCCGATTTAAGTTTCATTGGTTCATCCGGCGTTCCTGCGCGATTCCCAACGCATTTCAATCCCATAAACGGGCAATTTGAAACCATGGTGCCCGGTGGAGCGTATACGCTCGAAGCCAGAGGTTTTAACAAAGACGGCAGCGTATTGAGCGCAAATCTTCCGATTCGCGTGAATTCTGATTTGTCAGGCATTCAACTGACGCTTGCGCCTGCTATTTCCATTCCGGTTGATGTACGCAGGGAGGATGTGGCCCAAGCACGCGGCACCGATCTTACGATCAACTACTATTCCGGAGTAGACGCCGCAGGGCATCCATATCGAGGGAATTTCGCGGATGCAAGTGTGGTAGGTCTGCACCTTCGTCCCAGAACAATGTCTTTGCAGAACCAGGAAATTACTTCTTCCTTCCGGGTAAATCCCGGTGGTCAACCGCAAAGTCAGATCGCGAATATAGAACCGGGCAGGTACGTCGTCACTTTCCCGCTCAATTCGCGTTGGTATGTGCAATCCGCTCAGTGCGGCAGCGTGGATCTTCTGCATGAGGATTTAACGATTGCCACGGAATCGCAATCTCCGCCAATTGAAATTGTTCTGCGCAATGATCCGGCCACCCTGACAGGATCCATTTCTTCAGAGAGTCCAGAGGCAGATGCAAAAGTCCTAGTTGTTCCCGACGGTGCCGCCACTCGTACCCAAGTTGCATATATTCATGATGGTCATTTCGAGATGGATGGACTTGCGCCTGGCGATTATTCCGTGATCGCTCTTAATACTGTGCAGGGTTTGGAATATACGAATCCTGAAGTAATTGCGCCCTATCTGGCGCACGCTCAACACGTCAGTTTGCAGGGGAGTCAGAAATCCGACGTGAATGTTGAACTCGTGCAAGTGGGGAAGCAATGACCATGACCATTCTGCGAATGCTGTGCGCCCTTGCGTTGGCTCTACCTCTGAGTGCGCAAGTGAACTCGCCTGCAATAAATTCCTCCCCGGTAAATTCAGCGCTGACATTTCGCATCAGCGGCGCCGTGGTGAATGCAATTACTGGGCAGGCTGTGAATCAGGCAGAGATTGAAATCGCCAACGTGTTGATGCCGGAAGCGGTACAAACGATGACGACCGGAAGTGACGGGCGGTTTCATTTCGACAATCTCGTGCGAGGCAAATATCAGCTGACGGGACATGGCCGGGGATTTTCTCCGCAGGGATTCGATGACCATTTCGGATACTTCACGGCAATCGTCGTTGGCCCCGGGATGGAGTCGGAGAATTTGATTTTTAAATTTCGTCCGGATGCTTCCATTTACGGCGTCGTTACTGACGAAGCAGGAGAGACGGTTCGGAATGCCCAAGTCATGCTTTTTCGCCAGGGCATTGAGACGGGACAGGAAGAAATTCTTCAAGTAAAGCAAGAAATGACCAACGATCAGGGGCGTTTTTTAATGGGGCACCTTTTGCCCGGCACGTATTTTGTCGCTGTTTCCGCGCAGCCCTGGTATGTGCAAGTGCCACAGCCCCACTATCGTTCTGTTACGACGAGTGATGGCAAAACACAAATGGTTCCGTCCGACGATGACGAGCAAAATCGCTCGCCTCTCGATGTGGCGTATCCCATTACTTATTATTCAGGAGCGATCGATTCCAGCGAAGCTACGCCCATCACTTTGAAGGCGGGAGACCGCGCGGAGGCGGATGTAGGCTTGTCGGCGGTGCCGGCAGTGCACTTGCGAATTCCTACGAACAGCGACCAGGAGCACATTGGCGCAAACTTGTCGCAGAACGTTTTCGGGCGCTACAGCATTCCGGTTCCCGGGTACACATTCCAACCGGGGAATGGCGAACTCGAAGTGAATGGGGTGGCTCCCGGAAATTATTCCGTTACGATGAATTCTTACGGCAAGCAGCAGACCAGTCGCACGGAAGATGTGCAACTGACTGACAATATGAAGATGGATGCTTCCCAGGGAACTCCGCCTACGACCATCGACGGCATAGTTTCCCTGGATGGCCAGCCTGCTCCTACGGATGGATTCGTGCAGCTTTACAGCCGGGCTACACACGGAAATTTGAGTACACAGATTTCCGGCAAGGGTGAATTCAAAATCGCAGCCGACGATCTGAAGGCGGGGACCTATGACGTATATGTTTTTAATATTCCGCATTCCGTCGTCACTGGAGTGATGGCCGAGGGAGCCGATGTTGCCGGAAAAACCATCACGCTGAAGAAGGGAACTTCGGTGCAGATGGCAATCACGATGTCGGCTAGTTTAGGCCAAGTGGATGGAGTAGCCCAGCTCAAAGACAAACCGAAAGCTGGGGCCATGATCGTGCTGGTGCCCAATGATCCGGACGTGAATGCCTCACTTTTCCGCCGCGATCAAAGCGACAGCGACGGCACTTTTACCTTGCACGACGTTGTTCCCGGAAAATACACCGTGATTGCCATCGCCGATGGCTGGGATTTGGAATGGGACAAGCCTTCAGTTTTGAAGCCTTACATGAATCTTGGGCAAAAGCTTGAAGTGAACCCTAAGGGAAAATACCAAGTAAAGGTGCCTGTTCAATAAACGCCTGCAGGCGGCGGGTTTTAGCCGCGAATCAGCAGCCTCAGCATGGTAGAATTTGGCCTATAGTAGTGCTTCTGCGGAGCCTAAGTGGTAGAGCTAGCACCCTCAATTTTATCGGCTGATTTTGCGCGTCTTGCTGAGCAAATCCAGGCAGCGAGCGAGGGTGGGGCTTCCCTCATTCATGTGGACGTTATGGACGGCCACTTTGTCCCGAATATCACAATCGGGCCGCCTGTCGTCCGGTCTTTACGCAAAGCCACAAAGTTGCCGCTCGACTGCCACTTGATGATCGAAAATCCTGACCAGTTTATTCCGGAGTTTGCCGACGCCGGGGCTGATTGGATTTCCGTGCATCAGGAAGCTTGCCGGCACCTGGATCGTACGCTGCATTTGATCAAAAGCCACGATTGCCTTGCAGGGGTGGTGATCAATCCGGCGACTCCTGTCGAAGCGCTGAGCGAAGTGCTGGATATTGTTGACTACGTGCTGGTTATGTCGGTGAATCCGGGATTCGGAGCACAGAAATTTATCCCGAATTCCATTCATAAGATCAAGCGCCTGGCGCAGATGCGCGATGAGCAGAGACTGAATTACCGCATTGAAGTCGATGGCGGCATTTCCACGGTCACGGTTGGCGATGTGGTGCGCGCGGGCGTAGAAATTTTGGTCGCGGGCAACGCCGTGTTCGGTCATGGTGATCCAACCACTAATGCCCAAAAATTATTGAAGGCTGCAACGGAAGCAGCGTTGCAGAAAGTCTGAAAGCTGGGAGTGCTTATTGCGCCAGCATCCCTGGCGTTGCCCGATCGGGCCGGTTTTCCAGCGCAAGAATAGCTCAAACAAATTTCGAGGTTCTCTTTCGAGGTTCACTATGTTACGTCGTATTCCGGTAATGGTGTTGTTGGGTGTTTTGGCTTTCACGATCGCGTGCAACAACAAAAGAGTCAGCAATCCTATTGCGAACGTGGACTCCAAACAGCCAGACAAGGTCTTGTTCGACCGCTCGATGGCTGCGATGAAGCATAACCAGTTTGACGTCGCCCGCATGACGTTGCAGACGCTCATCAACACTTATCCTGATTCGGAATTTCTGGCGCGCGCGAAGTTATCTTTGGCGGATTCCTGGTATGCCGAAGGCGGATCTTCCAACATGGCGCAGGCGGAAGCGGAATACAACGACTTCATCACGTTCTTCCCTAACATGCCCGAAGCGGCAGAAGCGCAGTTGAAGATCGCCAACATCCATTTCAATGAAATGGAGAAACCAGACCGCGATTACACCCACGCTGAACGTGCGGAAGAGGAATACCGCAAAGTCATCATGCAGTATCCCGAAAACACGAAGGTCGTCGCTGCGGCAAAAATGAAATTGATGGAAGTGCAGGAAGTGCTTGCGGAGCGTGAGTTTCGAGTCGGCAAGTTTTATTACATGCAGACTTCCTATCCAGCCGCGATTGCGCGCCTGAAATCTTTGACGGAAGCATATCCGCTTTACAGCAAAGCGGATGAAGCGCTGTTTACCCTGGGCCAGTCCTATGAAGCGGAAATAGCACGTGTGAATCTCATGCACCCGACCACCGCAAAGGGCGAAGCTGAAAAGGCTGTAATGCTGGACGGTCTGACGAAAAATGCCAGCGATGCTTACTCGAAAATTCTTACGCGGTATCCGGTGATGGACCGCGCGCTGGATGCCAAGGGACGCTTGGTTGCATTGCACCAGACTGTGCCGCATCCCACAAAAGCCGCTGTCGCGCTGAATAGAGCGGAAGAAGCAAGCCGCCGCGAAGCCACGATGCTGGAAACAGTGAAGGGCAGCTTCAGTCATCATCCGGATATGTCCGCGTCAGCGCGAGTCGGCGATCCAACTTTGGTGGATCCGAAGCCGATAAGTGCGACTGATGTGATTCGTCAAGCTGCCGGGGTGGCCCCGCCTTCCACGGGCAACAATACGTTGGGCATTTCGATTGTGAGCCATGGAGATGTTCCGCCAAATCAGGATGCCCCTCACTCCGATAACACGCAACCCGGCGATCCTGGCGCAGCTCCTGCTCCAGATGCAAATTCTGGGAGCGCGTCTCCATCGGATGCGAACAACGCTCCTGCCGCAGTAGGCGCGGACTCGGGCGAGTTGAAGCCGAACGTTGCAGCTCCGGCTGATCCGAATGAGCTAAAACCAAACGTTGCGGATGACAGTACGCCCGCAGCTCCTCCGCAACAGATGAACGAGATTCAAGCAGGCTCTGCAAACTCAGCAAAGTCTGAAGCCAGCTCCGCTGATCAAGAAACGGCCGACGATAGCGTGTTTTCGTCGAGCAAAAAGAACAAGAAGAAGGGTTTGAAGAAGGTCAATCCTTTCTAAAGAAAATACAAAAACCAGCCAAAAACCGGACAAATCAGCAATTAGAGGGATGATCACCCCATTCGGCATTGAACCGAGGTAACGTGGTTACCCTCTACTCCTCATTGACTTAGCGTGTCGGACAAGTTAACTTCGCGCTATCTCCCCTTTACTATTAAGGACAAACCTTGGCCCGGAGAATTCTGCTCGCCGACGACAGTGTGACTGCCCAGAACATGGGGCGGAGAATTCTTAGTGACGCCGGTTACGAAGTCATTACCGTAAACAACGGATCGGCGGCGCTGAAGAAGGCTACCGAACAGAAGCCGGACGTCATTGTGCTCGACGTGTATATGCCCGGGTATGGCGGACTGGAAGTCTGCCAGCGCCTCAAGGAAATGAGCGACACCGCTCGCATTCCTATTCTTCTTACCGTAGGAAAGCTCGAACCTTTCAAGCCGGAAGAAGCGCGCCGTGTTCGCGCCGACGCATTCATCGTAAAACCTTTTGAAGCCACCGAATTGCTGGCTGCGCTTACCAAGCTGGAAGACCGGATCGTTCCCTCATCGGATGGGCCGAAGGGCAAGAAATTTTCCGGCGATGCTGGCCGCAGTGAAGAAGACACAGGATGGAAGAATCGCCTGATCATCCCGCCCGGAGGCAAGGGCCGCACGCCTGATGCCGCCGAAGCCGATGATTTTGGACAAAGCGAAGATTCCGCAAAGAAGTTGGCTAAGAAAGATGAAAAGCCAGCGGCTATTGCCAAGACAGAAGAAACCGTAAAAGCTGCGGCAGAAGAAAAAGTCGTTTCCATTGATACAAAAATTGCCAATGATACAAAAATTGCCAAAGCTGAGAGCACGACGGAAAGCGCGCCGGCAGAATCGAAGATCGCCGAACCCGCAAAAGTCGAACCTGTAAACGAAGTCGCGAAGGCGGAATCAGAATCGAAGCCGAAGGATGTTGCTCCGGTTACAGAAGTAAAAGCAGACAATCCAGTTGTGGCGGCAGAAATTGCCGTAGCCAAAGCAGAAGTTCCGGCTGCGGTGAGCGCTACTGCCGTAACAGAAACCTATAGTGGGACGCGTTGGGTTGCCGAGGAAGTGGCTGCCTCAGCGGATGAGAAGTCGTTCGCGCTTGATCGCGAAATGGAAAAATCGTTTGCCGCTGCTGCTGCATTCGACGCCGGACAAATGTTCGCCGCCGAAAAGAGGGAAGAGGCAAAAGCCAAGGCTGTTTCTATTGAAGCGGCTGCAAAAGAAATTCCCGTAAGCGAGCCGGTACCAGCGCCTGTTGCCGAATCAAAAGTCGAAGAAGCAAAAATAGAAGAAGTAAAAGTCGAAGAATCAAAAGTCGAAGAATTAAAGACAACGGAAGAGATCAAAGTCGAAGCCGCTAAAACGGAAGAAACAAAATTTCAGTCCGTAGAAAAGCGGGAAGAATTTGCGTCTCCCGCAGAGATGCCCGTTGTTGCGCCTCCGGTCGAAGCTGTTGCAGAAGATGCTCAACCGCAGGAAGTTGCGAGTACAGAAGCCGTCGCCCAGCCGAAAGGCGAGGCGTTCGCGGCTGCAGCGTCAGCAGGCTCGTCCGTTGTTGAGGGTGTTATTGCTGAAGCAGTGGCGCCAGTTGCCGCGCCCGTCGAAGAGACGACCAACAAACAGCAGTTAGCTGCTGCCTGGGAGCAATGGCAAAGCGTCCGAGAATCAGTCCTGAATTCTCCGGTCGCCGAACAGATTACCGAAGTCGCCGCCGCCACTTTAAAAAATGCCGCGGAGGCCGCGAATACTAGGGCCGATATCGAAGCTATCGCAACCGCAGCAGCTTCCAATCCCACCAACATTGCGCACATCGTGGACAGCGTCTTGGCCGAACTCAAACCCAAACTCGTCGAAGAGATCGCCAGGAAATTGGGCAGCCAGAAGAAGTAACACCGCACCCCGTTTGACGGGGTGGTGTATACCTACGGCAAAATGCTCCCTGCTTGAAATATAAACAGGGAGAACAATTACGATACAAAGGTTGATCTTGACATTATGTAAGGAATGATCGAAAATTCGCTCTCCTTCCCTGGAATACGTTAGTCGGTCACCATCTGTACGGGCCCCATACAAGAACACGTTCTTCAAGAGAGATCATGGGCACGCTAAAAAAATCCTACCTATCAGTTTGTATTCTTATTGTTTTTAGCTCTCACGTTTTAGGTCAGAATACGATTTCCGCGCGAGAAGCTAAAAATCACATCGGCCAAAATGCAACGGTCTGCGGGAGAGTCGAGAGTACTCATTTCGCATCCACAAGCCGTGGGCAGCCTACATTTTTGAATCTCGATGGCGTTTATCCCAACCAAATTTTCACCGTGGTAATTTGGGGCACTGACCGAGCAAAATTTGGCAGACCTGAGGAAAGATATCGTAATGAACCAATTTGTGTTACGGGCGAAATACGTCTCTATCACGCAATTCCAGAAGTAATCGTGATGGAGCCAGCCCAAATTAAAAACTCCAAAAATTGACGGCCAGATCGACGCAAGAAAGCAGTATTTACGAAGATTTTTCTGCAACATTGGCATTTGCGAATTTTATTGTTATCCATTGTTTTGGTAGAAATTGGTTGCGGCCCTGCTGCCCGCCAGCGGACAGGTTCCGCTTTGGCGGCGGGTCTTGCGGGAGCCGCAGGAGCACCAGCAGTTTCGATCCCGAAGTTAATGCTCTTTGGAGGGACAGACCATCGAACATACCTAGGATGCCTCAACTGCTCCCAGTTCACTTCCGATTCGATCTTCAATCAGTACGGTGACAATGGGAGCCGCTATTCGCAAACCAGTATTTGGAATCCCTATAATGATTTCGGTTCACGATATTCCAGTTGGGGCGCTTGCAACCCATATGCGGACGACCCTCCAGTAATTGTTGACAGCCTTGGCAAGTATTATGGACGACTGACATTAAATCGATATCACTTACAAATCGGTATTGGTGAGAGTTACGGGGAGTGGCTCTCGACGAGAGTGTGTGAACAGTAAAAAAATTTTGTAGGGACGCGAAAACTAAGTTCGATTGTAGGGTGGACTGAAAACTGATACGCAGGGGTTATTAAAGCGTGTGCATGTGGTTGTAGGCGAAGTTCGCTATGTGGGCAAAGAAACAGACCACAAATGGGAACAGGGAGAAGAAATCAGCGTTTTGGAATTTGGCGCAACTGAATATGGACGAAAAGGGAAAGTTGTTGCCAGCGAAGAGGTTAGGGCCGCAATTCGGGAAATCGGAATGAACAAATGCGCACGCGAAAGTGGATTTGATCGTGCGAATTTTATTCGCAAGCTGGTTCGTGAAATTCCAGTAAAACGCAACTCGTATATTGAATTCGTCAGATGGCTGGAGAACTATAAAAATAGCCAATTGAATTAGGGCAGGGGTTTAAAATCCGAAGCATTTCCTTTTCATGGTCGCCTTTATCCTCGCGGTTTTCGTCGAGCGCATTTTATGCACCTACTCTCGCCCGCTATTAGTTTTTCTTTGTGTTCCTTTTATTATTTTCGTCGTTATAAATGTTTTCTTTTAACGGTTATCGTTTCCTCTCCTTTGTGATCACGTATCTTTTTTGCCAGTATTTTTATGGCTGCACGCATTTTGTTGTCAACGGAATCGATATGACTATGGCGGTACCATCCCCACCAGATTGAATTTCAAAATTTCCATTCAAATCGTTGACACGCTCCCGCATTCCACTCAGGCCGACACCTAAGTGATTTCCGTTTGTTTGAGATCCTTGGCTTAACTCGGCGGGCAATCCGCGCCCAAAATCCCGGACAGTGAACACGGCTTGATGCTCGCTAACCTGCAGGCGAACTTCCACTGCAGAACTACCGGAATGGCGATGAACATTCGTGAGACTCTCTTGCAAGATGCGGAATAGGGCAATCTCGGCTAATTCTGGTAGCCTCTGCATCTCGTCTGGCAAGTCCAGCTTCACTTTGATTCCGCTACGTTTCCCAAATTGATCAATGAACCAGCGGGCTGCTGATGCAAATCCAACCTCGTCTATCAGAGGAGGATGTAAGAGGAACGACAGAGTGCGAGTTTCGACTATGCTTCGTTCCACCGATTCCATCGCGGACGATAATGCTTCGTCTTTGTTTGCATCTGAACGGCGTAGCGATTCCAGGGTCATCTTTATGTTCGTCAAATCCTGCCCCAAACTGTCGTGAAGATTACGCGCAATTCTTCTCCGCTCCTCATCTTGCAATCGCATCAGTTTGGTTGACAGCTGTTGAAGCGCGCCGGTACGACGCTGTACCTCTGATTCGAGGTGTTCATTTGCCAGCTTCGCTGACTTTAGGTACTGCAATGTTTGGTAAGCTGCCGCCGCGAAAATGCCTAGATTTGTCATGATGCGCAGGTCTTCAGAATCGAAACGGTGACTTTGGTCGTGGATGATGACCCAGATCGTCCCGACAGCTTTTCCCCCAACATAAAAGGGAACTAACAATACCTCTTCAATCCACGGGGTGACCGCCGCGAAGTACGCGAAGTGCCGTTCGGGGTGGGACATGAGTTGTGCGGCGTTGCGGTCAAGGACCGTGCCGCAAGGACTGAACCCGCGCGGCATGCTGCCCCCAACATGAGAAGCCCACACGCCCGTGAGAGCTGGCCAGTAAAAATGTGTGCCGTCAGTTCCCAATAGGCTGATCCCGCAAGTCTGTGCTTGGCACAAGTTCAAGGCACGCTCCGCGAGCATTTGCAGGATGCCGTCGGGAGAAGTGGCCAACTTCTCCGCCAAAGCAATCAACGCATCGTTTTCGGCCACATGGTTGGGCGCACGGGTTCTTCGACCGCTTAACATGAGCGTCGAGATGATCGAGTCCAGGCCGACTGGGGCGTGATTTTCAGAGCTGCTGGCAAGCATGGGAGTCCCCCTGCAAATTCAGAATGTTAGAAAGGGGCACGGTAAAAAGATACGGGCACGACCTGCACCGCGCTCTTCGAAGGGACCTCTCAATCACATTCTACTCCTACTACCGCGCTCTACTCTAAGCGTTGGGCCTTTTCTCCTCGAATCGTGACAGAGGGAGCATTTTGCCGTTGGTATACACCACCCCGCACCCCGTTTGACCGTAATTTTCACTCGCCTGTAATATCAAGATCAGCAATATCAAAGATCAGCGCAATTTGCATTGAGCACCTGGCACGAGGTCCGCGCACAGGTGCTGTCCCGAATCAATCTGGACAGGAAGTTTGGCTGCTGAATGCTAAGTGCCAAGGGCTGAGTGCTGTTTTTCTATGTCCCACGAACTGCCAAAGTCGTACGAACCGGGCGCGATTGAAACGCGCTGGGCGGAATATTGGATCAAGGAAAAGCTGTTTTCCGTTCCTACGCCGCCGCCCGGCGAAACTCGTCCAGTGTTCACCTTGCTTTTGCCGCCGCCTAATGTGACTGGATTCCTGCACATGGGGCACATGTTCGAGCAGACGCAGATGGACATTATTGTGCGCTGGCATCGCATGCGCGGATTTCTGACGCTATGGTTGCCGGGCACCGATCACGCGGGCATTGCCACGCAGTTGATGGTGGAGCGGCAACTGGCGACCGAAGGCAAGAAGCGCGCCGAGATGGGCCGCGAGAAATTTGTGGAGCGCGTGTGGGAGTGGAAGCGGCACTACGGCGGACGCATCCTCGACCAGATGAAGCGACTCGGCGCGTCGGTGGACTGGGACCGCGAATACTTCACCATGGACGAAAATCTTTCGCGCGCGGTGCGCGAAGTATTTGTTCGCCTGTATGAAGAAGGACTGATCTATCGCGCCAAGTACATCGTGAACTGGTGCCCGCGCTGCGAGACGGCTATCTCCGACCTGGAAGTGAAGCACGAAGAAGTGGCCGGAAAGTTATGGGAGATTCGTTATCCGGTGGTGGGAACGCCCGCTGATAAACCGGAGTTCATTACCGTGGCTACGACGCGTCCGGAGACGATGCTGGGCGACACGGCAATCGCCGTGAATGAAAAGGACGAGCGCTATAAGCATCTCCACGGCAAAAAAGTTTTGCTGCCGCTCATGAATCGCGAGATCCCAATCATTACCGATGAGCTGGCGCAGCCGGAATTTGGCACCGGAGCGGTAAAGGTGACGCCCGCGCACGATCCGAATGATTTTCAAGCTGGATTGCGCCACAACTTACCGCAGATTGATTTGATGGACGAGCATGCCGTAATGAATGCCAACGCCGGGCCATACGCGGGGTTGGACCGATACGTGGCGCGCAAACGCGTATTGGCGGATCTGGCTGCCGGAAATTTTCTTGTAGGCGAAAAAGACCACACTTTGTCGATCGGCAAATGCGATCGCTGTGGAACCGTGGTGGAGCCTCGGCTTTCCACGCAATGGTTTATCAAGATCAAGCCGATGGCCGAGCGCGCCTCGGCGGCTGTTGAGTCGGGCAAAATTACCATTGTTCCGGAAAATTACCGCACGATTTATTTGAACTGGATGCACAACATTCATGATTGGTGCATTTCGCGCCAGTTGTGGTGGGGCCATCGTATTCCCGCTTGGCATTGCGCAAACTGCAAAGAAGCCATTGTGGCTCGCCAGGAACCCGCGAAGTGTACGAAGTGCGGCGGCACGGAATTAAAGCAGGACACGGATGTGCTGGATACATGGTTTTCTTCCGGCCTGCTGCCATTCACTACCTTAGGCTGGCCGGAGAAGACGCGTGATCTGGAAGTCTTCTATCCGAACCAGTTGATGATCACGGGATTCGATATTCTGTTCTTCTGGCTCGCGCGCATGATCATGTTTGGCTGCCACTTTATGCAGGGCCACGCGCAGGATCCGGCAATCAAAGCAGCGACCGGCGAGGGCAAAGCCAAAAACGACAGCGTGCCATTCCGCCACGTCTATATCCACATGCTGGTGCGTGACGCGGACCGGCAAAAGATGTCGAAGACAAAAGGCAACGTGGTCGATCCGATCGATGTGATCCAGCGCTTCGGCACGGATGCCACTCGCTTCACGTTGGCCGCCATGGCCGCTCCGGGCACCGATGTTGCCTTTAATGAAAGCCGTACAGAAGGCTATCGCGCTTTCGCGAATAAGATTTGGAATGCCGCGCGCCTGATGTTCATGAATGTGGACAGAATTTATGCCGGCGCTGGCGCTGCACCATCGCTAACATTTCAGCCACAGGCGCTTGAAGACCGCTGGATTCTTTCGCGCCTGAACCGCACGGTGAAAGAAGTGAACGATGCGCTGCAAACCTATCGCTTTCACGAGGCTTCGAATCGGATCTACGATTTCTTTTGGGGAGAATTCTGCGACTGGTATTTGGAACTGATCAAATCGCGGCTGAACAGCGAGGGCGAAACCGCAAAGATCGCATGCTCGAATTTAGTCTATCTGTTCGAGACTTCGTTGCGTATGTTACACCCGATCATGCCGTTCATCAGCGAAGAAATCTGGCATGCAATTTACGAAGGCAAGCCTCCGCTGCAATCGATCGCGCTGGCCGCATATCCACAAACACAGGAGTCGCAAATTGACCTGGCCGCGGAAACGGACATGGCGATTCTGCAGGATTTGATTGTGAGCGTTCGTAATCTAAGAGCAGACTTGAAAGTTGAGCCGAAGCAAAAAGTGCCCACCCGGATTTTCACCGCTGATGCGGGGGTGCGATCTTTAATTGATCAGAACCAGCATGCAATTGAGCGCCTGGGAAATGTGGAAGGTGTTACATTTTCTCAGGAGTCTTTGGCCCAGTTGCCCAGCACGCGCAGCACGGCGCGATTTGATGTGCATGTAGTTTACGAGAAGAAAATTGACGTCGCTGCCGAACGAGAACGGTTGACAAAAGAACTGGAAAAGATGGAAAAAGAAATGGCTAACGGTCAACGTCAGTTAAGCAATGAAGGATTTTTAGCCAAAGCTCCGGCGCATGTGGTGGAAGGATTGCGTAAACGCGCGGAAGAACTAAAGATTCTTCGTGAAAAAGCACAATTGAGCTTGTCGCAATTAAAATAGAACAATATGTAGGGACAGCCGCCCTCGGCTGTCCGGTTGGGCTCAGCATGTTGCAATAAATATCATCACAGCGGTGCGACCGCTGTCGGTACACAACAATATGGACTGGAATAGCCGCCGCATTACCGCCATTCTGGAGAACGCGCTGCTCGAAGACCGGGCCACGCGCGATGCCACCAGCTACGCCTGCATTGACTCCAACCAGCGGGCCGCGGCCACCATTCTTGCTAAACAAGATTGCATTCTCGCCGGGATCGGCTGCGTAGCGCGCATCCTCGATGTATACGCTGCGCTCGATGGCGCGGTCACGAGTCACTATGAAGTCACGACGCATCCGGAAATTTTCGATGGGGTTCGCCTGCACAAACGCCAGTCCGTCGCCGTGATCCGGCATAATGCGCGGATCATTCTTTCCTGCGAGCGCGTCATCCTGAATTTTTTGCAGCGCATGAGCGGCATCGCGACAGTGACGCGAAAATATGTGGAAGCTGTTTCGGGGACCAAAGCGCGCATTCTTGATACCCGCAAAACCGTACCCGGATTACGCGCGATCGAAAAATATGCGGTGCGTTGCGGCGGCGGACAAAATCACCGGTTGGACCTATCCGACGGCGTGCTCATCAAGAATAATCACATTGCTCTTGCGGGCGGCATTGTTCCTGCACTCGAACGCGCACATAAAAATCGCCGCGGCACACAGCCCATCGAAATTGAAGTCCGCACCTGGCAGGAATTGGAAGAAGCCATTGGGCATGGTGCGGAAGCGATTCTGCTCGATAACATGGCCGTCGAAGACGTGAAGAAGGCGGTTGATTTCTGCTCCGGCCAAAACCGGCGCATTCCCCTCGAATGTTCTGGCGGAATCACGCTCGAAAATGTTCGCGCCTATGCTGAAACTGGCGTGGATTTCATTTCGGTAGGGGCGCTTACGCACTCTGTGCAGGCCGTAGACATTAGCTTGCGCGTACTACCGGCTTAGTTGTCTTCACCACGCCGGTTCTTCTGGATATCAATTCCAAGCTGCTCAGCTTTTTTGTAGAGATGGCTGCGTTCCAACCCCAGCGCCTTGGCGGTATTGGTGATGTGGTAGTTCTGATTCTTGAGTTCCGCGAGAATCGTTTCGCGTTCGAAGTTCTGCACGCGATCGGCGAGCGGCCCTGAAATGTCGATTACCCCGGCGGAGTTGCCCGACGAGGTTTGCGGCAGAGCGCTTTGTACGACTTCGACGGTGATGCTGTCCCCCGTGGATAAAAGCAAAAGACGCTCCACTATATTGCGCAGTTCGCGAATATTTCCCGGCCACGCATAAGCCTGAAGCGTTTTCACGGCAGCCGGATCGCAAGGAATCACCTTCCAATTATTCTGATTGCAAATTTGTTTCGTGAAATGATCGATGAGCACAGGAATATCCTCGCGGCGTTCCCGCAGAGGAGGCAGCACCACCGGGAAAACGTACACACGATGAAATAAGTCCTGCCGGAACTTTCCTTCTCTTACAAGCGTTTCCAAATTGCGGTGAGTCGCGACGATCACGCGCACATCCACGGGAACCGGCTTGTCTCCACCGATTCGCTCCACTTCATTTTCTTCTAGTACGCGTAGAAGTTTTGCCTGCATGGCCAGTGGCATATCGCCGATTTCGTCGAGAAAAATTGTTCCGCGCTCAGCCTGCTCGAATTTGCCGACATGCCTTCCCGCAGCCCCGGTAAACGATCCTTTTTCGTGGCCGAATAATTCTGATTCGATCAGTTCCGCGGGTACCGCCGCACAATTGAGCGCGACGAAGGGCCCAGCCGCGCGCTGACTTTTTTCGTGGAGCGTCCGCGCGATCAGTTCTTTTCCCGTGCCTGTTTCGCCGAGAATGCAAACTCGCGTGTCGCTGGCGGCAACGCGGTCGAGCTGCGCCATGATTTTTTTCATAGCATCGCCGGCCCAGACAATTTCATGTTTGCCCAAGCGCTGCTTCAGCTGGCGATTTTCGGATTCGAGGCGTTGCAGCTTGAGTGCGTTCTCGACGGTGAGTAATAGCTTTTCGGAAGAAATCGGTTTTTCAAGAAAATCGAGCGCTCCGAGCTTGGTGGCTTTAACGGCTTTTTCAATGTCCGCCTGTCCTGACATCATGACTACAGGGATTGCGATATTCTGCGCGCGAAGTTCTTCCAGCAATGCCAATCCGGTTTTTCCCGGCATGACTACATCGGAAAAAACCAGGTCGAAATTCTGGGACTTGATGAGCTGCAACGCGCGGTCGGCATTGTCCGCGACAGTAACTTCATAGTTCGCCAGCCGGAAAGCCCGAGATAAGGAAGCGAGCGTGTTCGCTTCATCATCCACAATCAGTAAATGCGCTTTCATCGTGGCTCCTTATGCGTGGTCATCTTCGCGTCACCTTGAAGCTTATCTAAATTTCTCGGCAGAGTAATCGTGAATGTTGTGCCTTGTTCCAGTTCGCTTTGCACGCGAATCGTTCCGCCATGATCATTGATGACCGATTGCACAATCGCGAGTCCGAGTCCCGTTCCATGCGTTTTGCTGGTGTAGTAAGGCGTGAACAGGCGTTTACATTCTTCTTGCGAAAGCCCTTTGCCCGTGTCCTGAATTTCGATGATCACACTATTTTCTTGCGGTCGAGTGAGCAGCGTGAGATTGCCGCCTTGTGGCATGGCTTCGACCGTATTCAACACCAGGTTGGAAAAAGCCCGGTGCAGAAGTTCGGGGTCGGCAGCCACCTGGCCTGCGTCGGACAATTTTAGTGTGCATTGAATCGGGCCCTTGCCGGGAGCCTGGAATTGTGCCTGGAACAGCTTCACCACATCGCGCAGCAGGTCGTTGATTTGCACAAGTTGGAACTGCGGCTGGGGCATTTTTGAGAAATCACTAAAGCGGGAGATGATGGATTTAAGATTCGTGATTTCCGTCAGTAACGTTGTCGCGCTCTCGTGGAAAATTTCTTCAAACAACTCGGGACTTTGCTCGCGAGCGCGAATGAGATTTTCTACCGTTAATTGCAGTGGAAACAGGGGATTCTTTAATTCATGCGCCAAACGCCGCGCCAGTTCTTTCCAGGCAGCAATTCTCTCCGCCCGCACCAGATTTTCCCGCTGGGCGAGCAGCTCTTGCGTCATATGATTGAATGATTCCGCCAATTCGGCGATTTCATCGGTCGAACCCACATTCACCTGAGTGTCCCAATTTCCCGCGGCTACTTCGCGAGCGGCGTGAGCGAGTTGTTCCACTGGTTTTGTGACCCGCGTCGCCGCCCACCCGCTTAATAGAATTGCAAGCAATAATCCAGCGCCGCCCGCAAAAAGAGTTGCGGAGCGTATGTGCTGGCGCAATTCCACATATTGCCCGCGCGAACTCCCGACAAGTAAGATTCCGACGACCTGATGGTCTGGATCGCTCAATGGAATTGCATGCAGTGCTTCATCGTCAGCGGCGTTTTCTGACCAATGAATCAGTGTGGTGGATTCTGATTTTTGTTGTAAGACATCCTGAATGAAACCGGCAATTCTCTGGGGATCTTTTAATGTGCCAGATGGATCGATCAGCGCTTGCGGCGAAAATCCGGCCCTGAAATTTTCGTAGAACATCGCGCGCATGCCCACAGGTAATTCGAGCCCGGCAATAAATTCTTTGTCCAAACGCGACCCCCCGATTACGTAAATGGAGCTATCGCCCGCGTTGACCTTGGCAATCGAAAACAGCCCCAGCGCTTCGCTATCCGGGAGATCTTCTTTTTTTAGGAATGCGTCTGGCGGAGGTTGCGAAAGAGGCAGCGACTTGTCGGCATAACCATACTTCGCCGGCCACTGCGCCGAGGAGATGATCGTTCCCTGAGCATCCACAAATTCCAGAAAGTCCAGTTGCTGACTTTCGGCAATGTACCGCGCTTCGCCTAAAAACGGAGCATAGTCTTTCCCATTGCTATTAAAAGAGAAGGCAATGCGCGTGGCCGCATCGCTGGAGGCGATGGCTTCCACGCGATGAGTGATTTCTTTTCCCCGCTGGTTGAATTCCCGCTGAAACTGGGCCACCAGCGTTGCCGTGCGGTCTTCCTCGGATTTTTCAAACGCTTGCCGGGCGAGCGCGGAGACAATGAGTGCGACCGTTGCGACCGAAATGAACACGGTGAGCGCAAATACGGCCAGCAATTTGCGGCGGAAGCTCACGGTTTATTTTTCTCCATGCTCAACCAGACATTGGGCAGGTCCCAGTTGCCGTCCTGATTTTCATTCCAGCCGTGAACGTTCTTATCTAAAACTACTGCTGTACGCAAATGGAGCAGGGGAATTACGCGTTGCGACTGCAACAGAGCGCTCTCCGCAGAATATAAACTCTCTGCTGAATCGCCATGAAAGCTGGGTGGAGGAAGTTGTAACCGCGTGGCGAGCTGAGTCAAGGCAATGTTCGCATTGCTCGAAATCAGAGATATGCGCACCAGTTTTATGTCCGCAACTCCGGTGGTTGCCGGTTGGATATTCAGTCCCGCATCCTGCGCGTTCAGGGCGATACGCTCGGAGACTACCCGGGCAATTGGATCATTCATGTCGTAGCCAATTTTCCACGACGAGGCCTGATTGGCTCCCGCTCGCGTCTGCCGCGCATGATCGAGATTGAAGGATGATGAGAATAAAAAACCGTAGCCGGTCATCCAATTGGGAAGAAGACTACCGGCGGGTTCGCCTGTTCCTTGCAGTACAACTCCATTCAGAGAATTGCGATCAATGGCGGAACTCAGCGCCTGACGCAAGCGCATTTCCTCCGGAGACTGCGCGTTCCGCATGAACATAAGAGCTAACAATTGATCGGGCGCGGATGTAACGGTGGATGCGGTACGAACCATCTGCTCCGCCGCAGCTTCGATCACATCGACTTTGCCAAGATCCAGCGAAAGCATCTCATCGCGCGGCAATCGTGCGATGGAAATTTCCAGCGAATCGATAAACGGACGGCCAGCCCAATCATCCTCGCGCGCGGCAAGGGTCAGATTTTTGTTGGCGTCCCATTGCGTCACGATAAAAGGTCCCGTACCGGCAAGCCTTCCTCCTGTACGCAGCGCAATGCTATTTTGCAGGAGCGCTAACTCCGCGGGGAGCGAAGCGTCAGGCGTATCGCTCTCGATCACCACAGAATCCCCCGCCGCGGAAACATTCCAATGCGGATTCGCAACGCGAAGCGAAGCGGCGACGGAATCCGCCGTTAGGGCAGTGCCATCAGAAAACTTCACACCCGCGCGCAGTTGTAATTCCCAGCGTTGCGAATTGAAATCGGATTTCCACGATGTAGCTAATGCAGGCTGGGGTTCGCCACGGCGGTCGAGCGTGGTGAGAGTATCGAACAACAAAGACGCAATCTTATGAATGGCCGTTTCGCCGGAAATATTAGAAGCATCTGCCGGATCAAGAGAAGAAAGCGGCTCGGCGATGGCCACGCGTAAAGCGCCGCCATAATGCGGACGCGTTTCCGCCTGCGCCGATGTGATCAAGAGGACGAGGCTAATCGCAAGCCAAAGTGATCTGATAGGCTTCATACGCTCCGTTCCCGGAATTTTGCAAAATTGCGACCGCGCTGTTCCCGTCGCTTTGTGTCCACAATGCCGTAATGTTCCCGTGAAATTCTGAAGGCTGGCCAACCAAGGACGGCTCGCGGTCGGGAATTTCGAAAATCCGAATCGTGTCGTTGTCAGCGCTGTTTTTTGATGTGGTCA
This sequence comes from Terriglobales bacterium, assembly GCA_036491415.1. Lineage (GTDB taxonomy): Bacteria > Acidobacteriota > Terriglobia > Terriglobales > Acidobacteriaceae > JAICKN01. The sequence goes on along the minus strand of DASXCC010000252.1, from coordinate 3,341 downwards.
GCACTTGCCATCCCGAACCGCATGAACTGTGCACGGTGGCGATGTCGCTGCCCCAATCGGCTTGCGCGCTTTGATCGGTGAATCCGTCGAGCAAGTGCAGCGATCCGTCGGTCGCCGCAAACAACCAAAGCGTGTAGCGGTCTCGCTGCAAAGGAGCGGCGGAGAAGAACGCGGGAGCCGATGTCTGCTTGCCAACGCCCGGCGTGAGAGCGCCAGTGAAAAAGTTTCGCGTCGGGGCGAAGAATGCATATTGATTGCTGTCGCCAGAACCCAAAGGCCAGGGATCGTCGCTAGGGCGGCAATTCAGCGCGAGTGAGGCGCCGTTCGCGCTCTTGCAGAAAACGCCGGGAAGATAAGCATCAAAAAGATGGTCCTTGCGTAACATCAGTCTTCCCCGCAGGTCGCGCGGCCATGGGCGCGCATGGGCAATCGGTAGAGCCTGCACCATTTGCCAATGTCCGCTCTGCATCTGATAAATGCTGACGCCGTTGGCGTCGAGAATTAAAAGATTTTGCGGATTGCTGTTGATGAGAGCCGCATCGAGGATGCGGTCGGGTTGCGACCAAAGAAGCGTCTTATGAAGAGTGACGGTGGAAGCTGGACGCGCGGAACCGGACACCGCTGTACGCGGGAACGAAACCATCACGACTGCAGGTTCATTTTTCCCCTGAAGAATATTCGCAACCCAAACATCGTCGCTCAGGTTTTCGGAAAGCGTGATCTGCACCGTCGCGGCAGCCGCATCCTCGCTCACGGTGCGCAATCCTAAAATGGAGAGCTCCTGCAAAAGCGCGCGGTGAATTTCTTCACTTTGGGATCGGCTGAGCGAAGAATGGTTGGCGAAATCCACGGAAATCGCGCCGGGCCCAATCACAGCAGATATTTTTCCGGCCAACTGCTGTTCCGGCTCGTGCCAATTTGGGGTTTGCCCGTTTGCGCAGCAGGAAGTAATCAGCAAGGCGAGGCTCAAAATCCAGCTGCGAGTTGAGTAAGAAGTCATTCGGGGATTGCGCGAATTATAAACCGTCGTCCTGATTTTTCCGCGCATGTGTTGCCTCGCCGGATTCACTCAATATAGACACCAACATCCGCAAAAACTATGACCGCAGGAAGCAAGCCAGGTTCGCGCCAGGCCTGCTTCCTTTTACTTCTGCTCCGCTGGTTCGCTGGCTTCGTCAGACTGGTTGGCATGGTTTGCCATACTCATGCTGTGCAACACGTCATTGGCAAAGAAGAATTTTCCGTCCGAGGGCACCATCATGATCTGAAGTTTGTCTGACAGACGTTCAGCTACGATCTTATTAATCAGCAACGGATTCTGTTTCAGGATCTCGCCTTCGCCCTTCATGCGCACGGCATCCGCTGCGGCCGTTACGCGGATACGGTCGGCTTCAGCCTCCGCCAGCATTTTGCGGCGTTCCATCTCCGCTTTGCTGTCGATCACCTTGGCCTGCGCCATGGCTTCAGCGTTCTGCACGGTGGCTTCTTTGCGCGCTTCGGCTTCCAGTTTCGACTGTTCAATTTGTTTCTGTTTCAGGGGAAGCGTGTACTGCATAGCATCGGCTTCGCCTTTTGCCTCCAGAACTCTTACCTGCGCCTCTCCTTCGGCCTGCTTTACTTGTCGCGCTTTCGACGCTTCTGCTTCAAGCTCAGCGATCTTCACATTTTTCGCTTTCAACTCCGTCTCGACGCCCATACGGTCGTTTTCCTGCTCTTTGAGCAGCAAGCTCTCCAGACCTTCCGCGTATTGCGGAGGCAATTGAATGTCGCGCAGCATGACCTCTTTCACAATGATCCCGTCCGCAGCTAATTTCTGAGTGATTTCATCCGAGGCACGCTTGCGGACCTCCTCGCGCTTGGCGGCGAAGACATCGCAGACGGTGTAGTTGGGGACCAGTTCACGCCAAACACTGGCCACCACGGAAGGCACAATTTCTTTTTCTACTGGCTGCGGGAGATTGCTTTGGATGTAGTCGAGATGTGCGGGATCCAGCCGGTAACGCACGGTGATAGCCAGCCCCAGAGTTAGACCTTCTTTCGCCTGCACGTTCAGCGGCTCGATCTTTGATTTATCCGACAGCGCTTTTCCATCTTCCAACTGGCCGGTGGTGAAAAGCTGGTCGCGAGTGTCGAAGAGCACGACGTTTTCTTTCCAGCGGCGTAACGAAGTGCGCGCCCGGATAAAGTGTTCCCGCCAAAGTGCCGCTGGTTTCACTCACTCGAACTCCTGCCATGCCACTGGGTACAACCACAATGCCCAGCGCCAGAAGAATTGGGCCCCAGGCCAATAGCCCGAGGGATGCTCCTACGCGCCAGCGAATGGTGGGTTCGGCGGGGAAAGGTCCCGGGCCTCCGGCGGCGATGGCTTGCTTGTAATCGACCTCGAGGTAAAGATCGTGTGCCAGCATGCCTAGCGCAGTCACGATCATTCCCACGCCGCCCCACATCAGGATATATTTCAGGAACAACATAAGCCTCTCCTCTTAGACCATCACTACGCTGCACTTAATACGTATACCGCTTATACGACCCCCACATAACGATCCGTATTTAACGATCACTACTTAACGGCCTAGACCGATTTCGTCTGCGCGGGCTGCTGCACCATATGCTTGGTCATGAATCCGAAGACCTTGCCGAAGACCAGTTCTTCGACAAAAATTGCGATGGCCAGCGAGAAGGCCATTCCTGCGATCATCGCCAGTAATGTCATGAATAATTGCATTGTCATCCTCCGAGTGAATCGAACTACGCTGGAGAGAAATGCAGGATGGCAACCAATCATAAGATATTGATATAGAAGGAGTTAGTTGGCAGTGTAAGAGCGAAAATGTGTCCGCGGGAAGACGAATGTGTCAGGCAGCACACAGCAACCACAAGGTAAACCTTCGATTCCGCGGGCCGTCCCCTGCGGGTGAGTGCCGGGTATTTGTGATTGAATGCTAGATGTTTAATAACCCTGAAGTTTAGGAACGATGCCCGACTCTTTCCCAATCACCCTGCACGCCGCTCCCGAAGATGCCGGCAAGCGTCTGGATCAATTTCTTGCCTTGCATCTTACGGAGACAAGCCGGGCGCGGGTGCAGCAGTTGATTGCTGAACAGAAAGCCCTGGTGAATGAGGCCGCGGTGAAGCCTTCCTATCGGCTGCGGGGAGACGAGAAAATCGCGATCCTCGGTGCCGTCCAGGCCGCGCCTCTGCGAGCCATTGCCGAGGACATTCCGCTTGATCTCGTCTATGAAGACGACGACCTTGTCGCGGTAAACAAACCTGCGGGAATGATGGTCCATGCCGGAGCGGGCGCTACCGAAGAGGAACGCAATCGTGGAACGCTGGTGAAT
>DASXCC010000251.1:0-7012 GCA_036491415.1 Terriglobales bacterium | reverse complement strand
ATCTTTGCCTTTGTGCCGCTGAACTCTGACGCCCGAGGATTGCAGGAATATATCGAATTTGGAGAAGCTAAAAAGTGGTCTTTTCACAAGCCAGAACGGGTTGTCATGTTTTCAGGCGGTCTTGATTCACTGGCAGGTGCTGTTGAATCCGCGAGAAAAGAAAAACCGCTCTTACTCGTCAGTCATCGATCGGCAAGCACTTTGGACTCACGGCAGCAAAAATTATTCGGCGAGTTAGATCAAATGTTTCCCGGCAAGTTAATTCACTTACCGGTCTGGGTCAATAAAGTTGGAGAATTCAGGCGCGAGTCAACCCAGCGGACTCGCTCATTCCTTTTTACCGCTGTCGGCACGATCGCTGCTGAACTGGTGCAGGCTGGGGGAGTCCGATTCTATGAGAATGGTGTTGTTAGTTTGAATCTTCCCGTGGCGGGTGAGGCACTTCGGACTCGCGCATCGCGTACTACTCACCCAATTACCTTACAACTTTTGCAGGAATTCTGTAGCAAAGTTCTCGATCGCTCTTTTGCTATTGATAACCCCTACCTTTTCAAAACCAAAACAGAAGTAACTGAGACGATGGTTATCCATCGAGCGGCCCGCCTTATTGCCTGCACCTGTTCGTGTTCCCACTTAATCTTTTCAAAGAAGGACCAGCGTCATTGTGGTACTTGCAGCCAATGCATCGACAGGAGGTTTGCCGTTCTGGCTGCTGGTCTTGAAAAATTTGATTCAGATACTGACTATGCCTCGGACGTATTTTTGGGACCGCGCAAAGAAGGCTATGAAAGGAACATGGCCATTGACTATACGCGGCACGCTCTTGAGCTTGACCGGCGTTCAGATTCGGATTTAGCGGCTATTTTTAATGCAGAAATCAGTCGTGCCGTGCGTTTCGATCAAAAGAAGAGCGAAGCTGCACAACAGCTTATCGATCTGCACAAACGCCACGGTCAAGCCATCGCCCAGGTTCTCAAAGAACTGATCCAGAGTAACGCTGAGTCATTGGCAAAAGGAGTTATCGACAAAGACTGCCTTCTGGCTTTGGTGCTGGGCGGGAACTTGAATAGCATGCCAGACAAAATGGATAGTCAGCCTCGCGTTGAGACTGAACATCCTACTCTGTCGTCGATCGCAACGAAACTAGATGATCTTCTAAAAAAGTTTAATAATCCGTTAAATAAGCAAATTCGTGGACCGAGAAATAAGAAACTCACTAAACCCGATACTGTAATGCTTGCGGCTATCAAAATGGGATATGAGGGGCTTCGTTACTGTTCATTTCTTCACGATCATGGAATTGTTCCGCGGTGGAAAAGTAGCGAACACACAAGCTACGGCGAAGCATACAAAGAAGGGCAACCCTGGAGAAAAAAGATTCAGGATGAGAAAAGTCGTGCCAAAGTTCAAATGAAGGACTATAGCGAAGCCGAATTCGCAGTTGCATTAAACAAATACCTACCCAAAGAATTCCAGCAGATTTCGGAACGAATTAACTCGCACAACTCGCAATTCGCGAGTAAAAATTCTCCAATGCCATCCCGCGTTAATACTGATTCAAACGTCATTTGAACTCGCGCACGCCTTAGTGGCTATTGTCGACATTTTTCCCTTTAGACAAGATCAATAAGCAAGAAACAACTAAAGCACATGCTGAAATGTCAGAAGGTGAACCATGTCATCTGTGCAGACGACAATTGAACCATTTGTGTCCGCCGATGTTGCAGCAAAGTTCCTATCAGTAAAGCGGCGCTACGTCCTCGAGCTTGCGAGAAGGGGGATTTTGGGAGCGTATTCGCTTGGTACGGGTAAACAACGCAAAATTTGGGTATTCCGCTTGTCTGAACTTGCAAAGGGCGTTGGTAGGAAAGAGCAATGATTCACGAAAAGCAACTTCTGTGCGATCCTGTCTGCGGCAGTCCCCGCTGAAAAGAGGGACTATGGCTTATCAGCGAGGATCACTTAAGAAAGTACGCCGCAAAGAAGGAGAGACCTGGGTGCTACGATACCGGGTGACAAATGCGGGCGGAAAGAGGGTCGAGCACACCCTGCCAGTCGGACTTGTCGGGAAATTCCCAAAGGACAAAGACGCTTGGCGCGAGGTAGATCGGCTCGGTTTGGGGATACGCATTAACGAAGCCCCTGCTACCGGCCGGATTTTATTTTCCTATCTTGCGGAGCATTACTTGAAAGCCGATTTTGGTCCGGATGCCGTGCGCCCAAAATCGGAAAACTCCACGGCTAATATGCACCACATCGTCTACGACTATTTCATACCCCGATGGGGAACTGAAATTGCCGAGGACGTTAAGCCGCTCGACCTACAGCGCTGGCTGAAGATGCTTCACACGGAAGAACAGCTCGCGTGGCCGACAATTGCGAAAATGCGGGGCGTTCTAAGCCGCATATACAAGGTCGGTATGGTACATGAACTTGTCTCCAAGAACCCCGTTGAGCATGTTCAGACGCGCGCCCAGTCGAACTACCGTGCCATCGTCATGACTCCCGTTCAAACACTTAACATTTTGAAATTGCTCGTCAACATTCTTCATCACACGATCGTGCTAACCTGCGCTGCTACAGCCTTGCGCGCATCGGAAATTCTGGCGTTGCGCTGGTCAGACATACGCTGGGATGAAGAAAGGATTCGCATTTCAAAACGTTGGTCGAAGGGTAAAGACGGTGAAACCAAAACTGATGCATCGGATGGCTACGTCCCGCTGCATCCTCTGCTCGCTGTGCATCTACGTGCATGGCACCAAGCCACGCCTTACGCGAAAGCAACAGATTTCGTTTTTCCCTCGCTCAAGGCAAAAGGCCGGGTGCCACTTTCGGAATCCGCATTCGTTGCCGATCATCTACGTGCGGCAGCCATTGCGGTCGGAATACCAATTGAGCGCGGCCAACGGTTCGGGTTACATAACCTGCGACATTCACTTAGCAACTGGCTGGTGAACAAGGCCAAAGTTGATCCGAAGACAGTCCAAAGCATCCTGCGTCATTCACGCATTCAGACGACGCTGGATCTATACACGCAGGAAGACAGCGAAGAAACAAGGGCAGCACAGGGAGAATTCCTTGTGGCGCTCGGCATGAACACGCAGACGGTGCAATAGCTGCGGGTGTGGGCTGGATTGTGGGTTGATATTTTCGACTACTTACTGCTAAACCATTGAAAGAAATGGTAGGCACGAGGAGACTCGAACTCCTGACCTCTACCGTGTCAAGGTAGCGCTCTAACCAACTGAGCTACGCGCCTATCTGGGCCAACGGGAAGAACCAACCTGATTGAAGACTTTTTCTATTATAACGGCCCCGTGGGGTGCTCCGCATCTGATACCCAAGGATTTTGCGTCTGAAGAACAATGCCGCATTTACTCCTTCTTCAAAAACGTTCCTTTTTCTAATTCCGTAAATGCCTGCTGCAACTGTTCCTGGGTGTTCATCACGATCGGACCATACCATGCTACCGGCTCTTCGAGCGGTTTGCCGGAGACCAGCAGAAATCGAATTCCTTCGTCGCCGGCCTGGACCACAACTTCATCCCCGCGATCAAAAAGAATTAAAGAACGATTGTCGGCTGCGATAGGAGGCGTAGTTTCCAGCCACTTCACTCCTTCGGTTGGTACAGCAAGAGGTTCAGAGGCGTTGCAAAATTTTCCCGAACCCGCGAAAACATAGGCAAAGGCATGACGCGTCGTTTCGACGGGCAGCGATTTTCGTTTCCCCGGAGAAACCGAAATGTCCAGATAGATTGGATCGGCTGCGATGCCATCCACCGGCCCTCTCTTGCCCCAGAAGTTTCCGCAAACGACGCGCACATGCGTGCCGTCATCGTCCATAATATTCGGGATATCGAGCGATTTCACTTCCTGATAACGAGGCGCGGTCATTTTTAAAGACGAAGGGAGGTTCGCCCACAGTTGGAATCCATGCATGCGGCCAGCGCTATCGCCGCGGGGCATCTCCTGGTGAATAATGCCGCTACCCGCAGTCATCCATTGCACGTCGCCGCTGGAAATCACTCCGCGATTGCCCATGCTGTCACCGTGTTCGACATTCCCGGCAAGAACATACGTGATGGTCTCGATGCCGCGATGCGGATGCCAGGGAAAGCCAGCGAGATAATCCTCGGGAACATCGTTGCGGAAATCATCCAGCAGGAGGAAAGGGTCAAAATCCTTGGTGTTTCCAAATCCAAACGCGCGGCGCAAGTGCACTCCCGCGCCTTCAAGAGTGGGTTTGGATTCGATCAAACGCTTTACGGGCCGAATGGACATAGGAATCTCCCGCGAATATTTCGTTTAGGCTGAATGACGCTGTCGTGCAGCTAGAACTGCATGCAGGCTTGCTTCCCGCGATGCGTTCTATTGGTTAAGCTTACCATCCCATCCTTATTCTCTGCGATTCTCTCCGTCATCTTCAACATAAACATATCGCCTGTACGGCTTGCAAAAGTCCCTGCTGCACAGCGACAATCGTCCTATGCAAGGAATTCCCCAGCCCGGGAGCCGTCCTCCTGGAGCAGCGAACCCTTTTCATCCTGGAACAATGGTAGTTGCCACGCTGGGCAATCCGCGGGAAAAATTCTGGGGCGCGATTTTATCGCTTGCTCCTGAAGGCCTGAGCTTATGCGGCGTGGAAATCGCATCGTTTGAGGACCTCGTCACCATGGTGAAAGAAGGCGAAGCATTTACCGCCAGCGTAGTTTTTTTTCCAATGCATCGCGTGGAGCGGATCGAACTGGATTTGCCCGATGGCAGCATCCCTTCACTCTCCCAGCGTTTCACAAGTAAAACCGGGTTGACTCCAACCTCCGTACTTAGCGCGCATGGCGCAAATCATCTTCATCCCGGCGAGGCCCCTGAGTGAAAGCCTCGCAAATTTTTAGCGCGCCCAATCAGCTGACCTTGCTGCGGATGATTTTTTTGCCTTTCATCGTCATTCATCTTGTTGCCGGACATTACAACTGGGCGCTGGTTCTCTTCGTTCTCGCTGGATTCAGTGATGGACTGGACGGTCTGCTGGCACGCAAACTACACCAGCAAACCACATTAGGGCAATATCTGGACCCAATTGCCGACAAACTTCTATTGAGTACAGTGTTCCTGGTGCTTTCCATCCTGCACAAAATTCCGTGGAAATTTACGGTATTGGTTTTCAGCCGGGACGCGTCGATTCTTGCCGCCAGTGCGGTCCTGTACACAATTGCCGGTCTGCGAGATTTCAGCCCCAGCATTTTTGGAAAAGCGAATACTTTCGCGCAGGTAGCAGCGGTGTTTTTTGTCATGCTGCTGCAGGTGCATCCCGTGCGATGGGTTTGGATTATGCGCTTAACATTTCTTCGCGCTGTATTTGCTTTCACTATCATTTCCGGCGTGCACTATACGTTCATTGTTGGACATCGCCTGCGCATGCTGCATTCGGGTTCCGGTTCCAAATCTGCTTCAGCCCGTTAACCATCTGGCGCGAAAAATTTGACCCATTTTCTCCCTCGCCCCTAGAATGAAAATTCTGCCTTTTTCCTTCGACTATGGCTTTACGCATTTACAACACACTGTCCGGGCGAATCGAGGATTTTCGCACCTTGCAGCAGGGCGAAGTCCGCATGTATGCCTGCGGCCCCACCGTGTATGACTACGGCCATATCGGCAATTTCCGAACTTTTGTTGCCGTAGACATCCTGCATCGCTGGCTCGCGCACAGCGGCTACAAAGTTCGCCACGTCATGAATATCACGGACGTGGACGACAAGATCATTCGCAATTCCGCGCGCGACCACGTAAGCGTGAAAGAGTACACCGCGAAGTACGAAACGGCTTTTCTGGAAGATCTGAAGGCTTTGCACGTGGAGCAGCCTGAGCTTGTTCACGCGACTGACTATATTTTGCAGATGGCTGACTTCGTCGCGAAATTGAAAGACAAAGGATTTGCGTACCGTACAGAGGATGGCAGCTGGTATTTCCCGATCTCGAAGTTTGCCGGATACGGAAAGCTCTCCAAAAAAGATTTTGCGGGAATTGAAGATGGAGCACGCGTGGATGTGGATGAATACGAAAAAGATAACGCGCGCGACTTTGCTCTTTGGAAGGCCGCCAAGCCTGAAGAGGCCTCGTGGGAAACCCCGATTGGTAAAGGCCGGCCGGGATGGCACCTGGAATGTTCGGTCATGTCCATCAACATGCTGGGGGAGAGTTTTGATCTGCACGCCGGTGGGGAGGATTTAATTTTCCCGCACCACGAAAACGAAATTGCGCAATCGGAATCGATGACGGGAAAGACTTTTGCCCAGTTCTGGTTTCATGCGCGATTTCTTTTGATTGAAGGCGAGAAGATGTCCAAGAGCCTGGGGAATTTCTATACCCTGCGCGACCTCGTACTCAAAGGGCACAAGCCTTCGTCGATTCGATTCTTACTTTCATCAGTTCCCTATCGCAATCAGCTGAATTTTACTTTCGATGGACTGCAGGCGGCTGCAATATCCGTAGAACGTCTGCGGAATTTCCGCTGGCGCCTGACGAACACACAATTTCCCGCTGGCGCCGCAGGAGATATGACGAAGCTCGCGCAAACCAGCGGTGAACGGCTACGCGCCGCGATGGATGACGACTTGAACACCGCGCAAGCCCAGGCAGCGCTCTTTGATATGGTTCGAGGCGCGAATGCAGCCATGGATTCCGGGCACGTCAGTCAAGAAGACCTTCCTGCTCTGTTGAATACCCTGAAAGAATTCGATGTCGTCTTCGATGTGCTTCGCGATGATGATGCTGCGTTGATGAAATCCGTTTTCGATTGGGCGAAAGAAGCGGGCAGAGAAAACGACATCACCAAAGAATTGGAAGGCGCGGTGCAGTCCGGCGAGCTTTCCGATGAGCAAGTGAATCAGAAACTGAGCGAAATGGAAGCAGCCCGCCGCGCCCGCGACTTTAAAATTTCGGACTCTCTTCGCGCTGAACTCACAGTGGCGGGCATTCTGGTGGAGAACACAAAAGAAGGATTCCGCTGGCGCAGG
>DASXCC010000250.1:0-53227 GCA_036491415.1 Terriglobales bacterium | reverse complement strand
CTGCATGGTGGGAGATGCGCTCTGCGTACCTTGCGTTGGGCTTTGATCGGTCGTTGAGGTTTGCGCAAATGTAGCCACACTAAACAGCACGATTGTGGCGAAAGGAAGCATCAATTTTTTCATGATCGGTTTCTCCTTTAGAAGTTCCTACAGCAGCCGTTTCAAGACAATGCAGCCACCAGCGGGCCGGGCTGGTGCACTAGACGAGGTGAGGTCGAAGGTTTTGTTTTTTCTGCAACACATTTTGAATCGTCATTTGCAGTTCTTCTCTACGGCCGGCTTTATCGCAAAAAGCATCCACGAGATTTGTAACGTGAGAGGGAACGATAGCGCTCCCTGAAAACATAATTACAGGCATCCCCGGCCAGCGTTTTTTGATGGACTCGGTGACAGCTCCACCATCCATCTCAGGCATTTCATAATCAACGATCACTGCATCCGCGGAACGGGAAGCTAGAATTTCCAGGCCTTCGTTTCCTCGTGAGGCAGTGTGGACGTTGTATCCGAGGTTTTCATACATGGTTTTGTACATGATGAGTCCCGGTTCGTAATCGTCAATCCAGAGCAGCGTGGGGGACTTTGACACTGATACTGCCCTCGGTGACGGGCGGCTTGCATCCTGCCTTGCCTGCGAAGCAGAGCTGGATTGCTTACTTATCGAATTCGTTCTGCGAGCGTTCTGCACTTTGTCAGGCTATGCGTTCCATCGAGTGGTCACAATGGGTGCGACGCTGTAACCTTCTGAATTTGGTCGTGTATGGCCTGGTAAGTAGGGTTGTGTATTGGTTTTTGCTGGAAAAATATGGGGTATTTGCGTAAAATGTAAAACGATGCCATGCTTCCTGATACGCTGTAATTAAGCATGGAACCTTAAGTTCTTATACCTATTTCAAACTCTCGAGGAGTCGAATGTACCCAGAGATCATGTTAGTGCCGATGCGCGAAGAATTAACCCGGTTAGGGATTCAGGAACTGCGAACTTCGCAGGATGTGGATCGCGTCCTGGTGCAAGATCCAACAGGTACGGCCATGGTGGTAGTGAATTCCATTTGTGGATGCGCTGCCGGCCGTATGCGCCCTGCGATTCGCGCGGCGTTGCAGAATACAAATCGTCCGCAAAAAATGTATACAGTGTTTGCCGGCCAGGATGTCGAAGCTACGGAACGCGCCCGCGGATATTTCACCGGATATCCGCCCAGTTCTCCGTCCATCGCCCTGTTCCGCGACGGCAAGCTGGTGCACATGATTCAACGCAGCGACATTGAGCATCGGGAAGCAATGGATATTGCGAACGAGCTCAAGCGCGTTTTCGATCAATACTGTGCCATGTCTTCTGTGCAGTAAGCATTGCCGGGTTTTGCCATTCATCATTGGGCAATGAGCTGGCAATGAGCAATCCAGCGAATGAGCCTTCATCGGTGCTAGAATTTTGGCCTTATGAAGGCTCTTCCTGTTTTTGCTTCCATTCTCGCGCTACTCTTTATGTTTTCGACAACTTCAGCGCAAACAAATAAAACAAGCGGTTCTTCGACGAAGTCGGCTGTATCCGCGAATCTCAATGTTGCTCCCGATCTCGCACAGAAATTGGCGCGCTTTAAAACTGTGTCCATGCCATTTCATGCCGAGGGTTTGAGCGCGCGTGAAAAAGCGCTGGTGCAGAAGTTGGTGGATGCTTCGCGGCAACTTGAAGACATCTATTGGCGGCAGAGCGATCCCGAAGGGCTGAAGTTGTATCTGTCACTCGAAGGCAGCAAAGATCCGAAAGACATTCAGCTGCGCCGTTATTTACGCATTAATGGGTCGCGCTTTGATTTGATCGACGAAAATAAGCCGTTCGTCGGGACTGATCCCATGCCATCGGGGCGCGGATTCTATCCACAGGGTGTGACGCGTGAGCAGATCGAGCAGTATGTAAAACAGCATCCAGAAAAGAAAGTGGAAATTTACAGCGGCCAGACGATCGTGCAACAGCATGGGGATTCGTCGAGTGCGCAATGGCTGAGTGGCGTACCATACCACGTCGAGTTCAAAGAATTTCTCGAGCCTGCCGCCAAAGACCTGCGAGACGCTGCTGCTTTAAGCGACGATCCGGCCTTCGCGAAGTTTCTGCGCATGCGTGCTGATGCTCTGTTGAGCGACGACTACTTTCAAAGCGACTTGGCATGGCTTGATTTGAAGGACCCAAAGTTTGACATCATCTTCGCTCCCTATGAAACGTATTTAGACGATCTGATGGGCGTGAAAACTTCTTATGGCACTTCCGTATTAGTCCGCAACGAGGAAGAAAGCAAGAAGCTCGATATGTTCAAGAAATATGTCGGCGACATTCAGGACGCATTACCTTTGGCTGCCGAAGATCGTCCTTCGAAACATGGTCTTGAAACTCCCATGGAAGTGATGGACGCGCCTTACCGTGGAGGCGATCTGCGCCATGGATATCAGGCGGTCGCCGATAATTTACCCAACGACCCGCGCGTGCACGAGCAGAAGGGCAGCAAGAAAATATTCTTCAAGAATTTCATGGATGCGCGCGTGGATTACGTGATCCTGCCACTCGCGAAGTACGTAATGTTGCCGGAGCAGGCCGAAAAAGTTTCCGGTGAAGGTTATTTGCTCGCCACCATCATGCACGAAATTTCTCACGGACTTGGTCCGGCATTCGCACGAACGTCCGCAGGGAAGACCGACATCCGTGAATCCATTGGCCCGATTTACGGCGGACTAGAAGAAGCAAAGGCTGACGTCGTTGGCATGTACGGACTGAACTGGCTTGTGAATCACGGTGTGCTGCCCAAAGAAAAATTGCAGGAGTATTACGCTTCCTATGTCGCCGGAATCTTCCGCACTTTACGCTTCGGAACCGGTGAGGCACACGGCAAAGCCGAGATGATGGAATTCAATTATCTTTCCGAACAAGGCGCGATTACGCGCGAGGCTTCCGGTAAATACAAAGTGCAATACGACAAGATGCCCGGCGCCATTGCTGGGGTAGCAAAAGAATTGTTGGAGATCGAAGCCACCGGCGATCGCGCGCAAGCGGAAGCCTGGTTCAAAAAATACGACGTCATGCCGGACGAACTAACGACAGCGTTGAAATCCGCGTCGTCTGTTCCCGTGGATATTGATCCGGTATTTTCGTTTAAAGAGGAAGTGAAGTAGGCTCGCGCAAAAACTACACGAAATCCACTTGCGCCGCGCGCGGGATGATTCCTGCTTTGTGGCCCATATCGAGCAGGCGTTTCACAGCTTCGCGGCCATCGGGGCCGTAGTCTAACGTTCGCTCATTGACGTACATTCCTACGAATCGATCGGCGAGTTGCGTGTCAAGATCGCGCGCAAACTGCATGGCATAAGCCAATGCTTCTTCACGGTGATCGAGAGCATACTGAATGCTTTCCTTGATGGTATTGGAGACGCTCACCATTAGTTCCGTACCCAAATCCCGGCGAATCGCATTGCCCCCCAACGGCAAGGGCAAGCCAGTAACTTTCTGCCACCACTTTCCCAGGTCCACGATGCGGTGCAGGCCGACTTTATCGAATGTGAGCTGGCCTTCGTGAATAATCAATCCCGCTTCAAAATTTCCTGCGAGCACTTCCGGAATAATCTGGTCGAAAGGAACCACAGCCGTCTCAATTCCCGGCGCAAATAAATTTAGCGCGAGGAAAGCCGTGGTCATGGTTCCCGGTACGGCAATACGAATCTGCTTGATTTCACTTTGCGAAAAAGCGCGCTTCGCCACAATCATTGGGCCGTAGCCGTCGCCGACGCTGCCGCCGCTTGGCAACAACGCATACTTGTCCTGGATATATGGATACGCGTGGAATGAAATGGCAGTCACGTCGTACACGCCTTCCATGGCTTTGCGGTTCAGGGTTTCGATGTCCGTTAACGTATGGGTGAAGCGTAAGCCGGGGACGCGAACTTTGTTCGTCGCCAATGCATAAAACATGAAAGCATCATCAGAATCGGGACTGTGGGCGACGGTAATTTCGCGAGTTGTACTGCTGGACATAAAATCCTTAACTTCCCCGGTAACGATAGGTGTAGGCATGTTAGAAGTGAGGTAACGCTTAAACGTCGGCCTTTCTGAAACGTTTCCATCCGGAGGCAATTCCAGAGGCGAGCAGGACTTTAATCACTTCGGCGAAGATAAACCAGTACAGTCCAAACTGAATGGCGCGTATCTGCGAGTGCGTATAAACGTAAAGCCATCCAATGCCGCCGATAAACAGCACGATGTCGCCTAGCAAGCTGCCAATGGCCGCGCGGGTGAAGCTTTTGCGGCCGTGCTCCATAATCCATCCCGCAGTGAATGCGGCGAAAGGATAGGCCATTAAATAACCGCCGGTGGGCCCAAGTAACTGCGCTATGCCGCCCAGTCCAGCGATACTAAACACGGGCATTCCTGAAGCGCCTTCGACAAGATACAGCGCGAGCGCTGCGAATCCTCTTTTGCTTCCCAGGGTCAGTCCAACCAGAAGCACGGCAAAATTCTGCATGGTCAAAGGGACGGGCGTAAAGGGAAGAGGCAGACTGATGCGCGCGCAAATCGCCACAAACAAACTTGCGGCCATTATGATAGCCGCCTGTTCCACCCAATACAAAATGCGGTCATTTCGTCCCAATACTTGCGCCGTGGATCTTGCCATTTTTCCCTCTCTAGCTCGACGAACCAGATTCAATGAACCAGATTCAGATTAATGCAGATGATCGGCTTCGTGATGTTCCGCGTCGTGGGAGTGAGGTTTCGCCTCCGCTTCACGTACGCGGTTGCGCATTTTCAGATATAAAGTGAACCCTACCCAGAACACGGCCATCACACTCGCCGCCAGGATCAGGAACAGCCAAATCATCCTCACGACGAACTAGCATAACAGAAGAGTGGATTTCTTATGAACATGCGGCCCGGCTACTTCGTGGCCATCGCGTGTTCCACGTCGTCTGGCGTGCGGGCCAAATTGCCCGTCAGGTTAATCAGCTTGCCGTCCCTGTTCACATAAAAGTCATCTTCAATGCGGACGCCGATTTTTTCATCCGGAATATAAATGCCCGGCTCGATGGTGAATACCATGCCCGGCCCGACAGGTATGTTGTAGTCGCCGTCATCGTGGACAGCAAGCCCGACATAGTGGCTAAGGCCGTGAATGAAATATTTTCCGAGAGGCTGGCCATGAGAATCTTTGCCGTGTGTATTGATGTAGTCAAAGGCAGCTTTGTAGAGAGAGTCAGGAACGTTGCCGCGTAAAGTCGATTTGCCCGACTGGAATGCATGGATGGCTGCTTCCTGTGCGCCGAGTACGATTTCATAAATCTCACGCTGGCGCGCCGTGAATTTTCCATTGGCGGGGACCGTGCGCGTAACGTCTGAGGCATACATCGAATACTCGCCCGCCGCATCCATTAAAACCAGGTCGCCGTCTTTGATTGGTCCATCGTCATCGGAGTAATGCAGCACGGTGGAATTGAAGCCACTGCCGACGATGGGCGCATACGCCGGACGTTCACATCCGCGCTTGCTCCATTCGTATTGCAGCAGAGCGGAAACTTCCTGTTCGCCCATGCCCGGCTTAATGTTTTTGAAAGCTGCCAACTGCGCTGCCGTCGAAGCATCCGCGGCCTTGCGGATCAGTTCGAGTTCGCCATCATCTTTAAAAGTTCGCAACGAACTCAGCAACGGACGGACATCCTGAAACGAAGTTCCCAAAGGAAACGCATTCGCGCGTTTCAACCATTCAATCGCTTCGGTCGAAGTTGAACTATCGTCAGGTGTCACGATGTCGGTAAAAACTGGGGTTCGCGACGCCAGCAGATTTACCAGTTCTATCCGCAGATTATCGAGGACTTCAACTTTGTCGAAGCCCGTGATGCTCCTGGCATTCGCGTCTTCGGGGCCGAGTTTTGGGCCGGTCCATTTTTCCTGTACATAGTTGTGGTTCGGCAGGAAGAGGATTTCCGTATAAGGCCTGGCTGGAGAGTCCGGCTTTTCCGGGGATGCGGGAACAATAAGCAGCGCCGCGCCCGGTTGGCGCCATCCTGTCAGATAGTAGAAATTATTGTCCTGCCGGAATCCGTACACTGCGTTCGGCCCATCTGCTTCTATGGCAGCGAATAGAAGCACCGCGCCGCCCTTCGTTTTCGCGGCAAGTTTTTCGCGGCGTACGTGGTAATCAGCATTCGGCTGGCGTTCCATGCACCATGCAAACTGGACGAACACCAAGACAAAAAACAAAAGCTTTTTCATAGGGATCTCCTTGCACTACACGCCAACAGGGAACGGCTTGGTGTGACTCTCGGACAGCGAGAGCCCAGAGAATCGGCCTTGCAAAAGCGACATCAATCCTGTGTACCAATATCCGACGACAAACAAAACCAGGAAAGGGACTGTAATGTAATTTTCGTTGGTGATGGCATAGTAAACCGTCATCGCAAAATATGTTCCGATGACCAACTCCGCCCATGGCACCCAGCCCAAACGTTTTCTGTATTTCGTCGCGCGAACCTTGTCCTTCTTCGATTCCACGCGATATTTTGGAGTGCGCGCAAACGCCGATTGTTTACCAATGAGCGCTTCAATGACAGCGCGCGTGTTGGTAATCGTCAGCCCGATTCCCAATGCCATCAGGAAAGGGAGATAGAGTAAGGCGCGGTACCATTTTTTGGGAAACAGTTCGCGTTGCGAAACCAGGTAAAAACTCGAAATCGAAAATGTGGACGCCATGAAAAGTGGCAGATCGATGTAAAGCATCTGGAACCAGCCTTGATAAAAACGAATGATCATGGCAGGTAGCAGCAATACCGACAAAACCACCATCAGCGGATAGCTGAGGTTGGAGGTCAGGTGATACCACGCTTCCAGCTTCACATGAAATGGTTGTTTGCTTTTCAAAACCTGCGGCAGGATCTTTTTGCCGGTTTGAATCAGTCCCTTGGCCCAGCGCGCCTGTTGGGTTTTGAAGGCCGTCATTTCCACGGGAAGCTCTGCCGGACATTCCACATCCTGCAGGTACACAAACTTCCAGCCTTTTAATTGCGCGCGATAAGAAAGATCAGTGTCTTCGGTGAGCGTGTCGTGCTGCCATCCACCGGCTTCTTCAATGGCTATGCGGCGCCACATTCCCGCAGTCCCGTTGAAGTTGAAAAACACCTTGCTGCGCGCTCGGCCGGAGTGCTCAAGAACGAAGTGCCCATCCAGAAGAATCGCTTCCACTTCCGTCAGAAACGAATAATTGCGATTGATATGTGTCCATCGCGTTTGCACCATGCCGATTCCCGGCTCGGTGAAGTGATGGATCGTCTTCAACAAAAAATCTTTCGGAGGAGTAAAGTCGGCATCAAAGATGGCAATAAACTCGCCCTTGGCCGTCTTCATGCCTTCCGCAAGAGCGCCAGCCTTATAGCCTTCCCGGTTGGTGCGATGAAGATAGGCTACCGGAAATCCTTGCGCCGTATATTGTTCGACTAAGGCGCGGGCGACTTCCTGGGTTTCATCCGTGGAATCGTCGAGAAGTTGGATATCCAATTTGTCGAGCGGATATTGCAGGCGGCAAATCGAACTTAAAAGCCGCTCCACCACATATTGCTCATTGAAAATTGGCAATTGCACCGTGACGCGCGGTAATTCCGGGAACTGTGAAGGGGGGTGCGTCGTGCGCTTTTCGCGATGCTTGTAATAAAGATAAACAAGGACGTAGCGGTGCACGCCATACGAGGCCAGCAGGATCAGAACGATGAAGTACGGGATGAGCAGGGCAATATCAAATGCATTGGGCTGGTAAAGTCCCTGGAACGTTCTGTCCAGAAAATGCTGCCGCAGGTATTGTCCAATTCCGCGGGAGGCAAAAAAAGAAAGAAATATGACAGAGTTGGACATGAGTTCCGGTGTGACCGCTGCTGGGACTCAACATTCTATCAGTAACAGCTGTGAATGCCATTCCTGTCGTTATTCACGCTAATTCAGGAAATACTGCCTATACAGCGTGTCCCGCTGGGCAGGCCGGAACCCCGCATCGCGGATAATGCGCCGCAATTCTTCTTCGGTGGTGCAGTTGGTGACGCCTGCCGCGCGCACAACGTTTTCTTCCAGCATCACGGAGCCTACGTCGTTGCCGCCAAAGCGCAGACCCATCTGACAAACCTTCAATCCTTGCGTTACCCAGCTGGATTGCACATTGAGGAAGTTGGAAAGATAAAGGCGCGAGATGGCGAGCACTTTCAAATATTCGACGGCAGTAGCTTCGTCCCATTTGCGTCCGCCGAGCGCCGTGTTCTGCGGCTGGAAGCTCCAGGGGATGAACGCCGTAAATCCGCCGGTCTCTTCCTGCAGATTGAAAAGCTCTTGCAGGTGATTAATACGGTGTTCGTAATTCTCGCCGACGCCGAACATCATGGTCGCGGTCGTTCGCATGCCGAGTTGATGCGCGGTGCGATGCACATTCAGCCAATCGTTCGTAAGGCACTTTAAGCGGGCAATGCGATGCCGGACTTCATCGTCCAGAATTTCCGCGCCGCCGCCGGGGATGGAATCCAGGCCTGCATCACGCAAGCGGGCGATGGTATCGCGGATCGTCATGTCGCTGTATTCCGCGATGGCAATGATTTCGGAAGCGGAATAACAATGCAGGTGAATTTTTGGAAAGCGCTGTTTGATGCCGCTCAACATCTGCACATGCCAATCAATCTTTAAATCCGGATGCAGGCCGCCTTGCATCAGCACGCCGGTTCCGCCGAAATCTACCGTCTCCTGGATTTTTTCGTAGATGGTCTCGAAGTCGAGAATGTATCCCTCTTTCGCTTGGGGTCCTTTGAGAGGACGATAAAAAGCGCAGAAGGTGCAATATTCGGTGCAGAAATTTGTGTAGTTAATGTTGCGGTCAATGATGTAAGTGACCACGCCTTCGGGGTGGAACTTGCGGCGAACGGCATCGGCTTCCATGCCGATTCCAATCAAATCGTCGGAATTGAAGAGATCGAGCGCTTCTTGTTTTGTGAGCGGCATTTAGAAAGATTTTAACGAATGCCGGGCTTTCCACCAAGTGGCAGTGCTAAGGAGCACAAACTCAGGCGAGTTTGCTCGTGGGTATATTGTTTCCAGTTAAAGTTTTCCCCTGTTTATTGCGGTACTTCCAATATTTAATCAGGCTGATGACGCCGCCAATGGCCGCTAATGCAATGAGTGTGAACAGGGCAGTTTTATAGTAGCGGGAGAAGAAGTAAACGATATGCTTGCCGTAAATCGCTCCCAGCGCCGCGACCACAAAGAAGCGAACTCCGCGGCCCAAAGCTAAGGCTCCAAGAAATTTCTTTCGCGAATACTGCAGCGCACCGGCAGCCAGTAGAAACGGAACAATCGGAAACGGCGGCGGCAGCATCGCCGGTACGGCAACTGCGCCAAAGCCCCAAGTTTCAAACTTTTTGTAGACGCGCTCGATCTTCTTTTTGGAAATCTTACGTTCGAGCGCCTCCCTGCCACCCTTACTGGCCAGAGAGTATGTGAGATAGCCGCCGGCCATCGCTCCAATCGTTGCCATGAGCGCATAGTAAGGCCACAGCTCGCGCCTGCTGGCAGCAAGCCATATGGTGAGCACGTCCATACTGCCGGTGAGTGGAATAACGGAGCTGTCAGCGATACCCAGCAGAATCAGTCCCGGGCCGCCAAAGCGAACCATCCAGGCGAGAAAGCTCACGGCAAGCAGAAGTTGGAGTGGATGGATTGCCATATCCAAGGCTTAGAGGCCAATTCTCCTATACGCGGTGGTATGAAGCTGAAAGACCTTAAGAATGCGTGGCATGCGCAAGGAAATGAAGCTCAGGAGCGACAGGCAGCGCTCCACACTCTGCAGCATATTGAAAGAACAACTGCATACCGTCGATGCATGCTGCATCAAGCGAATAGTGGATATTCTGCGTTAAATACTCCCGCACATCTTTTTTACTTAAATTTACACGCGGCGACCATTCTTCAGAGATGATTTCCATGTTCTGTGGCTCGAGGCCATGGTCCCGCGATTGCAGGAATATTTGCGCCAAATCTCCGCGGAAGTCAGTTTCCAGTATGGCTTTTCGCCGCACCGCCCAGAACGCAAAAACGAAGGGCTTGCCCGTCAGACGCATCCACTCTTCAGCGAGATCAAATGTCAGATATCGGGAGCGGTCCACTTGCAGCGCGGGATCGCCGATCAACAACGCGGCGTCATTCGAGGCTAGCATCGTCTCAAGTTCCGGATGCATGGATGTATATTCCTTTGCCCTGCCCCACCATTTCGCGAACAGCACTTTGGTTAAAGCCACGGAAGTGAGTGACGAAGTATCCAAACCGACAGTCTTTACCTGGTCGAGTGGAACTTTACTTACCAGCAGGATCGAACGGACCGCTTGTTTCGAGGCGATAGCCACTCCGGGCAGAATGCTGAGATCAGGAATTGACGTATAGGCCGCAGCCGGAATAATCCCTATATCCGCGGAACCTTCACGCAGTTGCAGAGCGCACCGCGAAGGAACGGTATAGGAGATGTCGAAATCCTTCCCCGCCTCGCCATGTTCAAAGTCCCACATAAGCGGTGCCGTATTAAGAAAGGAAATAGCTGAGATTCGGAGCCGTCGCATGCTTTTTCCACGATTCTAACAAAGATGTTCATCTGACCTTGACCCGGTATGACCTCCTATTTACAGTCTGCCCGGTAGCAAATTAGGAGGATGTATGGCCGAGGCCGCCGTAAGGATCGATTCTTCTGCCGAACTGCAAACTTTGCAGTGGGTAGCGCTTTCATTGACGGCCGGGCTTGGACTGACGCGCATCCGCAGGCTGGTGGAACACTTCGGCAGCACCAAGGCAATTTTCGAGGCCACTCTCACCGAACTGGAAGCCACGGGAATTCAGGCGGTTTCCGCACAATCTTTAGGCACCGGGCGATCGCTGGAGCTTGCACAAGATGAAGTGGGAAAGGCGGTAAGCGCGGGAGTTCGCATCCTTCACCGCGACGATCCGGCATTTCCGGCGCGGCTCAAGCAGATTTACGATCCGCCGATTGTGCTCTATGTGCGCGGCAATGCGAACGTTCTGGCTTCTCCGGGAGTGGCTGTGGTTGGCACCCGCCATCCCACTCCGTACGGAATGGGAATGGCCGAGCGGCTATCATGCGATCTTGCCGCGCGGGGTCTGTGCATCTTCAGCGGCCTTGCTCGCGGCGTAGATTCCTCCGCACATCGCGGGACCATTCATGCCAAAGGAAAGACTGTCGCGGTTTTTGGGACGGGTGTGGACGTAATTTACCCGCGCGAGAACCAGCGCATTGCAGATCAAATTCTTCATCTTGGAGGCGCTCTGGTCTCCGAATTTTCCATGGGACAATTTGCCGCGCCGCAAAATTTCCCTATCCGGAATCGACTTATTAGCGGAATGTCGATCGGCGTTCTCGTGGTCGAAGCTGCGGAATATAGCGGCACCCGCATCACGGCACGGTGCGCTTTGGAGCAGGGACGAGACGTGTTCGCCGTCCCTGGCAACGTCACCAACAAGAATTCCTGGGGTCCCAATACCCTCATTAAACAGGGGGCGAAGTTGGTGGCCACCTGGGAAGACGTATGGGAGGAACTCCCTGCAGATGTGCGACTTGCGCTGGAACCGTCTGTGGGCGATGAATCGCCGGGGGCAGGAACTGCATCATTATTTATAGACGATGGGAATTCCAGCCCCCATGAGCGCAGAATTTTAAAAATTTTGAAGGCGGACGAGTCCATGCAAATTGATGAAATCGTCGAAGGTTTGGAGCCGGAACTCTCATCTTCTGAAATATTTGCGGCTCTATTTGAGCTCGAATTATCGGGGAAGGTAAAACAACTCCCGGGCAAAAACTTCGTGAAAGTGTTTTAGCGGGAACTTGTTGATTCTCTTCCATTCATGCTAGCTTCAAAACGACAATCATTCGATAGAGGAAAAATTGATTAAGGGTCTAGTTATCGTCGAATCGCCCACGAAGGCGAAGACAATCGAAAAATATCTCGGCAAAGGTTATACCGTCGAAGCCTCTCTCGGCCACGTGAAAGACCTGCCGAAGAGCACTCTCGGCGTGGACATTGAAAATGACTTCGATACGGAATACATCGTCATTCCCGGGAAAGAGAAAGTTTTAGCCAAGCTGAAGAAGCTGGCTTTGTCTGCGGACAAAATCTACCTCGCGCCTGACCCGGATCGTGAAGGCGAAGCCATGGCCGCCCACTTGGCGGAAGAGTTGGGCGACGGCGCAAAATCTAAAAAGAAGAAAAAGAAAAACGCAAAAGATAAAGATGGAGAAGATGGCGGCGATCGCATTCAGCGCGTCACCTTCAACGAAATTACCAAGCGTGCCGTGCAGGAAGCATTCGAGCACCCGCGGGACATCAATCGCGATCTCGTCGATGCGCAGCAGGCGCGTCGTGTTCTCGATCGCCTGGTGGGATATCAGGTTTCACCGCTGCTTTGGGATAAAGTCCGCCGTGGTCTTTCCGCCGGACGCGTACAGACGGTCGCGTTGCGTCTGATTGTGGAACGCGAGCGCGAAATCAAAGCCTTCGAGAAGCAAGAGTATTGGACGATCGACGCGAACCTTGCTGCCGGCAAGCCCCCCGCATTTGACGCCCGCTTCCTGGGTAAAGGGGAAGAGAAGGTAGAAGTCGCCAACGGCGAAGACGCGGAAAAGATCCGGGCAGCTCTGGAAAAAGCGGATTGGGTAGTTCGCGCCGCCGACAAAAAAGAACGCCGCCGCAACGCGACCCCGCCCTTTACCACCAGCAAATTGCAACAGGACTCTTCTCGCAAGCTGCGCTTCAGCGTGAAGCGCACCATGATGATCGCGCAGCGCCTCTATGAAGGCGTTGAAATGGGGGAAGAAGGCGCGGTAGGTCTCATCACCTACATGCGTACTGATTCCACGCGGGTTGCGCCTGAGGCGCTTGCGGAAGTGCGGGAATACATTGGTAAGGAATACGGCGCTCAATATCTGCCGGAATCGCCAAATACGTTCAAAGAGAAGAAAGATTCGCAGGGAGCGCACGAGGCGATTCGTCCCAGTTCGGCGTCGCACCATCCTGACCAGATCAAGCAGTACCTAAAGGAAGACGAATATAAAGTTTACAAATTAATCTGGCAGCGCTTTGTGGCATCACAAATCATGCCGGCAGTTTTCGACCAAACAACCGTGGATATCGACGCGAAGTCTGGATCAGAAACATTCTGGTTCCGCGTTACCGGTTCCGTGCTCAAGTTCGACGGATTCCTCAAAGTCTACGAAGAATCCAAAGATAATAAAGATGAAGAAGACGAAGAACTGAAGCACAAGCTTCCATCGCTCGAACCCGGTCAGAAACTTACGCTGAAGGAATTGAAGCCCGAACAGCACTTTACCGAGCCGCCGCCGCGCTACAACGAAGCGTCCCTCGTAAAGGAGCTGGAAGAGCGGGGAATCGGCCGTCCCTCTACGTATTCCGCGATTCTCAGCACCATTCAGGAGCGGCAGTACGCCCAGAAGGTTGGCGGAAAGTTTACGCCGACGGAAATAGGTTTGGTTGTCACCGACCTGCTGGTCGAAAACTTTCGCGACATCTTCGACATTCAATACACGGCGAAGTTGGAAGAAGAGCTCGACGAAATTGAAGAAGGCAAGGAAAGCTGGACGCAAGCTCTTGGCGCTTTCTACAAAAAGTTCGAGAAGGACCTCAAATACGCTGCCAAACACATGGAAAACATTAAGCGTATGGAGAAGCCCACCGACGAGAAATGCGAGCGTTGCGGTTCGCCTCTGGTCATTAAATGGGGCAAGCACGGGTCTTTCTACGCGTGCAGTTCTTACGATAAAGAGAATCCTGAAAGTTGCACCTTTACTAAAGAGAATCCGATTAATCTGCCGGATCTCGATACTGCCGACGTGCAGGAAACTACCCAGGAAGAATATTGCGAGAATTGCGGCAGAGTCATGGTGCTCAAGCGCGGGCGCTTCGGCCAGTTCATGGCCTGCACCGGCTATCCGGACTGCAAAACAACGCGCCGGTTAGACCAGGGAAAGAAAGTTCCAGATATTCCGCTCGACGAACTTTGCCCGAAGTGCGGGCGCAACATGATTCTTCGCCACGGGCGCTTCGGTGAATTTACTTCATGCAGCGGGTATCCCGATTGCAAATATGTGAAGCAAAATTACATCGGCGTGAAATGCACACTCTGCGAAGACGGAGAAATTGTCGAGAAGAAAGCCCGTAAGGGAAATACTTTCTACGGATGCTCAAATTATCCGAAGTGCAAATTCACTTCCGCCAACAAACCGATTGCCGAGAAATGTCCGAGCTGCGGGAATGCTTTCCTGGTGGAGAAGAATTTGAAAGCAGGTCCGGTGATTGCCTGTCCCAACAAGGAATGCGATTTTGAGCGGCAAGCGGAGCCTGCGCCGGTTGCGAATGCCTAGAGTTTCTAGCGTAGCCACTATTCACTCAGCCGTACATTTCTAAAAATTCAGGAGAGTTATAAATGCCTAAGAAGCCCTCGTCTGCCGATGCTCAGTTGATTCTTCAACTTTATGACCTTCGCCGCGAAGCTGAAATGCGCAAAGCGCGCGCA
This sequence comes from Terriglobales bacterium, assembly GCA_036491415.1. GTDB lineage: Bacteria > Acidobacteriota > Terriglobia > Terriglobales > Acidobacteriaceae > JAICKN01. The sequence goes on along the minus strand of DASXCC010000250.1, from coordinate 38,643 downwards.
TGGTGGGTAGGATTCTGGCCTGAGAAAGCAGATGACATCGTTGAAGTCATCAATGGCTTCGGCACGGAGGAGAATACCTGGTATCGCCAAGTGAGTGGATATTGGGATATGGCGGCATTGCTCGTATTACACGGTACATTGAACGAAGAATTGTTCATCGATTGCAATGGTGAGATGTGGTTTATTTTCTGTAAGCTCAATCCATTCTTGAAAGAAGTCCGCGCAAAGATGCAAATGCCACAGATGATGGCCCACGTGGAAAAACTGGCAAAGAAATCAAAAACAGGACGCGACCGCCTGGCAAGTTTGGAGAAGCGGTTCAGCGCGCGCCGCTCGGCAACTGCATCCAAGTCCTAAGTTTTGGCGGCAAGATTTCAGGAAAGATATTTTTTGATGTAGGCGTCTTGGGAGTGCGCCAGTTCATGCGCATCCCCGTCGAAAATTACTTTTCCATCTTTCAAAATCAAAAATGACATTGGTACTTCCGTCTTCGATCCGGCGGGCAAATGCTTCATGTGCCCGCTGGCTTTATCGAACGAATGCGTGGCCATTACGAAGGCATCCTGCAGCCGGTGCGTCACGAGCAAAGAGCTGGTCTTATAGACGTCCCGCTGTTTCACAATCAATTCCACAATATTCGTGGACGTAATGGGATCAAGTCCGCCCGTCGGCGAATCGTAGAGCAGCACTTCCGGTTTGGTGATGATCGCCCGCGCAATGGCGACGCGACGGCGCATGCCGCCCGATAATTCCGAAGGCAGCATATTCATGGTATTTTCCAATTCCACGAAACTTAGAGCCTCCCGCACGCTGCTTTCAATCTGGCCCGCCGGTGTTTTGTTCTCTTCCAACAGGCGAAATGCCACATTGTCGCGGACATTCAGCGAATCAAATAGCGCGCTTTCCTGGAACACTATGCCGATCCGGCTGCGAAGGTGGGACAGTTCATCTTCTTTTAGCTGCGTTATATCTTCGCCAAGAACAAAAATATTTCCACTGTCAGGCTTTAATAGTCCCAGGGCCAATTTAAGAATGGTGCTTTTGCCGGATCCGGCAACGCCGAAAATCGCTTTGGTTTGACCGTGCGGAAGATGAAAGGAAATTCTGTCCAGTACCGCGTTGTCTTCGAAAGAGAGTTCGACGTTCTCAAAAACAATCGCATCGTTCGAGGCCTCTTTGCGAGGTTCAGATGCAAGGCTGGAAGAAAAAAGCGACATCAGCGGAACCCAAGCAATAAGGTCAGAGCGCGTGTAAGGAAGGCATCCACGGCCAAAATCAATACCGAAGATGTTACGACTGCCTGCGTTGTACTGCGGCCTACGCCTTGCGTGCCGCCTGTCGTGGACATTCCGTAATAGCAGCCAACACTTGCGATCACGAATCCATAGAACACGGGTTGGATCAAACCTGTGAACACATCAGCAAAGGCAAGAATCTGCCACGCGTCGGTCCAGTACTGACGAAAATCCAAGCCTAACAGCAACGTTGCTACCGCGCTTCCGCCTAACAATCCAAAAAGGTCGGAGAGGATAGTCAGGAAAAACAACATCACGGTTGTGGAGACAATTCGTGGAGTGACCAGCTTTTTCAGCGGATCGGTTCCAAGCGCGCGCATGGCATCGATTTGTTCGGTGACAACCATGGAACCGAGTTCGCTGGCCATGCCGGAAGCGTTGCGTCCTGCGACCATCAGGCCGGTAATCACCGGGCCCAACTGCCGGACCATTCCCACCGAGACCAATTGCGCGATGAGAGAAAGAGACCCGAAGCGCTCCAGCGTGCTTGCGCTGTTCATGGCCAACACAGCGCCGGTGAATGTTCCGGCAAGCACGGTAATCGAAAGGGAACCCACTCCGATTGAATCTGCTTGCTGCAAAATGTCGGCAATGTATAGCGGACGCCGGAAAAGATTGGCGAGCGCCTGCGCGGAAAGCAGGATGTAATCCTGCATGGATTTTATCTTTTGCTTCGCAAACTCGGCGGGAGAGATAAGCTCTACGCCGCTAAGGAAATCTTCCGCAGCCATAGGTTTTCTGTACTGAGTGAACTATATCAGAGGAATCAGGCTGAATTATGTTTTCTTCAGATGGGATGGATCAGAAATGGTGGATTCAGAGATGGTATGGGAACAGAGTATGGATCAGAAAAGCAGATGCTTCCGTGGCTATGGAATTAATCCCGGAGTTTCTTTTTGATTTCAATACTCAACCGTTTGATCTTCTGGTTGAGGGTGGAAAGAGGGACTTTGAAGCGCTCAGCGGCTTCGGTCTGGTTCCAGTTACATTTTTCCAGCATGTCCACGATGATGTGGCGCTCGCATTCTTCCATGATGTCGAAGAGCGAAGCGTCGGAACGCTGTTCGAACAGCGGAAACGCCGAGCCTCGTCCTGCGATGTTGTCAGGAAGGAGTTCGATCCCAATGTCGGTGCCGGACGAAAGCACGACGGCGCGCTCAATGACGTTTTCCAGTTCGCGCACATTGCCGGGCCAGGAGTAGCTCATAAGAGCGCGAAGGGCTTCGGTGGATGCACGCCGCGCGCTGCGCTGGTTCTCCGTCGAATACCTCTCAAGGAAGAAATTCACCAGGAGAAGAATGTCTTCTTTGCGCTGCCGCAGCGGAGGTAGATCAATGGTAATTACATTCAGGCGGTAGAAAAGGTCTTCACGAAATCTTCCTTCACGGACCAAATGGCGCAGATCCACGTTGGTGGCGGCAATAATTCTGACGTCAACCTGAATTTCCTGGATCCCGCCAAGGTGCATGAATTTCCGGTCTTGCAGAACGCGCAAGATCTTGGCCTGCGTGTCCATACTCATGTTGCCGATTTCATCCAGGAATAATGTGCCGCGGTCGGCAACTTCGAAGAGCCCTTTTTTAGAAGCGATGGCGCTGGTGAAGGCGCCTTTCACATGTCCGAATAAAGTGGACTCCAGCAGGTCGGTTGGCATGGAGCCGGTATTCACGGGCACGAACGGCCGCTCACGGCGATCGGAATTTAAATGGATCGCTTTCGCGATCACTTCCTTGCCCGTGCCACTCTCGCCTTGCAGAAGGATCGTGGAGCGACTGGTAGCGACCTGCGACACTAGGTCGAAAATCTTCAGCATCGCATCGCTTTTTCCTACAATATTTTCAAAGCTGTAACGCTGCTTGAGCGCGCGTTTTAGTTGAACGTTTTCTTCTTCCGTCCTGCGGCGGGCAATGGCGGTGCGAACATCGGCAAGGAGTTTTTCGTTGTCCCACGGTTTTTGAATAAAGTTCGCAGCGCCGGATTGCATGGCGCGCACTGCATTCTCCACCGTTCCGTAGGCGGTAATCATAATCACCGCGAGCTGCGGATCTTGCTCGCGAATGTCGGCGAGCAAATCAATTCCGTTACGATCAGGAAGCGCAAGATCGAGCAGAACGAGTTCAAACGGCCGGTCGCCTAATTTGGTGAGGCCTTCTTCGCCGTTGCAGGCTGTGGTGACGTTGTAGCCTTCCATTTCCAGCAGGGTTTGCAGCGACTCACGAATAGCCGCTTCGTCATCGATGATTAATACGAACCCTGCACCGCCATGCAGCGACTCATTTTCCGGTCGACGTGTGAGTACGGCTGATTCAGACATGGACAGCATTCCTCGTCATGGGGAAATCGAGGTAGAACGTCGTGCCTGTTCCGGGCTGGCTCTCCACGCGAATCTTACCCGCGTGCTCTTGAATAATTCCGTATGTAACGGAGAGGCCCAAGCCAGTGCCTTTGCCCTGGCTTTCACGCGGAGCGGTCTTTGTGGTGAAGAATGGATCGTAAATGCGGTGAATGTATTCCTGCGAAATTCCCGACCCTGTGTCGGAAACCGTTACGCTTACGCCATCGCCATTGCTGGTTGCAATGCGCAACGTGCCACCTTCCGGCATCGCGTCTTTCGCATTGAGGAACAAATTCAAAAACACCTGCTGCAACCGTCCGTGATTTCCAGTAATAGATGGAAGACTCTTTTTGAGCTCGTCTTCTACTTTGATGCGCGAAGTCTTGAACTGGTGTTCCAACAGCGCAAGTGTTTCGTGAATTACTTTGTTGATATCGATGTCGCCAAATTCCGTTCCGCTGGTGCGCGAGAAATTAAGCAGGTTATTTACAATTTCCGACGCGCGGAAGGTTTGCCGCGTGATCTTCTCCATCAGCGGCCCTTTCTGCGGGTCGTTCTGCAATTGCTTCGTCAGCATCTGCGCGTAAGAGGAGATCACCGCGAGAGGCGTATTCACTTCATGGGCCACGCCAGCGGCCAGAAGTCCGATGGAGGAAAGTTTGTCCGCCTGGGAAAGTTGCGTTTCAAGTTCCACGCGTTCCGTAATGTCGTCAATAATGATCAATCGCCCGATTACGTTAAATTTGCGGGTAACCAGCGGTGCAATCGCGACATTCAGAATGCGTGTTTCTCCGGCCGGAGTTTCCATGCGGAACTTGTAAAGATTATGGATGCCCGGCGTTTGCCGCACCCGGTAGAACTCTTCCACGAACGCAGCGGGGAAGACTTCGCCCAGTGGGCGCGCCAGCGCTTGCCATCGCGGCAGCGCGTACATCACTTCCATCTGCGAGTTCCACGATTCAATGCGGTCCGCTAGATCGACCGCCAGTACGCCTACGCTGATGGATTCAACAATGTTTTCGTTGAAGTCTTTCAACCGCTCGTACTCAGCAGCTTTTTGTTCCAGTGAAGCGTACAACCGGGCGTTCTGTATGGCGATGCCGATGTAGCCTGCCAAAGTTTCCAGCAGATCGACGTCTTCGCTCGAGAGCAAATCGCCGGCGACGGTTTTTCCCAATCCCAGCATGGCGATGGTGTGCTTTTGGGCGCGGCAGGGAATGTAGTAATTCAAATCCAATTTGCGGATGACTTCCTGCGCTTCCGGTTTTTCACGCGGAACCAGATGCGTGTTTTCGAAGAACAGGTGTCCGGCTTCCGTCTCCGGACGCGGCTCGCTCAAAAATGAGAAATCCATGGCATTGGTCTGATTCATGCCAAATGATTTCACCAACAGGAATCGTTCCTGCGGATCACTCGCAGTCATGAAGATCGCCATGCGGTCGACCAGCAATGTGCGTGACAGGCGGTCCACGACGGAACTGAGCATTTTGTTCAGGTCGGTTTCCGCACTCAGTTCTCGGCCGAATTCAATCAGCGTGCGGCGATAGTCGTAACGCGCGCGATAGAAGAACTGATCGACCCGCTCCTGAATCCATTTGCGCACCGGATCGAAAATTAATGCGGTGACGACGATCGCAAGAATCAAGCCTCGCGGCCCGGTGTTGGGCACGCGCGCGTGTACCAGCTCGGCGATCCCGCCAATCGCGGCAAAATACGTTCCTGCCACGGCTACAGCTGCGAGCGCATAGACCATGCCGCGCTTGAAGATCAAGTCTACGTCCATCAGGCGGTAGCGGAATATCGCGTAGCCGAACGTCAACGGCAGTAAGCCTAAAGAAAGCACCGATGCTTTCATCGCCGCATTGGGCAATGACCCTAACAGGAAGGGAATCGCATAAAACACAGTGAAGGGAATTAAAGCGAGAATTGTTCCTCGCGTGACCCATTTCAACTGCTGGCGCAAAATCGTGCTTTTAGCGCGCAGGTTGCTGATCCACAACACCATCGCCGCCGCGGCGAAGAATGCAACCAGATAGCTCATTTCGAGCCGATCCAGGTTCCAGAGCAAGCGCTCACTGGCTTTCAACCGGTTCAAAGTGAATATATGGATCGCCAGAATCAGGAGCCCAGGCGCATAAATGAAAGGCACAATCCAGCCGTGCTTTTTTATCGACTCGCGTTTTTCTGGGAAGATGAGGACGAAATGCAGAAAAAGAGCGGGCTGCAAGAGCCACGCAACCGCATTGCTCCAGTAGATTGTCGAATCAAAAATGTTCAGCTTTCCCGTGAAGCGGAAAGAATAAAAAATCGCCGAGACTAAACAGAAAATATAAAAGTGCAGCGATCCCGGAGCCGTCCAGCGGCGCAATAAAACGTATAAGCCAATACAGAAATAAACCAGCGCGATCAGCCGCCACCAACCATTGATGGAACGATCTTTGGGAACAAGAATGACCGAAGCTTCTACAGGGATGGTGCCACGCAGCAGCGAATACGTGGTCTTCGACCAGGGCCCGTTACGAAACATCTGGCGCTCCAAGTCGGGCAAGCCCTTCACGGACTCTTCGTTGGCTGCAATCACTACATCGCCAGGCTTAATACCGGCTTTGTCGCCCGGTCCGCTTTCTTCCACGCGATCGGCAGTCAGTTTTCCATTCTGCTCAATCCACCAAACCTGGTCGGTCGGGGTTTGGAAATCCCACTCTTTCTGGAAGTTAATCCAGCCAAGAGCGATAGCGGCTGTGGTTAGCAGACCCAGCACAATCGTCGTGAAGCGAACTTGAAAATCGCGATCCATAGATCGAGTGCTTGTTGGAAGCGAAGAAGCGGAACTCCCCTTAGGCGGATTGTGCACGTTAGCTGCCATGTGTTGCGAACAAATGAAGTTTATAAGTCTCTTACGATCAATGACTTGGACTATTATAATTTGCTTTATGAAGCATCGCTATGTTTTAACGTATCAAATCTGTGATATTTGGTAAGTGAATGATTTTAAAGAATATTGTGCATTTCATTACAAAATAAAAAAGCGGGAAGCCGTAGCTTCCCGCCCAGAAGCGAACAAGGCGATATCAGTTAAATAGACTCTGTCGATGAAAAAATAGTTGTCCACATTTTTGTCGGGGAAACAGAATCCAAATAGTGAGGGTTTGTCAGTTGTCCAGTTCCGAACATTGGATCACCGTGGATGGCGCTCGCATGCGTTACTTGTGCGCAGGGACGGGACCTCCGCTGGTGCTGCTTCATGGATTGGTGGCGTACTCCTTTTCGTGGCGATTGGTAATGCCCAAGCTCGCGCAACACTTCACCGTTTATGCCCTGGACATGCCCGGCTCGGGATTTTCGGATTGCTCCCCGAATATGAAGTCCGATCTTCACTCAAACGCAGAACGTTTTCTGCGGGTTCTGGATGCCCTGCAACTTCCATCCTGTGATCTGGTAGCGACCTCCTATGGGGGAGCAGAGGCCATGGTGGCGGCTTCCAGTGCTCCGGGCAGGTTTTCGCGGCTGGTGCTGGTGGCGCCAGTCAATCCATGGTCAGCGCACGGCAGGAGGATCGCGCCGTTTTTGTCGAATTCCTTAATTGCCCCGCTTTTTTTACGGCTCTATCCATTTCTGCAAGCCGCGCAAGGGCATTTTATTCGCAGGGTTTTCGGCGGAGAGCACAGCATTCCTCCGGATAGTATCGCGGGTTACTCGGCAATTTTGTGCAGGCCCGGAGTGCTGCAACATGCATTGCAAATCCTGCGTACCTGGAATGCGGATATTCGTTATCTGGAAAAAATTCTGCCAAACATCCGTCACATTCCCGTTCTATTGATTTGGGGGAAGCAGGACGGAGCGGTGTATTTGAGTTCCGCGCCCAAACTTCGCGAAAATTTCCAGCGCAGCGAACTGGTGACATTTGATGGTGTGGGGCACCTGCCCTACGAGGAAGCGCCAAATGAATTCGCTAAAGCCATGCTGAAGTTTCTTTGTGGGAAATAAAAATGGTGACGTTACTGTCGCTTTGCTGTAGCTGCAATTCCATTGCTATGCGCCTTTTCTGACTGTTACCCTCACGCAGCGGGCGAACTATGGAGCAGGCTTTTCAATCCGTGACTTCCGGTAAAATGACTTCCGGCAAAGCCAATTCCGGTAAAACGCACAGCCTGTCTTTCTGGGGCATTCCCGAAGTCTGGATTCGCTTTCTGCTGGCCATCGTTGGCTTAGGCTTGGCTTTCGCCGCGGCGCTCTTTTCAACTGTTTCGCGCGATGCCGGGAATCTCTGGGCTACGCTGGTCCTCGCTTCGCTGGCTTTATTGCTGGCCACATTCGTCGGCCTGACGACCGTTCCTTATCTTGCAAAAAGAGTCGCCGTCGCCCGAATTCGCCATACCTTCGACTACGAAGTTACCCGCGCCGGAATCGTTTATGTCTTGGCAGTTTTAGTGATTGGAATCGCCGCCCTGAACACGGGTAACAATTTGCTCTACATTGTCGTGGCTTGCATGCTGGGCGCGATTTTGGTTTCCGGTGTTGTTTCGGCAATTGCACTTTCTGATCTCGAACTTGACGTCCGCCTTACCGAGCACGTTTTCGCCGGCGAAAATGCGCCCGGCAGCATCATCGTGAGGAATCCGAGACGTTTGATCCCGGCGATCTCTCTGAGTGTGGTTTCCGCTACGAAGGAAAAAATCGAAAAGCGATTGCGCTGGGTGAGGTCTACCTTTGGATTTCCCTTTGCTTCGGCGCCCGAAAAACAGTGGTTCAAATTGGCGGATTGGAAGCTGAAGCGTGTCGCCGCTGAAGATGCGCCGGCAAAGAATCTTCTGCAAAGTCCGGTGTACTTTCCTTACATCGCGCCGGGATCCAGCCAGCGAGCAGATATTCATCTTTTGTTTCCGCAGCGCGGGCGTTTTCAGCAAAAGGGATTCGGGCTTTCCACGCGGTTCCCGTTTGCATTCCTCCGGAAAACGCGCAATGTGCCGAGCGAAAGCGAGATGATCGTTTATCCCTCCATCCAGCCGGTGGATCGGATGTCCGAAATACTCCCGCAGATCAGCGGCGAGTTGGAAACTTTTCTTCGCGGGCGAGGCGCGGAACTTTATTCCATTCGCGATTGCACGCCGGAAGATTCTTCCCGCCACGTGGATTGGAAAGCCACGGCGAAATCCGGCTCTCTGAAAGTCCGCGAATTTGCGCGCGATGAAGACCGAAAACTACGCATTGTCTTCGACAATCCTGTTGCTGGAAGTCTGAGCCAATCCGCTTACGAACAATTTGTGCAAACCACAGCGTCCCTCAGTTGGCATTTTTCCCGGGCGAATATCCAGTTGTCTTTTGTAGCGCAGGATTATGACGGCAATCCGGATGTCTTCGCCTTCCTGCACTACCTGGCATTGGTTCAGCCTCGTAGTTTGAAAGCGGATCAAAACGAAGTCATTCCGCCCATCTGGAACAGCCTCAATTCATACTCAGGTTTTAATGTGATTCTCACAAATCACCACACAAATCAGATGCCATCCATGCTGCCTGAAAACTCTTTCGTCATCTCCAGTACTTCTGTGTGAAGTTTTTTGCAATGAATGAAAACGTTTGTCCTGCATTCGTAACAGCAATCTTTAATTGATTAGAAAAATCTTAAAATCCCACTCTTTATTTTCAGCCAGTTACAAGAGATCAGGGTAATGTTACCTTGAGTAACTAGAGTTCGTTTGAAACTAAAGGGAAAGCTGCTAAAGTTTTCCTCGCAAGTCAGGAAACCCCAATTCTTGGCTGCACTCGCCGTTGTTGGCGGGGTACCTACGGAGCCGAGTTAATGAACCCGGGACCAGAGGTTGCTTATTACTCAGTGTGGGTTATGCAACCAATTCTGCAAACCATTACCGCGGGGATTATCGCGTGGCGAAAGCTGTCACGCCGGTTTCCAGTCTTCTTTGCTTACACCATTTTTCAGGTCGTAGCGTTTGCCGTGCTTTTCCCGGCGCGCTTGTTCAGTCCCAAGGTCTTCACATACGTCGATGGCACGCTTACCACGGCCAGCTTGGTCTTTGGTCTGTTCGTGATTTACGAAGTCTTCCTGGAATCATTCCGTTATTTTCATACCCTTCGTGATTTAGGCAAGGTACTATTTCGCTGGGCCGCAGTTGTCATGATGCTGGTAGCCTGCGTGATCACCTTTGAAAGCCCGGCCATGCACGCCTCGCTCTTCGGGGAGGCGGTCTTTACCCTGGACCGTTGCTTGCGCGTAACACAATGCGGTCTGGTTTTGTTCCTGTTGATGTTCTGCAAATATCTGGGCACATCGCCGAAACAGAGCAGCCTGGGTGTCGCCGCGGGATTTGGCGCTTTTGCTGGCGTGCAGATTGTCGCTGGAGTGTTGCACTCCGGCTCTTTCATCACTGAAATTTCACTCGCATTAACGACCGCTGTCGCTTACGACGGAGTCATTTTGTTATGGCTCTTCCACATGCTGAACAAACAAGCTGCCCGCGAGCCGGTAAATTCGTTGCTCACCTCGCAGCGTTGGGAAGATAGCTTGAGCGACATCCAGCATCCTCAGACGGGGGACGCCTTGATCCCACGCTTCGAAAACATGGTGGACGCCGTACTTTCGCGTTCGCAGGATGATGCAGCCCGTACTTTAGAAGAAGAGTTAGGTCAAAAACGGCCGGCGCAATCGATTCGCGATTCGCTCGTCAAACAGCACAACGCGTATCCACTTTCGAATTAATTAACGCTTACATTGATTCGGTTGAAGTTCTTTCGCTAAGGTCTGCGCGTTAAAAATTGGCGGCTGGCAGGCAAAGTTCGCGCATACCACCGCCGCGGATTTCTTCTCTTTCACGACAGGCAAATTTGGAATGGTTTCCGCCAGTGCTGACGGCAGATTCTGCGCGATCGCCGCTTCAGGATTCAAGTGCAGGACCGTTTTGCCGTAAATAAATGGCTGCAGCGCAGCTTTATAAAGTTGGTTCGCTTCTTCGTCTTTCCCCAACACTACAACCTGCGAATGCGGACGAGCGAAATGAATGGCAGCAATGCCGTAGGTCGCAGCGAAGATTCCATACTGTCCAGCAGTTCCAGCAAGAAGTTCCAGCGTGCGCTCGGCTTTTTCGCGATAGCTGGTGTCATTCGTATAGCCGTGCAAGCGAATCAACGCCAGAGCTGCTACCGGATTTCCTGCGGGTGTCGGTGAGTCCTGGAAAGGTTTACGCCTGGTGTTCAAAACCCCAAAAATCTTTTCATCGAACGAAATCTGTGTATCGAAGAATCCGCCGTCATTCTCGTCGTAAAACTTTTCGACCATTTTGTCGGCGATGCTGCGCGCAAAGTTGAAATAGCTCAGGTCAGTCGTCGTCTCGTACGCATCGAAGCAAGCATTCACCAGAAATGCATAGTCGTCGAGAACTCCAGCGACTTCCCGATGTTCGGCTTTTGGGTCGGAATAAGCGACAACGTGCGCCAGTCCGCGTGCCGGCTGCCATGCTTTTGCCAGGACCCGGTCGAGAGAGCGCAATCCAAATTGCCTGGCGGAATCGATTTCCAGGATTTTCGCGGCTTCGAGATAAGCGGAAATACAAAGTGCGTTCCAACCGGTGTAAACCGTTTTGTCCACATACGGCGTCGGTCGTTGCAAGCGCGCGGCATACATTTTCTTTTTCGCGGAATTCAGGGCCGCGGCGACTTGCCCCTCAGATTGATGCAGCTGCTTGGCAATTTCTTGGATCGAAACACGCACGTATAAGACATTCTTCGACGGATCATGGTGCATCTCGCCGACTTCGTTGATGTCATAGTGCAGACTGGCCACGGCCAATTCTTCTTTGCTGAGGGCGGCCTTGGCTTCGTTGAGCGTCCAGGTGAAATAATCGCCGTCATCGTCCATGTTGATGTCGGCATCCTGCGAGGCGTAAAACCCGCTATGCTCGCGGTCGCTCAACCATTCATCCATCCAGCGGATAATGTCCTTCGCCACGCTGGCAAAAAAATCCGATCCCGTGGCCTGATAAGCGTGAACGTAGTTTTTTAGCAGTTCTGAATTGTCGTATGCCATCTTTTCGAAATGCGGAACAATCCAGCGCTCATCGACCGAGTAGCGATGGAAGCCGCCGGCAAGCTGGTCATATACTCCACCACCGGCCATCTTTTCCAATGTTGCCACGAAAACTTCGCGCAACTTTTCCTCGCCGCTCTGCCCATATTGATCGATCAGCACATCAATCATCGAAGGATGGAAAAATTTCGGGGCGCTGCCAAATCCGCCGAAGTTCGCATCGAACATTTTCACCGCAGCAGCGACGATGTCGCCGACGATAGCCGCAGAAAATTGGCCTCGCCCTGCGGTATGCGTCTCCGACTGCGCGATGGCATTTTCCACCATCTTCGCCTGGTCCATCACATCGCTATTTTTAGTGTGGTACGCATCGGAAATTGCTGTTAAAACGCGCCGGAAGCTGGGCCGCCCGTAATGATCATCGGGAGGGAAGTAGGTTCCTCCATAAAACGGTTTGCCGTTGGGAGTGAGGAACGCGGTCAAAGGCCATCCGCCTTGCCCGCTAACCGCCTGCACAGCGACTTGATAGCGGCTGTCGATGTCCGGTCGCTCATCGCGGTCCACCTTGATCGCTATAAAGCGTTCATTGATGAGTTGAGCAATTTCCGGATCGTCATACGATTCGCGGTCCATTACGTGACACCAATGGCACCACACTGCGCCGATGTCGAGCAGAATGGGCTTGTTTTCCTGCTGCGCTTTGCTAAATGCTTCCTCGCTCCACTCGTGCCATTGCACCGGTTGCTGCATGGCCGAACGAAGATAGGAAGAAGCCGCGCGAGAAAGGGAATTCAGGGTATGGGTGCTCATCTAAATCAGTGTAAATGGTTAGGGAGGCATTGCAGAACGAGGATTTTAGTTTGCAGATTTTATAGAATGCAGAATGCAGAGTAGAAGTAAGAATGCAGAATGCAGAATGAAACCCCTAATAACCGGATTTGACTTGATGATGAAGAAAAAACTTAATAAGTCGTGTTAGGTGAAAATCAATGCCGTTCAATCTACATTCTTAAATCTGCAATCTTAAATCTCCAATCTGCGATTTACTTCTGCATTCTTCATTCTTACTTCTGCATTTGAATAAGTCTTTTCGCAATCGAGTAGTACAAATCCACCGCATCGCTCAATTGCTTCTTGGAAACATATTCAGCCTCGGTGTGGGCAACATGAATCGATCCCGGCCCCACCAACAGTGGTTCGCCCCAGTTGCTGAGCGCGGGAATGTCGGTTGTGAAGGCGGCCACCATTGTCGGCAAATCGTCAAAGCTGCGCAGACGGACAAAAGGAATTTCCAGGGTGAAGTCCACGCGTGCCAGATCGCCAACTGTTTCGCGGATCTTTTCCCGCAGAGGTTCCGACTCACCGACCAGCCGATATAGAAGCAGCGCCCGAGCTTTGTCGGAGATCACATTCGGCGCGCGCCCACCTTCAATGATCCCGATATTCATCGTGGAAGGACCAATGCCTTCAGTCGCCGGCAATTCCATTTCTTTCAAACGATGAAGCGCTTCCACCAGCTTTTCAATCGCCGAATCTCCCAGCTCCGGATAAGCCGAGTGCGCCATGCGGCCGCGCGCGTTCAATTCCGCGCGTAGCGCACCTTTCGAAGCAATCGCAATATGATTCTCTGTGGGTTCGCCATTGATGAGGAATTTGCATCCGATGGGTTTTTCATTTGCGACCTTTGCGCCCAGGCTGTCGCGTTCCTCTCCTACCAGAAAAAGAAGCGCTACATGAATACCTTGCTGGTGCAGCTTTAAGGCCGCCGCAGTTTGTATCGCAATAATTCCCTTGGCATCGCACGATCCGCGTCCGTAAATGTTTTCCGTATCCTCCCACGAAGGAATGAATGGAGGAACGGTGTCCATATGGGTGGAAAACACGATTTCCGGTTGAGGATGCGCCGGGAACGTCGCAAGTACGTTGTAGCGCTCCGGCTCGGCGAGAATCCGCTGCGACTGAAAACCCATATGAGTGAGTTCCTCGTGCAGAAAACTGCCGACCGGGCCTTCATTGCCCGTGACCGATTCTATGTCCACCAAATTTCGGGTGAATGCGACGACATCCATGGCACAGAGAGAATAACCTACGTCCCGCGCGAGCGCGAAATTGATGCTTTTGATAAGGCCTATTCACAATCGGCACTTTAGCGACGTTTTCGCGGCGGCTGGTATGCTGGATTGATTGCATGGAAGCTCAAGGTTCCATCCGTTCGCTATTCCTGAATGGTCCGGCAGGGAAGCTGGAAGCGCTGCTGAACACCGGCGCCCCGGACGCCACCCACGCCGCCCTCGTTTGCCATCCGCATCCCTTATATGGCGGAACGTTTCACAACAAAGTCGTATTCCATGCCATGAAAGGCCTGCACAGCTTTGGATTTCCGGTGTTGCGCTTTAATTTTCGCGGCAATGGATTGAGCGAAGGCGAGCACGATCGTGGAATGGGAGAAGTGGACGATGTGCGCGCCGCGCTCGACTGGCTCGATGCAGAATTTCATCTGCCCTTAATATTTGCGGGATTTTCTTTTGGAGCTGCGGTCGGATTGCGGGCTGCGTGCCCGGATGATCGCGTGAAAGCCGCCATTGGGCTGGGCATTCCGGCGGTCCCCATTGAAGATCGCACCTACGATTTAACTTTCCTGCAACAATGCGCGAAACCAAAGCTATTTATCAGCGGGGATCGCGACCAGTTTGGCCCGCGCGCGAAAGTAGAAGCATTGGTCAATGCGCTGCCCGAACCCAAAAAACTGGTGATTATTTCCGCAGCGGACCATTTCTTTGAAGGACGATTAAAGGAAATGCGTGAAGCCATGGAAGGCTGGCTTAAGGAAACTTTGCCGGGCTGAACGCTTTGACTGCGAGCTCAGGGAACAACTGCTTTGATCTCTCCCGAATATCCGCTTTCGCCTTTACCATTCACCGCGGTTACCACGTAATACAAAACCGCTTTGCTCGGCACGGGAGAATCCTTATAACTGTTGGTGGTCGAACTGCCAATCTTTTGATACTGCGATCCACTGACCGTACTCCGATATACATAATAAGATTGGGCGCCCGGTGTCGCATTCCAGGTAATGGTCACGGAATGTTGCGCCGCCATAATTGGATTTAACCTTGGCCGGCCCCACGCAAAGATCAACACAGCGACTGCAATAGCCGAAGCGACAATCAGAATTGTTTTGGAGCGCATGGTGGATTCCCGAGCCAGTATCATAACTGAGGATTGCCCGCATGGACGAAATACTCGCTAAAGGAAGAAGCTTAAAATGCGCGATCTAGCTCGTGCGCTGTTTGTGCAAAGTCTGGCGCAGTGCAGTGTGGAGAAGGCTTTCGAAAAGCATGTCTCGTGTGACCGCGGTATTTTGCGGGTCGGCGAAGACCTCTATGATCTCAATTCTTTCAGCCGGGTGTTTGTGGTTGCTCTCGGCAAGGCCGCGCACACCATGTTGCAGTCGCTTATCGCGCAAGCTGGAGAACGATTTGAAGGGATCGTCGTCAGCCCGGTGCAACCGCCGCAGCATGTTCGGGGCTTCCGCTATTTTCATGGCGGACATCCGCTGCCGAATGCGGAATCCATTCGCGGCGCTGAGGCTGTCCTCAAATCGTTAACTGCACAGAATGCCACTTCGCTCGTCATCTACCTCATCAGCGGTGGAGCATCCGCCTGCGCGGAAAGGCCAATTGACGGCGAAATCTCTTTGGATGATCTGGTCGAAACGTATCGCGCTCTTGTTCATTCTGGCGCGGCCATTGCTTCCATCAATGCGATCCGCAAGCATCTCTCGGCGATCAAGGGCGGCAGACTGGCGCAGGCTGCATCCCCTGCACAACAGGTTTCGATTTTCATATCCGATGTGCCTGACAATACTCCCGATGCGCTCGGCTCCGGCCCTACCATGCCGGACACATCGACCGCGGAAGATTGTCATGCCATCGCGGCGAAACATAATTTACTTCCCCAATTGCCGGCCTCTGTTCGCGAGCTTTTCGAACGTCATGCACTGGAAGAAACACCCAAATCCGGCGACCCCGCATTTCATCATTCGCGCTGGTGTACGGTGCTGGCAAATGATTCGCTGCTCAACGTTGCCAAAGCTGAAGCGGAAAGCAAAAGATTCACGGTGGAAATCGACAATTCCTGCGACGATTGGGACTACCTTCGCGCCGCCGATTATCTGCTGAACAAACTCCGCGAACTTCGCAAGAAATACGAACGCGTCTGTCTGCTCTCGGGCGGTGAAGTCACGGTCAAAGTTACAAACGTCGGCGTCGGCGGCCGCAATCAGCAATTTGCTCTGGCATTTGCGCAGAAAATTACCGGAGAAAACATAACCGTTCTCTCCGGCGGAAGCGATGGAATGGATGGCAACAGCTCAGTCGCAGGAGCGATCGCCGATGGAACCACGCAAGCTCGATCTGAAGCCGGCGGACTGAGCATCGAAGATCATCTTTCACGTTTCGACGCATATCCGCTCTTCTCGAAACTCGGCGACACGATCGAAACCGGCCCTACCGGCAACAACATTCGCGACCTGCGAATCCTGCTGGCTTATTAAGCGCTCTTGGGCATTTTTGAGAACGCATCTTCCTGCGCCTTGCGAACTTCCTCGGCGGACATATCACGAACATGCGCTGCCAGCGACCACTTGTGGCCATAAGGATCGGCCACAATACCGTAACGATCGCCCCAGAACTGGTCCATCAAAGGCATGGCTACTGTGGCGCCAGCTGATGTGGCGCGTGCAAATGCCGCATCAACATTTTCTGTGTAGATGTGAAAGACAACCCCCGAGCCATTGGTAGAAAGTGGTGAGAGCGATCCCATCTGCGGAAATTCGTCATTCAGCATGAGGAACGAATCGCCAATTTTCAACATGGCATGCATGACTGCATTGCCTTGCATCATTGTGTGCAAAACTTCCGCGCCAAATGCTTTCTTGTAAAACTCCATGGCTTCTTTGGCGTTGCGAACAGTGATGTGAGGAGTGATTGTGTGGAAACCATCTGGAACTGCTTTGACTGACATAACGACCTCCTTGAGGTGGAGGCTTCAGATTCTACTCCGAACTTAAAAGAATTTTGTTACGCCTTCTTCGAGGACGATTACCCGGTCGCTCACTCCAGCATGCTTAGCTTCTTCATCGAGCAATTGTAGAGGCTCTTCGATCGGTTCATGCGACAGCCGGAATGTTCCATAATGCATGGGGACCATCCAGCGCGCGTTTAAATCGAGGAAGGCACGGGTGGCATCTGCGGGATTGGTGTGGACATTGCGGAAAGTTGGAGGATTGTAAGCCCCAATCGGCAGCAATGCCAGCTCGGGATTCAATTTCTGGCCAATCTCACGGAAGCCTGAAAAATAAGCTGTATCGCCGGCGTGATACACGGAATGCTTACCCGCCTTCAAAACGTATCCACCGTAGCCGCGATGCGCATCTTTCAAAACGCGCGCTCCCCAATGACGGGAAGGAACGTGCGTGACGGTCAGCCCGCGATGTTTGTAGGAACTCCACCAATCGAGCTCCACTACATCTTCGAAGCCGAGATCTGAAACCAGATCAAATACATGATGCGGCACTACGATAATGGGCCGTTTCCCACGCTGGCGAAGCGTCTTCTGGACAATCGTACGCAGTGAAGGCCGATGCAGATGGTCAAAGTGGGCGTGAGTCACAAGGACTACATCAATAGGCGGAAGATCGTGAAGTCTGATTCCTGGATTGCGCAACCGCTTCAGCACAAACAACCAATCAGCAAAATTTGGATCAATGACGACATTCTGCCCGCCAAGCTGCAGAAAGAAACTTGCATGTCCAATAAACGTGACGCCAAGCTCTCCATTGGTAACAAGTCGAGGCTTGTGACTTTGTCCCGTACGCGGGGTGACGGCGGAATGCCGCACAAGGCGGCCAAACTCTTTCGCGCGCTTGCGCAATGCCGGATTACGGAGATTTGCCTTCAACAGACCTGAAGAGTGTGAACGAGCTGGCGAAACTTCTTTCAATAGAAACTCCCGCTACCCTTTGGATGAAAAAGAGTACTGAAAGTTGCTCGAGGGCTTTAGGCAGCGGCAGCCGCAACCGTTGGGTGATACAGGATATTTGAAAATGCATCGGTAAAACGCCTGATCTCAGCCAGTTCCTGCGGTTCCATGCTTCCGGAATGGTCCGGTCCGGGCATGCGTTTGCTCAGGGTAAAGTGCTTTTCCAGAATCCGCGCCCCGCGCGCGATTGCGACAAGCGAAGCATCGATGCCAATCGTGTGGTCGCTAAATCCGGAGTATTGCCGAAAATCAATGGCCGAGAAATTTAAATCCGAAGGTTGCGTCGGATATTTCGCAACACAGTAAAGATAGTCCACACGTGCTTTCGTGGGGATGGAAGGGAACTCGCGTCCATCCCACATGCCCAAAGAAACGATTACGTCTTTTCCTGTGGCGCACACGGACTCAATCAATGGTTGATGTTTCACGCTGCGGCTGGCGATCTTATATCGCTTCATGCCGATCTCTTCGCACCATCCCACGCGCTCTACATCAAACGCCGAAGCCATGAATTCGATCCCCGCCCGTCGGCACGTTACCGCGAGTTCAAAAGCCTGCTCTTTGCTGACCTCTGATTTTTTTGTAGCGGTATACCATTCAAAGTCCGGAGAAAAAATCGAATCAACATCGTAGAACTGAAATTTTGCCACATCGGCGCCGTTTTCCTTGGCCGCGTAAATCAGCTCTTTTGCCAATTGCATGTCGCCGTTATGGTTCTGTCCAATTTCGGCAATAATCTCGACCGCTTTTCCTACTGAGGTGTCATGCATCGCGCCAGGTCTCCGTGTTTCTTTTCCAAAAGTTCGAAATAGTACGACTGTTTTTCCTTGTCATTGGTCATGTTCTGCGCATGTTTGCGGTAGCGATAGAGCGGTAACTCAATGTGCTTGATGGAATGCTTCTGCAGGAAGCGAATGCGCAAATCCAAATCCTCATGTTGCAAAAACTGTTCGTCATAAAGACCGATGGAAACCAGGGAATCCAGGCGAAACATTACGCCGCAGGCAATTGGCTGCTGCTCGGAATTGATCCTCTGCACGACTTCTTCGCGATCGTTGACGACTGTGTAATCGCAGCAGACCGCGTCGTATTGCGGATTCATCGCTAAAAACAGATATTCAATTTTCAGCAAATCTTCATGCACATAATCGTCCGCATCCACGCGGACCACAAACCGGCTGTAAGCATTACGGATGCCTACGTTGCAGGCGGCGGGAAGACCGATTTTCTGGTCGAGATTGATCACCCGAATCCAGCTTCCAAAAGATTCAAGTACGCGCCGTGTATTGTCTGTGCTTCCGTCATTCACGACGAGGATTTCAAAATCCTTGCGCGACATGCTTTGTTCAAGAAGACTGCGGACCGCGCGTCCAATATGGAATTCCGCATTATGTACGGCAACGATAACGGTAACCTTCATCCCTGAGCCTCTTCTTGCCGCAATCTAACATGAGCGCTCGGTTCCCCAGCCTGTTGATATGATTTGGGAATATAGGTAGTTATTGGCATGTGTTTCCGGAAAACACAGCGGTTCATAATGCACTTCTGCGGCTTGACCCTCAACTCAGCCTCATTTCTAATTTGATCAGGAGAGTTTTATATGCGCGTAGCATTTTTAGGCTTGGGTATCATGGGGCGCCCGATGGCGACAAATCTCGCGAAAGCTGGTCATGAGGTTACAGTTTGGAACCGCACTCCCGGTAAAACCGTCGAAGGCGCATGCGTCGTATCTACTCCGGCAGAAGCCGCAAGCGGCGCAGAGGTCGTGTGGATTTGCGTTTCTGACACCAAAGCCGTTGAGAATGTTTTATTTGGCCAGGATGGGGCAGAGAAGTCGCTTACGGAAGGCGTAATAGTCGTCGATTCCAGCACAATTTCGCCGATGGCGACAAAAAAATTCGCCGAGCGCTTGCAGCCTCGCGGAGTTCAATATGTGGATGCGCCTGTTACCGGATCAAAAGTCGGAGCCGAAGCGGGTACGCTTCTTTTTATGGTTGGCGGAGAAGAAGCCACCATCGACCACCTCAAGCCGTTATTTGCTGCTATGGGCAAAAAGATCTACCGCATGGGTGACCTCAGCAAGGGCCACGCCGCCAAATTAGCAATGAATCTTCAGATTGCTTTAATTTACGAGGGATTTGCTGAAGGGCTTACCCTCGCCAGCAAATTGGGCGTTGATCCCGCGACGCTTATCCCGCTGATTAACGCTTCGATGGTGCATTCCGGCGTTGTAGATTACAAAGCTCCGTTTGTCCTTAATCGCGACTTCACCCCGAATTTTCCCCTGCGTCTTATGCATAAAGACATTCGCCTGGCGCTTGAAGCCGCGAAGGAAGCACGCGTGAAATTGCCCGGTCTTGAAACAGTCGAAGAAATCTATGAGATGGCGACCGAAGATGGCCATCAGGATTTAGATTTCGCGGCAACCTTGAACTTACTGGAAAAATGGGCCGGACTCGAAGTAAAGCCTGCGCTTGCCCCAACCGCTTAGTTGATGCACGACGACATTTTTGATTCTGGCCGTTGCGGGGCTTGCTATGTATATTCCATCGCGACAAGCGGCTGGCGTTGATCCGGTGAATGCGTTGCGAGCGGAATAAGTGGGCCATCACTCATTTTGTGCTACGGGTTGTTAGTACTTCGCTGGGTGAATGACAAATGGGTTGTGAGCTTTTTAGATAATCTAGGAGTTTTACCTTGCATCGCTGTACTTCTTCGTCACTGTATCTCTGGCAGTTCCGGTTCGAAATGGGAGTTGTCCCACCGCAGCTTTGAAGTTACCTCAGTAAGAGGCCTATTACAGAACTATTACATTCCTGCATAATCAGACGCTGATAATTTAGATACTAGATATCTACGGTCAGAACGGGGAACTCGGGTCATGGAATTAGAAGCTTTAGAACGTCGCCAGCCGAAAGAAAACGAAACGAATTGGGTCACTACCGGCTTTATGGTTGCCTTCCACCTGGGCGCTATCGCTGCCTTGTTTTTCTTTACTTGGAAGGCATTTTTCCTGTCGATGTTCTTATGGTGGGTTTCCGGCAGCCTTGGCATCGGCATGAGCTATCACCGTCTGCTGACGCATCGTGGATATAAAACCCCCAAGTGGGTCGAGTATTTTTTGACTGTCTGCGCAACCCTGGCCTTGGAAGGCGGACCGATTTTCTGGGTGGCCACACATCGTATTCATCATCAGCACTCTGATGAAGAAGGCGATCCCCACTCCCCCATTGACGGAAAATGGTGGGCACATATGGGATGGATTCTGACCGGCAAGTCGATGCACCACGATACCGAGACATTGGCCCGCTACGTCCCGGATCTTGCTAAAGATAAATTTCACGTCTGGCTGACCAAATATCATTACGTTCCCATGGTCGTTCTTGGCGCGGTGTTGTTCGCTTTGGGCGGCTTGCCGTTTCTGCTTTGGGGAATTTTCTTCCGTACCGTAATCGGACTGCACGCCACTTGGCTTGTGAACTCTGCCACGCACTCATGGGGCACACGCCGTTTTGCCACACGTGACCTTTCCACCAATAGCTGGTGGGTTGCATTGCTCACCTTTGGTGAGGGATGGCACAACAACCACCATGCACACCCGGTCTCGGCTCGTCATGGTCTGCGCTGGTATGAAGTTGATATGAACTGGTATGGAATCTGGGCGTTGAAAAAGCTTGGGCTGGCACGGCATATTTATCGCGTGAAAATTGAAAACCTGCCGGCTACACCACCGCTGACCAGCGCTGTGGCAGCCTTGAATCTGGCGCCAGAGACTTCATCATCCGCATCGGCTGATTAGTTTCCAGCCTCCGCTGCAATCTGTACGGATTGGATTGTCTTGCCTGCGAGTTACAATCAGGGCGAGATCATTCATGCGCATCACCAGCCGCCGTCGCGCTACCATTACATTCCTTGCTCTCGGAGTGTTTCTTGCGGGCATCGCCGTCGCGGTGGGTTTTGGCTGGATCATCCTCAACTGGCGCCTCGATCTAAAAGTTATCCTCGGCATAATCTTTTTCGGCGCCATCACTGCCGGAATTATTCTTAATACGACATTCCTGCTTCGTGAAATTCGGCGCAACGAGCAGCATGACAGCTTTATCAATGCTGTTACGCATGAGCTGAAAACACCGATTACCTCCATTCGTCTCTACCTTCAAACCTTGCAGCGGCATGACGTAGATGAAGTTCAACGCCGCGAATTCTACCGCTTAATGCTGGAGGATTCCGACCGTCTTCGCTCCACTGTCGAACAAGTTTTAAAAGCCGGTGAAGCCGGGCACAAGCGCAAGTCACTGCGTAAATCTTCAGTGGATTTGGGCGCCTTGGTGGAGGACTGCGTGAACGTCGCACGCACGCGCTATCACTTAGGGCCGGAAGCCATGCAGTTTGAAATATCGGTGAACCATGGCGGCAAGGCTGTGGTTGTTGGCGATCCGGAAGAGTTGCGTACGGCTGTTTCCAATGTGATCGACAACGCGGTGAAATACTCCAAGCAAAATGTGCATATTTCCGTAAGGCTCGATGACGCGGATGAGAAATATTTGAGCCTGAGCGTCAAAGACGAAGGACACGGAATTGCTACGGAAGAGTTGAAACGGATTTTTAAACGCTTCTACCGCGTGCCATCTCGCTCCCTGGTAAAAGTAAAAGGGACCGGACTGGGACTCTTCATCGTGCGATCGATCGCCCGAAAACACGGAGGCAAAGTTTTTGCCATGAGCCCGGGGGAGGGACAAGGCACAACAGTCACGTTACAGCTTCCGCGGAGCGTTGCATGAGCCGCATCCTGATTGTGGAGGATGAAGCCCACCTCGCCGGCGGCTTGAAATTTAATCTGGAAGCCGAAGGCCATAGTGTACGCATTGCTGGCGACGGAGAAGGTGCGCTCGGTTTACTGCTAACCAAACATGAAGAGTTTGATGCGATAGTTCTCGACGTCATGCTTCCCGGCAAAGACGGATTTATGGTTGCCGCGGAATTGCGTGAAGCGAAAAATTTTGTTCCTGTCCTGATGCTCACGGCGCGAAGCCGCCCCGAAGATGTTTTGAAAGGGTTCGCTTCTGGCGCGGATGATTATTTGCCCAAGCCGTTCGAGCTTCCCATTCTGCTGGCGCGATTGCAGGGGTTGCTGCGGCGGCATGCCTGGATGCAGCAACAGGCTGCCAGCGGTTCTGATGCCAAGCCGAATGCGAAAGAAGAGTACGGCACATTTTCGTTCCAGGGACGCACCATTGATTTCGACCGTCTGGAATTACGCGTCGCCGGCCATGTGATTCAACTCACGCAAATGGAAGCGGGACTTTTGCGCCACTTGGTCCGTAATATCGGGAAAGTGGTTTCACGCAAATCGATTCTGGAAGAAGTCTGGGGTCTGCACGAAGACACCGATACCCGCGCCATCGACAATTTTGTCGTGCGTCTTCGCAAATATATTGAAGACGATCCGGGCAATCCGCAGCATCTGCTCACCGTCCGTGGTGTCGGCTACAAGTTTGTAGTGAACAAGAGATAACGAAAGCGAAAGCTATTTGATCGAGCGCATGTCACTCGACGTGCCGCCCGCCGCTGGAACGTAACACTTCAAGGTATAGTCCATGACCATGCGGTCTGCGTTAAAGCGCCAGCCGAGCGTGCGAATTGTCTGCTTCATCCGTCTAATCCAGCCTCTTGGCAGACCATCCCGATCGCGCTGATAGTAGAGAGGAATTACTTCCTCAAGCAGCACTTTGTACAAGGAATCGCCATCGTGTGAATCGTGAACGTCCATGTTGGAGTGGGTGCGTCCGGTGCCGATGGAAAATCCATTCAGCCCGTCGTACGCTTCTGCCCACCATCCATCAAGCACAGAAAGATTGAGACCGCCATTGAGCACGACCTTTTGTCCGCTGGTGCCGGAAGCCTCGAGCGGTCTGCGCGGATTATTTAACCAAACATCCACGCCCTGCACGAACAACCGGCCCACGTTGATGTCGTAGTCTTCGACGAAAACAAATTTGTCGGCAAACTGTTCATCACGCATAAGGGAAGCAATCTGCTGCAAAACTTTTTTGCCCGGTTCATCATGTGGATGGGCCTTGCCCGCGAACACAAATTGCACCGGGCGCTTGGCGTCGTTCACCATCATCGCCAGCTTCTCGATATCGCGAAGCAACAAATTGGCACGCTTGTAGGTGGCAAAGCGCCGCGCGAATCCGATGGTCAGCGCATCCGGGCTTAAAACCCGGTCCAGTCTTTCGAGAAGATCAATCGCTTCGCCACGATATTGTGCCTGCTCCACTGCGCGTCGTCGCACGAATTCCAAAAGCCGCAGCTTGAGACTCAGGTGTGTTTCCCACAACTCGCCATCGTCGACGTTTTCGATCCCTTCCCAAATTTTGGCATCGCTGCTGTGCTCATTCCATCCAGTTCCCAGGTGCCGGTCGTACAGGCGGAACATTTGCGGAGCAAGCCAGGTAGGAACGTGAACGCCGTTGGTAATGTGGCCAATAGGAACTTCGTCTTCTGCTTTGCCGGGTGCAAGTCCGGTCCACATGGCGCGGGAAACTTCGCCGTGCAGGGCAGAGACGGCGTTCGCGCGCCGCGAAAGCTTCAAGCCCAGCACCGTCATACAGAATTCTTCCTGATGATTGCCGGGATTTTCGCGGCCCAAACCCATCAGCGTATCGTGTGAAATGCCCAGTGTTTCCCGCAGAGGCGTCAGATGCTCCTCGATTAAATGATCGTGGAACCTGTCGTGACCGGCAGGCACAGGCGTGTGTGTGGTGAAAACAACTTCGCGTGACACGCGAGGCGCGGCCTGCTCGAAGCTCAAACCTTCATCCACCATGCGCATGCGGATTACTTCCAGCACCGCAAATGCGCTGTGGCCTTCGTTCAAGTGCAAAACGCCCGGAGTAATTCCGAGTGCGCGCAAGGCACGCGAGCCGCCGACGCCCAGTAATAGTTCCTGGCGAATGCGAATGCGCCGGTCTCCGCCGTAAAGTCGCGAAGTAAGCTGGCGATCTTCCGGAGCATTGCCTTCCACATTGGAATCAAGAAGCAGCAGGTCAATGCGGCCCACTTTCACGCGCCAGACTTTTGCCCGAATTACTTCGCTGCGTGTATCCACCTGCACGACGATAGGCTCGCCACTTGTGCCGATTGCCGGCTCCATCGGCAACTGACTTGTGTCCGTTTGCAAATACTCTTCCTGCTGCCAACCTTCGCGATCGAGGCGTTGCCGGAAATATCCCTGGCCATAAAACAAACCTACGGCCACCAGCGGAATTCCCAGGTCAGATGCGCTCTTAATATGGTCCCCGGCGAGCACGCCCAATCCGCCCGAGTAAATTGGCAAAGATTCGTGCAGTCCAAATTCTGCGGAGAAGTACGCTACCGGCCGTGGACGGAGAATTCCTGCATGGTGCGCGCCCCATGTATGGGGTGCCGACAGATATTCACGCTGCCGCCGGAACGCATAGTTGATGCGGCTGTAAAGCATCGGCTCGCCAGCACGGCGCTCAATGCCCGCAAGAGAAATTTCTCCCAGCAATGCCACGGGATTGTGGTTCAGAGCGCGCCAGCGGTCAGGATCAAGATCACGAAATAAATTCGTTGTGTCGTGGTCCCAGCTCCACGATAAATTGCGCGCCAACGACCACAAGCGTTCCTGTACGGGTGCAATGAACCGGTCCAGCGTGCGAGCCTCACTTACCACCGGCGCCAATTGCGTGGCGGCTTCTACAAGCATGCGGATTTCATCTTCATTAAAAAGGCGCACTTTAACGGTCTGCACCACCAGCACGCCTTGTAGGACCCCGCGATGAACCAGAGGAACCCCCAGGAATGAATGGTAAGGATCTTCGCCGGCTTCTTTGAAGTATTTAAAGCGGGGATGGTTCTGGGCTTCTTCTTCGGAAATGGGACGTAATTGCTCCGCGACCAGCCCGGCTAATCCTTCGGTGAGGGCCATGCGCAATGTGCCAACGCATTGCGGACGCAATCCAATTGTCGCCGCCAAAACCAGGTTCGCGCGGTCCGGTTCCAATAAATAAGCGGAACAAACGTCGGTTTGAAATCGTTTGGCGATCAGTTCAACAATTTTTGAAAGAGTTTCAGCGGGCTTGCCCCGCTCGGCCGCAAGGTTCGCGATTTCTTCAAGAGTTAAAACGTGACTGGCAGCATATCCCTGTGCGGTTGGATTCATAAGACTAAGTTTCTCAACATTCCCTTGAACAGATACATCAATCCCTTTGATATGAATGCAATTGTTCCCAATTTAAGAACGGGCCCAATCTGACCCAAGAACAACGAATGCCTTATAAAGTACAACAATTCTAAATGGAGAATGAATTTTGATTTTTTTCTTTCGATTTGTGGAAAAGTTTGCCGCTGCTTTAAAACTGTAGTGACTCGACAATCGTAAGTCCAATCGAAATTGTTTATTACAAACATTAAGGGAACCTTGCGTGTGATCAGCGAAAGGTATATCCAGGTTTGAGCTCACAACGATAAACGCGGGCGTTGCCATCCCCGATTGCTCTCGTATTGCAATCGGCCCAACTCATCAAGAGATCAGGTCCCAGCGGGAAGATAATGGTTTCGCCGTTTAGTTCGGCTTGAATGCTGATGCCTTCCGCATCGGCTGGCAGCGTGAAGTTCAAGGCGCGCCCGAAAATTACCGGATAAGATTCACGGACGGCATTGCTCACCATCGGATGTACGACCTCCGCCTCGACTAGAAACATCGTAGTGTCCGACCAATCCAACGCGGAGACCTTAACGGTGCGTTGCCGCTGATCATGCTCCTCAGTGTCCACACGAGTGAACGGGCATGGACCGGCGATGCAGGAAGCGCGAACCGCTTGAAATGTGTTGCCCTCGCCGGCATCCAGCGTGACGGACCCCTCAGATGCTTTCCATTTTCCATCCGGCGAACAGGGATCTTTTCCGTCGCAAGGCTTATTTCCGGTATTCTGCACGACAAAAGTTTTTACTGCGCTGCCGATGTTCGCGGAAGAAGTATCTTTTACCGAATATTTCACCAGTGCGTTTCCTACCCGCATATCTGTGCGGTTTGCCTGCGCGCGTGTTTCTTTTTGCCGCGGCGTCATGCGAATCACATAGAGTTTGTCGCTGACGTAATCTTTCAGCTGGTAATCAAAATAACCGGTGCGGCTGAAACGAAGCAGGATCGGTTGCCCATGCCGCACAGCGATCCGTAAGGTCAAGTGGAAGAGACCGGAAACATCCGAGGTCGTAGAGGATGCTGCTTTGTCATCCGCCGCGGTGATTAAAACATTCGACAATGGCAACTGCTTTTCTGGATCTGCATCTTGCGTGATTACGGCGCCTTGCAACGTGATTGGTTTACGGCGAAACGCCACATGCAGGTAATACGCGGCAATGGTCCCCAGCAGAAGGACGGAAATGCCGACGATAATTTTTTCACCTGACGACATGCCAAATACCAAAGAAGTATCTTACGACTACGGCTGGCGTGCCTGTGCAAAAAATCTCTGTATGCCGACGATTAAAGATCGTAAGCAGGAAGAAGATCGTTTAAGATCACTTGAGTGAACGAAAAGCGCATGAGCAGTACCGGGCGTTCTCGCCGGAACTTACTCAAGCAGATGGCCGCATTCACCGTTAGCGCGCCGTTTGCTACCTGCGTGGATACCTTTGCCGCGATTCCTCCATCGCCGCAAAAGAATCCTGCGGCAACTTCTACTCCGGCGGCAAAGTCTCCAATCACTAACCTCTCTCCCAAGGATGATCAACTTCTCGACGATCTCGAACGGGCCGGTGTTTGCTATTTCTGGGAGCAGGCCAGTTTAGAAACAGGATTGGTGAAGGACCGTTGCAATGCCCGCGCCGCGACCACCGATAATGCGATTGTCGCCAGCATTGCGGCCACGGGCTTTGGATTGACCGCGCTGTGCATCGGGCAGAGTCGCGATTACATTTCGTATTCTGATGCCGCGAACCGTGTGCTCCTGACGGTGCGCTTTCTCTGGAAAAAACTTTCCAACCATCGCGGATTTTTCTATCACTGGGCTGACATTCGCACCGGCGAACGCATTTGGGATTCAGAAATTTCTTCGGTCGATACTGCCATCCTGCTATGCGGCATTCTCACCGCGCGCGCGCATTTCCACGAGCCTGAAATCACCAATCTTGCCACTTCGATTTTTAACCGCGTGGATTGGAGCTGGCTCTCGGAAGACACTGCGCTCCTGCCCCATGGCTGGATGCCTGAAGTTGGTTTCCTTCCTTACCGCTGGGACTATTACAGCGAACTGATGATGATGTACCTGCTCGGCCTCGGTTCTTCCGTACATCCTCTGCGCGAAGATACTTGGAACGCCTGGAAGCGCACGCCGTTTGATTATGAAGGATTACGTTACATCGGCTCGTTCGCGCCACTTTTTGTGCACCAGTACTCGCAGGCCTGGTTCGATTTCCGTAATAAGCGCGACCATTACACCGATTACTTTAAGAATTCGATTGTCGCAACTGAAGCCCATCGTCGATTTTGCCTGGAGCTGGCAAAAAAGTTTCCTACATACAGCGAAGATCTCTGGGGGATCACCGCGTCCGACTCGCAGCAGGGATACGTCGTTTGGGGCGGGCCTCCGCAGATCGGCCCCATTGATGGCACAGTTGTGCCTTGCGCCTCGGCGGGCTCGTTGCCGTTTGTTCCCCAAGCCGCGCTGCGCGTTCTGCATTACATCAAAGATCATTATCCGTTTACATGGACGAACTATGGTTTCGTGGATGCCTTCAACCCCATGAATAATTGGTATGACACGGATGTGATCGGCATCGATGTAGGCATTTCGGTGATCATGGCGGAAAATCTACGCAGCGGTTACGTCTGGAAAACTTTCATGAAGAATCCCGAAGCAAAGCGGGGCATGGACCGCGCCGGATTCACAACTTATTAGCCAACCTCCGATTTGCAAACTTCGGGTTTGGTAAGCTTGTGTTTTGTCAAAGGGCTGGTCTTTGAAGAAATTCCTCCTGACAATTGTCGTTCTACCCGTCCTCATCGCTCTGGGCTGGTGGTACTTTCATGAGCGTCTGCTGACCGACTACGGTCCGGCTTACCGCGAATACGCGTACGTAACCAACGGAAAAACGAACTCAGTCAGCGTAATTGACCTGCGGACTTTTCAACTCGCCACCTCACTCAAAGTTGGCAGCGAGCCCACGGGAATTACGGCCAATAGCAAAAAGAATGAAATTTATGTGGTGAACTCCGGCTCCAATAACGTCAGCATCATCGACGCGGAGCGCAATGTGGTCGTCGCGACCATCGGCGTG
The DNA here is from genome assembly GCA_036491415.1 of Terriglobales bacterium. Classification (GTDB taxonomy): domain Bacteria; phylum Acidobacteriota; class Terriglobia; order Terriglobales; family Acidobacteriaceae; genus JAICKN01. The sequence goes on along the minus strand of DASXCC010000250.1, from coordinate 9,626 downwards.
CATGGCATGCCATATTTCATTGACGTATCTTCCGACGGCAAGCGCGGTTATGTGGCCAACGTTGCGTCTGCCAATGTTTCGGTCATCGATCTCGACAAGCGGGAGCTTATCGGGAGCATTCGTGTCGGAAACGGCCCTGGACTGGCACGAGTTTCGCCCGATGGATCCACGGTTGTCGTCAGCAATCGTGGCGATAATACAGTCTCTTTGATCGATGCTAAGGGCTTGCGGGTGAGAAATACGGTAGCCGTCTGTAAGAATCCCGAAGACATCGCAATCCTCCCCGATGACAGCAAGGCATTCATTTCCTGCTCGGGCTCCGCGCAGGTGGCGTCGATTGATTTGAAAACGGACAAGCTGCTCGCCTTGCTCGACGTCGGTAAAACTCCCGTTAATCTTGTGTTGAAGCCTGACGGTGGGGAACTCATCGTCTGCAACTTCGACTCCGACAATATTTCCATCATCGAAACCACGACCAACGAAGTCGCGGGAACTTATCTGATCGGCAAACATCCCACGCGCGGCATCGTGACCGCCGATAATTCGCGCTTGTACGTAAGTAATTTTGGCTCGAACAGCATTGCTGTTTACGATATTGATATGGGCCGTGTGATCGCCACTATGCCGGTGGGCAGTGCGCCCGACGGGCTTGCGATGTCGCAGAGCCAGAATTATCTTTTGGCGCTCGATTCACAGTCCGGAGACGTGACCGTCATCCAAAAGCGCCGCCCTAAAAAATTGGAACCTTTGGAATATGCCTTGCTTACTATGATTCCGGTTGGCGTGCAGCCCAATAATATTGTCGTGAAAGCTTTTATGCTTCCGAAAAAAGACCATTGACTATGAATCGGCCTTCACCCACCCGCGACGGATTTCACGCCATGTTTGCACGCCCTTACGTGGGCATCATGGAAGTTCTTTGGCGATGGAGCTTTGGCGCGACCTTCTGGTTGTTGGCATTTTTTTGTTTTGCCGAATATCTGCAAAGTCTTCCCATCAGTAAAGAGCAATTATTTCTGCTGGCTAGTGGGCAGTCCATGCTCGCGCTAAAGGCGCTGCAACAAATTTTCCACGGAAGTACGCCCCGGTTGATTCGTGCTTTTCTGCTGCTGGCTTGTACTGCGACCTTCGGTTGGATCGCGCTTGCGGCCATTGGCCGCGCGGTAACTCTGCGGCCTTTGATTCATAAAGAAGAAGGCAAAGTGACATCCGGCTCCTTGCTGGGGCTGAATGTTCTCCGTGCTTTGGCTTTCGTTCTAACAGCGGGGCTGACGATTGCAATATTTGTTTTATTGTCCTCAAACAACTCTGACTCTGACTCCGTCACGCTTGCAACACTGCTTTCTCTTGCGCTGATTTTTGTCGCCTGGTGTGGCTGGGGCGTGGGGAATTGGTTCTTGTCGCTGGCCGTAATCTTTGTGGCAAAGGAAAATTGCGGGACATTTTCGGCTCTTGCCCGTGCTTCTGATTTATCCATTAAACGCTTCGGCGCAGTCTTTGCCGTGACCTTCTGGTTTGGACTGGCCAAGATCACCGCATGGTACATCGTTGGACTGTTTTGCTTTTTGCTGATTGGTGTAGCGCCCTTGAGTCCCGCTGCAGCCATGGCTGCGCTCATCGCTGCATCACTCGGATATTTCTTTTTAGCCGACTTTCTCTATGTTGGCCGCATGGCTGGATATATTTCCATCACCGATCTTCCGCAGAAATCTGCCAAAGCGCCATATTTAACGCTCAGCCCCGTTGCACCTGTCACGCAAATCGCGTCCGCCGTCGATCCCGACGAACTGATTCTCAGCGACCACCCTGAATTGGCCGACTGACCGACTGGCATCCTCAGCGCTTCCTGCTTTACACTTGTTTACCGATCTGCGAAACTCATCCGTGGAAAACCAATCCATTGTCATTCTCGATTTTGGCGCGCAGTATTCGCAACTCATCGCGCGCCGCGTCCGCGAACAGAACGTCTTCTCCGTAGTTCTTCCTTGCAACGCCACGCTTAAGGAAATTCAGAGCTACTCGCCCATCGGCATTATTTTTTCCGGGGGTCCGTCGTCGGTTTACGACGCCGACGCTCCCGAGGCCGATGTTCACGTCTTTAACCTCGGCATTCCAGTGCTGGGCATTTGCTATGGATTGCAGTTCATGGTGCATGCGCTGGGAGGCAAGGTCAGCCCCGCGCCTCGCCGTGAATATGGACATGCGACTGTGGACGTGACCAATAATTCTGTTCTATTCGAGGGGCTGCCTAAGCAATTGGAAGTCTGGATGTCGCATGGTGACGAAGCCCAGGAATTACCAAAAGGTTTCACCTTAACGGCGAAGTCTCCGAATGCCGTGGCCGCGATCGAGAATTCCGCGAAAAAGTTATGGGCGGTGCAATTCCATCCAGAAGTCCATCACACAAAACGCGGCACTGACATTCTGCGGAACTTTGTTTTCAATATCTGCGGAGCGAAGCCGAATTGGACCCCGCAGCTCTTTATCGATGTCAGCATTGCCCAGGTGAAGCAGACCGTTGGCAGCGGCCGGGCCATCTGCGCCCTTTCCGGCGGAGTTGATTCTGCTGTGGCTGCCGTGCTTGTGGATCGTGCGCTCCGCGATGAAAACGGGAATTCACGCCTTACCTCGGTTTTTGTCAATAATGGCGTTCTCCGCAAAAATGAATTTGAAAAAGTGCAGCAGAATTTGCGCGACAAGTTAGGTCTTTATCTGATCGCGGTGGATGCCACAGAAAGATTCCTCAGTAAACTTGCTGGCGTCACCGATCCCGAGAAGAAGCGCAAAATCATCGGCAATGAATTCATTGCGGTCTTCGATGAAGAAGCCCAGCGTATTGAAAAAGAGCAGGGAAGCGTCGATTGGCTGGTGCAGGGCACGCTCTATCCTGACATCATCGAATCGCGCTCCGTTCGGGGGCCTTCGCAAGTCATCAAATCGCACCACAATGTCGGCGGATTGCCGGAAACGATGAAGCTCAAACTCGTTGAGCCGCTGAAAGATTTATTCAAAGACGAAGTCCGGCGCATTGGCCGCGACCTTGGCATGCCCGAGGACATTCTGCAGCGTCAGCCATTCCCCGGCCCCGGCCTCGCTGTTCGCGTTGTGGGAGAAGTTACGCCGGAGCGGTTGGCGATTCTGCGCGAGTGCGACGATATTGTCGTCAACGAAATTAAGACTGCGGGACTTTATCAGAAAATTTGGCAGTCTTTTGCTGTGCTTCTGCCGGTAATGTCTGTCGGTGTCATGGGCGATCAGCGCACTTACGCCTACACTTGCGCCATCCGCGCCGTTCACTCCGAGGATGGAATGACCGCCGACTGGGCTCCCTTGCCGCACGAAGTGCTGAAAACGATTTCCAGCCGGATTGTGAATGAAGTGAAGGGCGTAAACCGTGTGGTGTATGACATCACTTCGAAGCCGCCGGGCACGATCGAGTGGGAATAATTCCGAAGTTGAAATAAATATAGGGTTGAACTAATTATCAAGCTGAATCATTACTGAGTTGGAATCACTTACTACTGCGCTCCGCCAACAGTAATTGTCGTCTCTCCCGTGGATTCTGAATTGTCGCTCAGCGTTGCCACCACGTGATATGTTCCCGGAGTGGTGGGCGCGTTATAAGTGGCGACGAACTTTACCGTTCCTCGTTCTGCCAGCGCACCTGCGCCGGTTACGGCTCCGCCGGCGGATCCCTCGCGCACGCTCCAGATCACATCCACATTGTTTGGATTCGGCACTTCCGCTTCAACGTGCGTCGATCCACCGAGCGGGATCGAAGTGGCATCGGGAGAAACTTCGATTTCTACACGTGTCGATTTCTGCCAATATTTCCATCCGCCGAAAGCCGCGCCTGACAAAATCACCAGCACGATAATGACAAAGATTGCTTTTGATCCCGAATCTTTCGGTTTTTCTCCGAGTGCAATCACCGATGGAACTTCAGTGGCGGGAGGTGTTGAGAAAACCGGATTAGCCGTCGGTGCTATAGCTGCTGGTGAAAGAGTCGCCGGGGGAAGATCCGCGGGTGCAGAATCCGCTGGTGCAAGATCTGCCGGGGCAAGAGTAGCTTCAGGAAGATTCGTGGAAATCGAAACAGCCGTGGGAACTGGCGGCGATGTCTCGACCGGAGGAGGCGAAGAATCTTCCGGCGAAGAAGCAACAGGCGAAGAAGCAACAGCGATCGTATCCGGTTGCAAAGCCATTTGCCGCTTCGCGCCGCAGATGGTGCAGAATGCGACGCCCGGCTCCAGCTTTGCTCCGCAGGATGTACAAAAGCTTCCCAATTCAGCCATTACCGGCCTCCAAAATCACTACGGCTTCACTGTCACCATCACGACGCCATGCGAAGCTACCTGCGCAGAAAATTTTCCTGTGAAGTTGCCCAAATCTTTTTTCTCCCACAAATCGCGCACAGCAGCGCTCAGGTGGTCGGGATATCCCAACTCCGCCCACGTTACGTTGATTTGCTGGTCTTTGGAATCGCGATTGAACAAGACAACAGCCCTGCTTCCGTCACTCAACTGCTTCGACCAAACTTCCAGCGGTCCGTCCTTGGCCACGCGTGTCCCTTCATGGCCCAGAGGATCTTGATCCACGGCGATCACTTCTTTGTTGGTCAGGATGTCGTGAATTTCCGGCCGCATATTGTGCATATCATTGCCGGCGATCAGCGGCGCAGCCAACTCCGCCCACAAGCTGAAGTGCGAGCGATATTCCGTATCGGTCATACCGCCATTGCCGACTTCCAGCATGTCCGGATCATTCCAGTGTCCAGGCCCCGCATACGATGCAAGACCCACCTGCTGGTCGAGAATGCTGGTCATACCGTATCCGCAGCAGCTTCCGTCTCCCCACTTAATCTTGCCTTCAAACTGGTCTTTGATGTCGCCCGTCGTGCGCCACAGATTGCCGCCAACTTCTTCGCCCCACAGCCACGGCTTCGCTGTGCCCCATTCGCAGATGCTGAGCACAATCGGCCTTCCTGAAGCATTCAATGCGCTGCGGATGAGGGCATAGGCAGCCTTCGCATCCTGCGTGGTGGTGTTGCACCAATCGTATTTCAGGTAGTCCACGCCCCATGAGGCGTATTGCAGCGCGTCCTGGTATTCATGGCCCAGGCTTGCCGGGCGTCCGGCGCAGGTTTTCGAGCCGGCATCGGAGTAAATGCCAAACTTCAGTCCCTTGGAGTGGACATAATCCGCCAGAGCTTTTATGCCGGAAGGGAATCGTTGCGGGTCGGCAACAATGTTGCCTTGTTTGTCCCTTGAAACCTGCCAGCAGTCGTCAATCACAACGTACTTGTATCCAGCATCTTTCATGCCCGACTGCACCATGGTATCGGTCATATCGCGAAGCAATTGTTCGTTCACATTGCAGGCAAACTTGTTCCAGCTGTTCCATCCCATGGGAGGAGTTGGCGATAACTTCGCCAAATCAAATTCGGAGGAAGCCGGTTGTGCGCTTTGCGCCAGGGAACTTCCCACTAGAAGAAAAAAGCTCAGAATTGCGAGGACGGTAAATCGTATGTGTCTCATGGCGAAGGAATTGTAGCAGAACAATTTCCGTGGATGCTGGGTGCAAAACTTGCGCGGCGCCGCTTTGCCGTCATTGGCGGCAGACGGTATGATAAATGGAATGGGTCCAAGCTTTGCAGATACGATTTTTCTCTTTTTGCTGGCCCTTATTATCTTTGGGCCCAAAAGATTGCCGGAAATCGGAAGGCAAATCGGCAAAGTTCTCAACGAATTGAAGCGCGCCTCTAACGAATTTAAAAGCCAGATACAAACGGAAATGGACGACCTGGAGCGTCAGGAAAATGCCAAAAAAATGCTCGCTCCCGCGCAACCTCCTGTCGGAACCATCGCGACGTTGCCGCTGAAGCCAGCACCGGAAATTGATGCTTCCGGAGTTATTTCAGAAGCTACTTCAGAAGCTACTTCATCTGAAGTTAGCTCATCTGATCTGGTTTCCTCAAAGGCCGACTACCCCGAAGACAATTCAGCCGAGCACAAGACACACGCGGTGATTGATCTGAAGCCCATCGATGTTAGATCGACCGATGTTAGATCGACCGATGTTAGATCGACCGATGTTCAGTCGACCGATGTTACGTCAGCCGACGCTGAAATCGTTCCCGATCCGCAGGCGGAAACCCCTGTAAAGGCTTCGAATGCCTGACATCACCGTGGATCAAGCTCCTGATCACGCATCGGAAGAACAGCGCGGAGAGTCCATGCCTGCTATGAGCTTCTTCGAACACCTCGAAGAACTCCGTAAAAGACTTGTCTATTGCGCAATCGCGATCGCCGCCGGCTTTGGCGTCTGCTGGGTTTTCAAAGAGCGGATCTATGGATTTGTGCAGCGTCCCATTATCGATGCTTTTGCGCACAACGGAATGTCGAGCCGGTTGACGTTCCTCAATCCCATCGAGCCTTTCAATCTGTACCTGAAAACGGCATTCATGGGAGGACTTTTTCTTACCTCGCCATTCCTGCTTTATCAGTTGTGGATGTTCATCTCGCCCGGCCTTTACCGCAAAGAGAAGCGTTACGTCATCCCGTTCATGCTCTCCACGGTATTTCTTTTCCTGAGTGGCGGATATTTCGGGTACAGGCTGGTCTTTCCTCAAGCGCTGCAATATCTGCTCCAGCTTGGCAAAGACTTCCAGCCAATGATCACAATTGGCGAGTACACGGAATTATTTCTCACCGTGATCGTTGGTCTCGGCGTGGTTTTCGAATTACCGATTCTTGTATTTTTTCTGGCACTGATGGGAGTTGTTTCCGCCGGTTGGATGTGGCGCAATATCCGCTATGCCATCCTGGTGATTTTCATCATCGCTTCGATTCTTGCGCCCACCCCCGATATTTCCACCATGTGTATTTTCGCGGCGCCTATGATTGTGTTGTATTTGATCAGTATAGGGATTGCGTGGCGTGTCCATCATGACCGGCGCAAAGCCCGGCAGGCTCACAGCTGATGAGAAGCTTTCTCTGCGCTTTATCGCTGACCGCTTGTTTAATGGCTGCCGCTTGTACAAAAGATCAAGCCGCGAATCCGCCAGCTAGTTCTGGCAGTTCTTCGAGTTCTGCTGCTGCATTATCCACGGCTCTTCCGGATTCTTCTTCCTCCGCTCCAGAATCTGCGCCGCCGTCGTTCGATTCTGCTCGGGCCATGAAATACACAAAAGAAATCGTAGCGTTCGGCCCGCGTCCGCTGGGCAGCGCGAACCACAAAAAAGTGGAAGATTATATTCTTGCCCATCTGAAAGGCGACAACGTCGAGCAGGATGCTTTTACCGTCGAGACGACGGAAGGAAAATTTCCAGTCAACAACATCATTGCGAAATTTTCTGGCACACGCGATGGAATTATCGTCATCGCCAGCCACTACGATACAAATTGGCCTTTGAAGAACATTAACTACGTCGGCGCGAATGACGGCGCTTCTTCCAGCGCGCTTTTGCTGGAATTTGCCAATCAGTTACATGGCAAAAAGCTGGAAGGCTACAGCATATGGCTGCTATGGGACGATGCGGAAGAATCCATGCGACTGCCGTGGTATGACCCTGAAGCGTTATACGGTGTTCGGCATTTGGCCGACAAATGGCAGGCCGATGGATCGCTCAAAAAGATGAAGGCATTCCTGCTGGAAGACATGATTGGCGACGCCGACCTGAACATTGTACGGGACTCGAATTCCACTCCATGGTTGCAGGATTTGATTTATCAGGCTGCCACGCGCCTGGGTACGCAGTCACACTTTTACGAACGCACCGGACCCATTTCCGACGATCACATTCCATTTATGCAGCGCGCCGTTCCCTGCGCCGATCTCATTGATTTTGATTACGGCTACAACAATGTTTTCTGGCATACCGCCGAAGACACCGTGGACAAACTGAGCCCTGCAAGCCTGCAGATCGTTGGGACGACGACGCTGGAAACGATTCGGATGTTGAACAACCTGCCTTCCATTCCTCCTAAATAGTTCCCGGCCGCCAATCGCCGCGAAATCTTCGCGTAGAATGCCAACAGAAGTCACCCTGAGCCTTCGATTGGTGCCGATTGAACGGACCGCTACTCTGGATTCTCTTCAACGTATTCGTGCTTGCCATGCTGGCTCTCGATCTTGGCGTCGTGAACCGAAGGTCGCATGTTCCAACATTCCGGCAGGCCCTAGCCTGGAGCGGAGTTTGGATTGCCCTGGCCGCCGTTTTTGCCGCCATGCTTTTCATTTGGCAAGGGCACGACACCGGGCTTGAATACGTAACCGGCTATGTGATCGAGCTTTCCCTTAGCGTAGATAACCTTTTTATTTTTCTTTTGATCTTTAAATTTTTCCGTGTTCCCGCTGAACAAGAGCACAAAGTTTTATTCTGGGGAGTTCTCGGTGCGCTCGTCATGCGTGCCATTTTTATTCTTGCCGGCGTCGGACTCATTCGTAAATTCCACTGGATCATATATTTCTTCGGAGCGCTCCTGCTTTATAGCGGAATCAAATTAATCCGGCAGAGAAGCGCGTCCGTGAATCCGGATAAGAATCCAGTTTTGCGTTTGTTGCGATCTTTAATCCCTGTGACCGACGACTACGTGGATGGAAAATTCTTTGTTCGTACGCCGCAACTGTGCGCCACGCCGTTGCTTGTTGTTCTGCTTGTGATCGAAACCACGGACGTCATCTTCGCTGTGGATTCCATCCCTGCCATTCTGGCCATCACTTTGAAAGCTTTTGTCGTTTACACTTCGAACGTTTTCGCAATTTTGGGCTTGCGCTCTATGTATTTTGCGCTGGCAGGAATGATGAAGATGTTCCACTATTTGCATTATGGGCTGGCGGTCGTTCTGATGTTTGTCGGCGGGAAGATGCTGGTTTCGCACTATTTCCAGCTCCCTACACAATGGGCGCTCGCCGGAGTTGCTGGGGTGTTGCTGATTTCGGTTTTGGCGTCGATGCTTTTTCCGCAGGAGCAGGAAGTCGAAAGCTGAGAGCTTTTATTCGAAGCGGATCTCTTCTCCGCGCACAATGGAATGTTTCAAAAACTTTGCGTCATCGTGCGAAGGGAAGTCCGTCCTGTAGTGCGCGCCACGGCTCTCCTCCCGCGCTAAAGCCGAGCGGGCCACGAGTAATCCCGCAATATTCAAATTCAGCATTTCCCAGTCGCGTCTTGAACGGGGAGTTCCCATGTTGGACCGTATCGCTTCGAGCTGCTGGATCGCGCGCTTCATCCCCTCTGCCGTTCGGACAATGCCGACGTCTTGCCACATTAAATCCTGAACTTGCTCGACTTTCTCTTCGGAGCCTTCCGAGGATGCTTGCGTTTGTTTTTGTGGCGAGGAAATTTTTGCGGACTCTGTGTTTGTGGAATGACGTATCTCGTCACGCATGACTTTTCCGGCGCGTGCTCCAAAGACCAGCCCTTCCAGCAAAGAATTGCTCGCCAGGCGATTCGCTCCATGAACGCCTGTAGACGCGGTTTCCCCGGCTGCATAGATCCCTTTGACGGAAGTTTGACCGTCCATGTTGGTACGAATGCCGCCCATCGAATAATGGGTTGCCGGTCGAATGGGGATCAGATCTTTTGTGATGTCGATCTTGTATTGCAGGCAAGTGGAATAAATCCT
>DASXCC010000249.1:0-22264 GCA_036491415.1 Terriglobales bacterium | reverse complement strand
CGATATTACGGATTGCGCGGGTCTGTATGGGACGATCGACGTTTACGACTTTGGCACCGGCGGCAACGTCACGAGTTTCAACCACAGCTTCTTCGTGCAGGATGCCTGGCAAATTGGGCGTGGTTTAACGCTTGATCTTGGTGTTCGTGTCGAAAAAGAATATCTGCCTGCGAGCAGTTCGGCCGGTCTCTCCAGTAATCCGATCGATTTCGGTTGGGGACAGAAAGTTGCCCCTCGAATCGGCGCTGCATGGGATGTATTTGGGAATGGAAAGATGAAAGTGTTCGGCAGCTATGGCAAATTCTTCGATCAGATGAAATTGAACGTAGCGATCAGTTCATTCGGTGGTCAGTACTGGAACAATTGCGAATATGCGCTCGATACTTCTGACCTGAGCACGATTGTGCCAGCAATTAATAGCGCTGGCCGTTATTGCATTGATTCTTCTCCGACGGATTCATCCACTCCTGCAACTTTCGCGGGTGGTGCTACGCCGGCTGGGTTGACCTTCATCGAAAACATCAACAACCGTACATTCCCGACAACCTGCTCGACGTGCAACTTGACGTCAACAGGCGTAACTCCTGGCTTGAATCCTTTCAGCCAGCACGAAACTGTTTTTGGAATGGACTACCAGTTGAACAAGAGCACGGCGCTTGAAGTTCGTTGGGACCGTCGCCGACTGGACAACGCAATCGAAGATTCATCACTCATCAACAACGGAAATGAAACCTTCGTCATTGGCAATCCTGGAAAAGGATCGGAATCCAGCTTCAGCAATTTCTACAACTTCCTTTACCCAGGTCAGCCACCAGATTGCGGCTCAGGATCGATTAGTGGCGGTCAGTGTCCTGAGAACGGTATCTTTCCTGCTGCAAGAAGCTATGACGGCGTTGAAGTACGCGTAACCAAAAACGTCAGCCAACACTGGTATGGATTGTTCTCGTACACATACAGCCGGTTGCGCGGAAATTATACGGGCCTAACCAGCTCAGACATTTCCGATGGCCAGCTCGGTGGACGCAGCTCACCGAACAACAGCCGCGCCTTTGACGAGCCGTACTTCTCATACAACTCATTCGGCGGTTCATCGAGCGGACTTCTTCCGACCGATCGTCCAAGCACACTCAAGGGATATGGATACTATGAGCTTAGCTGGTTGAAGCACTTCACCACTGATCTCGGTCTTTTCCAGTATCTCTATAGTGGCTCTCCGGTCACCAGCTTCTTAGACGTGGGTGCCGGAAATGGCGCCTGGGCCGTGCAGGCTTGGGACCGCGGTCAGTTTGTCGATGCCACGCAGGATCCAACAACCGGTGCGATCGCACTAAGCGCACCGCATACCTTCCGTACACCGTGGTACACGCAAACCGATTTCAGCATTCGCCAGAACTATAAGATCAGCGAAACTAAATCTCTTAGTTTCGAAGCGAATGCGACGAACCTCTTAAATCAGCGTGCCGTCACTGCCTACAATGCCGATCTCACATCGTTAGATGTGACGAACCAATACATCGCATTGAATACCAATGCGTCGTGCTCGTTCGTAACGCAATGCTACATCGGCGATAACCTGCCGTTTTATGGTGCAGCAGAAAGACCGTATGACGTGCAGGCCCAACTCAATAACTTTAAAGATCGTGGTGTAAGTGCAGCTGTCAATAGCGCGTACAAAACACCGATTTACTATCAACTAGCGCGGGGAATTCGTTTAGGAGCGAAGTTCACGTTCTAACGATTGTGGTTTGAGTTTTATGATCGTGTTATGTGTGGGCTGAGAAAATCAGCCCACACATTTTTAAAGACAAACCACGGACGATTTAGTCGTAAAGCCGTTATGTAGGAACCGAATCAAAATAAGTACAAATATACGTAGATCTATAAGTGTGCTTATATGACAAATAATATTTGTAGGTTGTAAGGTTATGTAATATTGGATGTTATGTTGTGTTTTGATTTTTTTTACTTTTCTTCCTACTCCTTGAAATAAAAACCCCTTCCGCCTTTCTTCACAAAAAACAAGATGTTGGTCGATCGATTGCATACGCAGCAGTACATATACGAAAAAGCCGTTCTTGTACTGGCAGGTTCGGGTAGGTAAATAACCTTACTTCATTGCGCGAATTGAAATCAAAATCGCAATATCGATCCCTATCTTTTGGTCAGGAACTTTTTGTTTCCAAGCTTATTTCCTCAAGGTTTTCAGCTCCCAGATCCGAAAAGGAAGGTGTACCAATGTTTCAAAATCTTATCTCCCGCCTCTCGCGCATTAAAACGACAAGTTTTTTTGCTGTGGGATGTGTTCTATTTCTATGGACAATTGCCGGGTTCGCGCAAACCACAATTAGTACCGGAAGTATTGTCGGCACTGTAACTGATCCATCCGGCGCGATCGTTTTCAGTGCGCAAGTCGAAATTACAAATACCCAGACAGGCCAAAAGATAGAACTCACTTCCAATGGCGCAGGCGCATATAACTCAGGCGCGCTGCCTCCGGGAAATTATCGCGTGAAAGTTTCGCAAAAAGGCTTCCGCGCTGTCGAACAGACTTTAGTGGTACTTGTTGGTAACACAGCAACCGCGAATGTTGCTCTCCAGGTGGGACAGGAAAGTGAAGTCGTAGAAGTACAGGGATCACAAGTTGCCGTAAACACCGAGCAGGCTGAAGTTCAAGGCGTATTGAACGCGGCTCAAATCGAGAATCTGCCTGTGAACGGTCGCAACTTCCTCGATCTTGCTCAGTTGGAACCGGGCGTACAAATTCAGGATGGTCAGAACTTTGATCCTACCAAGTCTGGATATTCCTCAATCTCTTTCGGTGGCCGATTTGGCCGTACAGCACGCATCAATGTGGATGGTGTTGACATCAGCGACGAGACGGTAGGCACAACAACCCAGGACATCCCTGCAAGCGCCATTGATGAATTTCAGCTGGGTCAATCTACGTTAGATCTTTCCAACGATTTAACTTCGTCTGGCGCCATTAACGTGAGCACAAAATCCGGCACTAACGATGTGCATGGTGGTGCATTCGGGTTGTTCCGTGATCACTCCATGAACGCCGATACGATTGGCGGTGATGAACCATTTCAGCGCAGCCAATTCGGCGGGGATGTCGGCGGGCCGATTATTAAGAACAAGCTCTTCTTCTTCGCGGATGGCGAGCGTACGAAACAGGACTCGTTAGCCCCTGTAAGTTTTGCAGCCCCGTTCGATACCCTGAGTGGTGGTTTTAATCAAGCTTTCCGTGAGACAGATTTGATTGGGAAATTGGACTACCAATTTCACGGCGCCCACCTGTTTTATCGCTTTTCTTACTTCCAAAATTCTCTGCCTTCTGATTTTGGATTAGGTTTTGCAGTATTCGACAACAAGGATATCTCGCGGAACCACGTGGTTGGCGCGGATTTCAATACTGGTTCATTTACTCACTCAATTCGTTTCTCGTATTTGAAGTTTCAAAACCAAATTGCGGATGCCGTATTAGGAAGCTCGCTGCCATTCGCCAATGCGGGAGTGACATTGGAATCATTCCCGTTCGTGGTTGGCCCGAGTCCGGACGCTCCTCAGAGCACCCCGCAGGCAAATCGCGAATTCAAGTACGATGGCAGCAAAGCGGTGCATAGCCACATTCTGCGATATGGCGTTTCTTTCAACCATATTCAAGGTGGTGGATTTGCGGACTTCTTTGGTATAGCGCCCCGTGTTACCTGGACAGAAACAACTGCTAACCGGAATTTTGCGGATCTGGGACCGTTCCCTGGTGGGGATACAAATCCTCTGAACTATCCCGTACAAAATTTCCGGGTGGGAAATGGTCTAGGTTTCAATACTGAAAAACCGGCTTTTGGGTTTCCAGCCGGCGGCCTCGGACCTGACAACCGTGTAGGTCTTTACATCGGTGACAGTTGGAAAGTGATACCAAATTTCACGGTCACTTATGGATTGCGCTGGGATCGTGATACCGGCAGAACCGACAGCGATCTCGCGGCAATTCCAGAAGTGAATGCAGCGTTTCCAGGAATGGGTGATCCTGTAAAGCAGCCCAACGATAATTTTGCTCCTCAGTTGGGTATTGCTTGGGATCCCACAAAATCCGGGAAAACTGTGGTTCGTGCTGGAATCGGCTTGTTCTATGAGAACGTTATCTTCAACAATGTGCTCTTTGATCGTCCGCTGCGTTTAGAGAATGGAGCGTTTAACCAGACTCCATTCGCTTGCCTCAATGGTTCGGTCAATCCAGTGCTTGTTCCTGGTGGAACTCTGAGTATGCCGGCGGGTGCATGCGGAAACGTGGCCGCTGGCAGTGTGCTTCCTCAACTAATTGCATTCTCGCAACAATATCAAGCCGCGACGCCGGTAGATTTGTCCGCGCATAATCCAAATTACATTGGGGACATTCTTGGCGCTGGAGTAAGCATTCCAATTGGGCTTTTTGCTCCGAACTATCAGAGTCCGCGTGGCCTGCAAATGAATTTTGGCATTCAGCATGAAATTCGTCACGGTATGATTTTCAGCGCCGATTATCTACGCAACGTTGGCACCCATAGTTTGTTGGGTGTCGATACTAACCATGTCGGCGATGCTTCATTGTTCAATATGACAGCCGCGCAACAAGCGATTGCTGCGACCTTAACCGCTTGCGGTGCAGGTTCCATTAATGCTGCCATTGCAAATTGCGCAAACTTGCATCCAACCGGAGCTCCTGGGGCAACGATGGCCGATTTTGCTGGTTTCGGACTCACATCGTCGGGTGATTTTGGTGGTGCATGTGCCACCAATGCATTTGATCCCAGCGGCAATCCTTTGGGTCGTCCTTGCGCTTTCGGTGGTATCAATGGCAATCAGGGAGCCGGAGTTTTCATGGAGCCGGTCGGTCGTTCCCTCTATAACGGTTTGCAGTTGAAGTTGACGCAAAACGTTGCCAATCCGATGAAAGGCCTGAAAACCCTGAATCTGCAAGTTTCGTATAGCTTGTCTCGGTTCGAGAGCTCAGGTGGAACGCAAGCAACCGGAACAGTTGCCGATTCCGATCAGGACTTTGTGATTGGTACGCTCGACAACAACAATGTAAACAAATATTTTGGTCCTGCATTGTTGGATAGAACTCACCAGTTGTCGTTTGGTGGTTATGGCGACTTGCCTGGTGGCTTCCGCCTTGGGTTGATTGGTCACTTCTATAGCCCATTGTCAGCTCCGCTGGATGTTCCGCTAACAGGTAACCCTGGCGAAATCTTCTACACGGATTTCACGGGTGACGGAACTACAGGCGATCCAATTCCGGGAACGAAATTGGGCAACTTTGATCGCGGAATCAATGCCTCGAACATCAATAAAACGATCAACAACTACAACGCGACTGTGGCAGGACAGCCAACTCCTGCCGGTCAGGTGCTGATCAGTAACGGCTTGTTTACTCAAGCGCAATTGCAGGCTTTGGGTGGTGTGGCAGCTTCTGTTCCAACAGCACCCGGCAACGAAGTCAACTTCAACTGGTTGAAAGACGTCGACTTTAACTTAGGCTGGCGATACAAGATCAAAGAACGCTTCACGATCGAACCAAGTATTGCTATGTTCAACGTCTTCAATTTTGCAAATTACAACCTGCCGCCGAACATCATGAACGGCTTGCTTACGGGAAGCGCTGGGGCCATTAACGGAACAGATAATGTTGGTTTGCAGTCGTTCCGTGTAGGAAATGGTACTGGCGTCTATTCTCTGGGGAGCGCACGGCAAATTGAATGGGGCTTGAAGGTAGATTTTTAAACTTTCAAGTTCTGTCTTACAGGCCATCGGCAATTTGCCGGTGGCCTTTTTTATTTCTGCTTTTAAAGTTTGTGGGAATACAATAACCCGATGCCATTCCAGCGACGCGATAACTCGAGTAGTTCGCAAAAGCCGAAGTCGGCTCCGCAAGACGAGACTTTTCAAGAAGCGATTTATCTAAAATCACTTGGGGAAAAACAGAAGCAGGTAAAGATCAAATTGCAAGGCGGAGAAGTTGTCGAGGGATGGGTCGAGTATTACGACAAGCACATGCTTCGACTGACGCGGGACACTAAGCCGAATCTATTCATCTTCAAACATGACATCGTGTACATCGCCGAAGAGTAACGATTGGGCGAGCGAGCACGATCAGACGAGTAACCAGTTGATAGTTCGTTTTGACGAAGTCCCTATCATTCTTTTGATCCTCCAGTGACTCCCGCACTTTCCAAATACAACCACTTCCGCTAGGCTTAAGACTCATTTCAAATCATGCCTTCCGAAAATTATCAGCAATTTGTTCCTCCGATGGTTGAGATTGCGCGCGAAGCTGGCGCGCTGCTAATGGGATACTTTCATCGCCGCGTAAAGATTGAGTACAAGGGTGAGGCCGATCTCGTTACCGAGGCCGACCGTAACTCCGAGGCGCTGATACGCAAGCGCATCCAGGAGAAATGGCCCCACCACGACATTCTTGGAGAAGAGAATGGACTGATGGACACAGGCAGCGAATATCGCTGGTACGTGGATCCGCTCGATGGCACCACAAACTTCGCCCATGGCTATCCGGTCTTTTGCGTTTCAATGGGACTTGAGCACAAGGGCGAGAGAATTGCCGCAGTCGTCTATGATCCCACTCGCAATGAGATGTTTACCGCGGCAAAAGGATCAGGCGCGCAACTCAACGGCGAAGTAATCCATGTTTCAAATGCGGCTATACTGGCTGAAACCATCATCGCAACGGGCTTTCCCAGCCACAAGCGCCACAAAAACCCGAACATCCACTTTTATCATCAGATTACTTTGCGAACCCACGGTGTGCGCCGTGCGGGTTCGGCCGCCCTTGATCTTTGTTACGTGGCCTGCGGTCGTTTTGATGCGTTTTGGGAGTTCAATCTCAATTCGTGGGACACCGCCGCGGGCGTGTTGATTGTGCAGAAAGCTGGAGGAAAAGTTACTGACTTCAGCGGTGGGCCATTTAATATCGACAGCCGTCAGACGGTCGCATCGAATGTGCTGGTTCATGATGCGCTATTGCATGAGTTCCAGGAAATTTTCAGTGGCCGTGGTTTGGAACCGTTACCCGATCCGCGAGAGTATGTGAAGAAATGAGATCAACTTATGGAAGCCGCGTTTATTTTGCGCTTGCGCTCGGGTTCATTGCGCTGCTTATGCCGGCATTTATGTACAGTAATGAAGCGGTCAGCGGCGATTATCAAAAGGAATTCGAAAAATTTAAGTTGGAGCTGATCGCCAGTCGCAAACAGAACTGGATCCCGCTGGTTGGATTGTTCTGGTTAAAAGAGGGCGCAAATAGCTTTGGCTCTGATGCGGCCAATGCCATTGTTTTACCTGCGGGAACAATCACTGCGCGCGCCGGTGCTTTTAATTTGCATAACGGAAACGTAACCATCGACGCCGCTTCCGGAGTGCAAGCGAAGATCGATGGGAAAGTTGCCGCGACCGCTGCTTTGCAATCCGACGATACTGGACATGCGACGAATATTGAAATTGGCAGCTTGATGATGCATGTGATCAAGCGCGGCCAGCGGGTGGGCATTCGCGTAAAAGACCTCAACAACATAAAGGCCAAAACTTACCCTGGCCCGATCTTCTATCCGATCAATATGGAGTATCGCGTCAGTGCGACATGGATTCCGGCTACCGGCAAGCAGATGGTGAATATCCCGAATGTCTTGGGCGACGTCACGCCTGTCCCCATTTCCGGCATTGTCGTATTTACCCTGCATGGCCAGGAATACCGGCTTACGGATGCAGGAGATGATCCATCCAAAGGCCTGTCATTCGTATTCAATGACCTTACCAAGAAGACAGAAACATATCCTGGCGGCCGTTTTTTGGACACTGATCCTGTGAAAGACGGCAAAGTCGTTCTTGATTTTAATTACGCATACAGTCCGCCTTGCTCCGTGACGCCATATGCAACGTGCCCATTGGCGCCAGCTGAGAATCGTCTGCAAGTGGAGATTCCTGCGGGAGAGAAGTACGATCGCAAAAGTCCGTTTTCGCACCACAATGAATAGAACGAACGACGGTAGATCAGTGCGAAAGCTACCACTTGATGCATCTTTCTGTACCCGACAAGACATTCTTGATAGAATGGCGAGTTTTCCATAGAACAGCGTGACTTACAGGAGAATAGAAACTCATGGCATATGTAATTGCAGAACCCTGCATAGACACAAAGGACACAGCCTGCGTCGATGCATGCCCCGTAGATTGCATTCATCCAAAGAAAGATGAAGGGGACTTCGACGGTAACAATATGCTCTATATTGATCCGGTGGAGTGTATTGATTGTGGCGCTTGCGTGCCGGTGTGCCCGGTTTCCGCCATTTTTGCGCTGGATGATCTGCCGGAGAAGTGGAAGGACTACACGGAAAAGAACGCCAAGCATTTTGGCCGATAGTTTTCCTGCTGGTTGGTGAAATCTGTAATTGGATTCATGAGGTGGCAATCGCTTGCCACCTCAATCTGTTTGCAGCGGTAAAAAATCCCCGCCTATTGTGTTTTCTTCTTTTTGAAAAATCCACCAATTGTATTCACAACGGAGTCGGTTCCGGTCTGTTTGGTCAATCCACTGAGCGCTCCGGTGGCCATGCCTTTTACATCCGGTACAAACTTTGGATCCGATGTTGTGCCTTTCACGAAGAAGGGAATTGTGCCGCCCTTGGTGTTGAGATTGGCCATCTGCGCGAGGCCGGTGACTGCCGTGCCGCTCACGTTTGCGGCCATTTTATAGTCGAGTACATTGTCGGGGCTGATGGTTCCTGATCCTGTGACAACCCCTAACGACGGAGCTGTAAGGTTAATGTTCTGCGTCTGGATACCGCTGGGAGCGTAGTGCAGGTCAGCGCTGAAGTTTTGTATGGAAGTATCTGAACCCGACTTCATGCCGCTCAGCGCTGAGATTGCAGACATTTTCGATCCAAGATTGAATCCTGCGAGTTTCGTATCTGCCAGCTTGATGGGTCCGGTCACGACGATGTTCGGAAGCGGTCCGGTGATTCCCAATGTTGCCGAAAGCGTTCCGCCTTGTAATTGAGACCCTGTGGGTAGAATAACGCCCATTGCGGGCAGCATAGCTTCGAGATCATTTACCGGCATGTTCTGCGCATTCAGTTTCATGTCTAGCACGGTGCTTGTGGCCTTTGATTCGAAGGATCCCGTAAGCTGGGCCAGAGCTTTGCCGATGTTCACATCGCCTTGCTTCAACATACCGCTTTGTTTTTGCTGATCGTAGTCAGCGGCATATTTCAAGGAAACGGATTGGTTCGCGGGAGTTCCTTTCGGCACGAGCTTCAGCTTTGTCATGTTGGCGGTGCCAGTGCTGTGGGCCATTTTTCCATCGTAAATAAGATTCCCGTCGAAGTCGGCGATGCCGGCGATTCCGGATGCGGGATCGATCAAGCCGGATTTGCCTAAATCCAAATCTTTAATCTTCAATCGCGCTTGCAGCGGAGTCGAGGCGGCATCGTCAGAATTTACCGGTCCGGCTGTGCCTTCAAGGTTCAAACTGCCTCCGCCGGGAAGCGAAGTTGCAAGCGAAAATGGGAATTGCGACGTGAACGAAAAATTCTGCACGGTCACGTTTACTTGCTGGTAGACGTGCGTTTTACCCGGCGCAGAGGCATCTCCGATGGAAACCTGTCCGTCTTTAATGTTTAGCTTGCCCACAGCTAAATTCTGCGTGAATGAATCGGAACTGTTCGAAGCTTTCGCGGCGTTGGGTTTATTTGATCCCAGGCTTGAGAAATTCCATTTGCCGGAAGTCGAACGCAAGAGCGTAACCTGGGGCTCTTGTAAAGTCAGTTCGGTCACATGGAGCGTCTTGGAAAAAATCAAAGGCTCGACTTCCACGCCAACATTCAATCCTTTGGCTTGAATGAAAGCATTTTTACTGAAGGCCGGATCATCGGCGATGGAAAGATCGTCGGCGGAAAGGTTGCCGCTCAAAATCGACAGCTTCAGATTGCCAATTTTTACCTGGCGGCCAAGCGCAGTAGTGAGTTCCGCCTCAATCGTTGGGCGAAATGTATTGACATTGATGAGGAAGGGAAGCGCGATGAGCGCGACAATCAGAAGTACAACGACAATGCCGAGAATCTTGAGAGCTTTCATAGGCCAGCCTCCTCCAGAATATATTGGATGACTTTTCAGACGGACAGGTGATCTGTAGGTGGCCAGTCTAACAGAGACAGTAAAGCTTATGGCCTCAAAAACCAATCCAGCGTAGAATTGCCGCCGTCTTTAATAACGCAAAAAATCACATAAACAGACAGCTTCATTTGAAAAATGATGGGGAGGAAGTATGAGTCTATCGAAAAGGGCCCTGGCGGAATTTTTTGGCACATTCTGGTTGGTGTTTGGTGGATGCGGTAGTGCAGTGTTTGCAGCGGCTTTCCCGCAATTAGGAATTGGGTTCTACGGCGTAGCGCTGGCATTCGGACTTACTGTTTTGACCATGGCATACGCAATCGGACATATTTCCGGTTGTCATTTGAATCCAGCGGTTTCGTTTGGTCTGGCCGCAGGGAAGCGGTTTCCGTTTGCCGAACTCCCTGCATACGTGGCCTCGCAGGTTGTCGGAGGCATCGCCGCCGCATCGGTTTTATATGTCATCGCGAGCGGAAAAGCGGGATTTAGTTTGAGCAATGGTTTCGCTTCCAATGGATACGCGGCGCATTCGCCCGGCGGCTATTCTCTGCTGGCGTGTTTTGTCGCGGAATTTGTACTGACGTTATTTTTTCTGGTGATCATTATGGGAGCAACAGACCGCCGCGCGCCGTCAGGTTTTGCTCCGATCGCAATTGGGTTGGGTTTGACGTTGATTCACCTGATCGGAATCCCCATCACAAATCTTTCCGTGAACCCCGCGCGCAGCACAGGTCCGGCGGTGTTCGTCGGCGGATGGGCTGTTGCACAACTCTGGATGTTCTGGGTCGCGCCCATCATCGGCGGTATTGTTGGCGGAGTTTTGTATGCGACGATCTTCGAAGGAGAAAAGAAATAGCAGGTAAGCACGCGGCGCTGGATCGCTATTTCATGGCAATCCAGCGGCGTTCTTTTGAGCTCCGTGCAATGGCTTCACATAGAAGCATCTCTTCATGTCCAGTCTCAAATGTCGGGAATGATCGCGACGCGCTGAAATCTCCCTGTGCGATGTAGCTGTAAACATCTTTGAATAATTGGCCGAACGTATCGGGATAGCCTTCCGCATGCCCTGCGGGATATTCCGCGTAGCCTCGAGTGGAGGGCGACATCTGCGAGGGATCCTTAGGGACTTCCTGGTTCGGCTCACCGCGTCTGCCGATCCACAAAGTGTTCGGAGATTCGGAGTTCCATGAAAGCGACGCTTCACTCCCGTCGATTTCAAACCATAATCGCGCTTTGCGCCCCGCGCTTACCTGGGAAACAGTCACCACGCCATGAACTGATTTTTCAAGATGCAAAAGAATCGAAGCGTAGTCGTCGGTGTCGATTTTGATTTCGTCATAAGCTCCGCTGGAACTTTTCTGGAAAGTTTCCACGCGGCCTCGGGGTTTTCGTCGAACTGGAATCACAGTGCCCAGGTCGGCGCAGAGTTCCGTCACTTTGCGGTTTGTGATCCAGGTAATCAGATCAAGCCAGTGCGTGCCGATATCGGCAACTACGCGCAGCGGGCCGCTGAATTGCGGCTCAAGACGCCAGTTCCAATCTGTCGGGAAGAGCAGCCAATCTTGCAAGAAACTGCCATGGACGAGCCGGGGCTCACCGATCTTTCCGCTTTGCACCAGCGCATGCGCTTCTTGGCAGAGCGGATAGTAGCGCAGGTTATAAGCTACGGCGCCTACACGCTGATTTTTCTGGGCGATTTGAATCAGTTCGGCGCTTTCCCGCGTGTCCATGGACAACGGCTTCTCGCAGACAACATGCTTGCCCGCTTCCATGGCGGCTTTCGCCTGCGCGAAGTGAACATTGTTAGGAGTGCAGATGTGGACGACGTCTACAGTTTTGTCTTGCATTAAATCGTCGAGAGATTTGTACGCCCGCTGGACGTTGAGACTAGAACAGGCTTCCTGCGTCCGTTCCAGCGAGCTGCTAAGAATGCCTTGCACCGCAATGCCCCGGCGACGCAGAGATTCCAGATGAGCGCGTCCGACGAAACCGACTCCAATGACTGCGGCCTTTAGATTGTTCAAGAGGTCTATCCTACCTGCACGTGCGCTGCAGCAGGTTTCATCACTTCCAAAGCTTGTTTGAGATCGGCGATGAGATCGTCGGAGTTTTCGATTCCCACGGCGATACGAATTAACTGATCCGTGACGCCCATCTTTTGCCGATGTTCAGGCGAAATCATGGCGTGGGAAGTAAGAACTGGAATGGAAACCAGAGATTCGACTCCGCCAAGACTTGGTGCCAGCGTAAATAGCTGTAAAGCCTCCGACACATGGCAGGCGTCTTTGCTTGTTCCGTTGACTTCGAAGCTGAGCACACCGCCTCCGCCATGCAATTGTTCCATAGCCAAAGCGCGCTGGGGATGGCCTTCGAGGAAAGGATAGTGCACTTGCTTCACATTCGGATGGTCTGACAAAAATTGCGCCACTCGCAACGCGGTTTCATTCTGGCGCTGTACGCGCAGAACCAGCGTCTTGATGCCGCGCAGCAATAACCAGGCAGCGTGCGGGTCCATAATTGGACCGGAAATAGTACGCGTCTCCCAAATCTTTTCGATAAGAGTTTTTCGCCCTGCAATAATTCCGCAAAGTAAATCCGAATGGCCTGAATAATATTTGGTGCCGGAGTGCAGAACCAGATCGATTCCGTAATCTGCCGGTCGCTGATTAATGGGTGTAGCAAATGTACTGTCAATCATCGAGATCAAGTAATGCTTTTGTGCGATCGCGGCCGTTTTCTTTAGATCAATCACCCGCAGCGTGGGATTGGTCGGCGACTCCAGATACAAAATCTTTGTGTTGGGTTGGATCGCTTTTTCGTGCTGGCTATAATTCGTAGAATCAACAAAAGTAGTTTCCACTCCAAAACGCGAGAGCCATTTCGTCAGAAATTTAATTGTTCCGCCATAAATGTCGCGTTGCGCCACAATGTGATCGCCTGCGCTGACCAGCGAAAGAATCGACGAAGTAATCGCCGACATCCCTGAGGCGAAAACCAGTGCGCCCTCTGTTCCTTCCAACTCCGAGATCGCATTTTCCACGACGGTGAGCGTGGGATTGCCGTAGCGCGAATAAAACATATCGGTATGCGTTACGCGCAGCTGTTCTTCGTTGTCGCTGGCTTCGAACGTGGCGGTCTGGTGGATGGGCGGCATGACCGGGCCATTTTTGTGTTGCCGGGGAATTCCGGCATGGACGGCTTGGGTCTCTGGGCGATGTTTTTGATTTTTCATGAGAGACTTTCGTGCGCTTGCCGATGGAACATCAAGCGCACTCTTAAGCGTAACGTTCTGGAAAAAAGAGAGCAAGGGGCGATTCAGAAGTTTCACGCTTTATAATTGCTGGGCCCATGGATTTAGGACTCAAAGGTAGAGTTGCCGTCATTACAGGCGCCAGCCAAGGTATCGGACGCGCCACAGCCGAGTCGTTTGCCGCGGAAGGCTGCAAAGTGGCAATCTGCTCGCGTACGCCGCAATCGATTGAAGCCGTCGCAGCGGATATCCGCAAGAAATATGGTGTTGAAGTTTTCACGCAAGCTTTGGATGTGCGCGACGCCGGGCAGGTACGGAATTTTATTGCAGAGGTTGCGACAAAATTCGACAAGATTGAAATTTGCGTGGCGAATGCCGGCGGCCCTCCAGCCAAAGGATTCCTGGCGACCACGCAGGAAGATTGGCAGAAAGCTCTTGATCAGAATTTTTTGAGCGCAGTGTATCTGGCGCAGCAGGTGATCCCGCACATGCAGAAAAATCACTGGGGGCGCTTCATCACTCTCACTTCCATCACAACCAAGCAGCCAGTCAACGATTTAGTGCTATCGAATGCCGCGCGAATGGCGGTCGTGGGCCTGGTAAAAAGCCTAGCCAATGAATTTGGGAAAGACGGCATTTTGGTCAATAATGTTGCGCCGGGCTACACCGCCACAGACCGGTTAAAAGAATTGGCAAAACGCGTTCTGCTTCCCAGAACAAAAGCGAGAATGAAACATTCGACGCTTGGGCGGTGGATGCTCCGTTGAAGCGAGTTGCCGAGCCGCGAGAGGTTGCTGACACCATTGTCTGGCTAGCATCGCAGCGGGCTTCGTTTATTACGGGACAAACGGTTTTGGTGGACGGCGGAACTTACAAAGGATTGTGAGACATTATGGCGAAACAAAAACGGTCGAAAGCTGCGTCACGCGTGAAAGTATCGAAGCCCAAAACATTAAAGTCCAAAATAAAGACCAAAGCAAAAGTTAAAGCCAAAAAATCGGCGAAGAAGCCCGCCCTGGTCATGTACAAACGGAAATCCCATCAATACATTTCCTGGGACACCGTGGAAACCGAAGAGATGAATCCACTGCTCAAGCGGCAAATGATCACCGGCGACCGCGTCATGCTGGCGCGCCTCATCATGAAAAAGGGCTGCATCGTGCCTTTGCACAGCCATCACAACGAGCAAGTCACGCACATTCTGCAAGGCGCGCTAAAATTTGTAATCGAAGGCAAGGAAGTTATTGTGCGGGCGGGTGATGTCCTCACCATTCCTCCGCATGTGCCTCACAGTGCGGAGGCGCTTGAGGACACGATGGATCTCGACGTCTTTGATCCGCCGCGCGAAGACTGGATTAACAAGACGGATTCCTATCTGCGGGCTGTCAAGTAGCATATTCCGCCCGTTTCTCTTAGTCTTATGTCTTGTAGTTCGTCTTGTAGTTCACAACTGATCGTTAACACTCATACTGATGCTTATGGAGCAAACCGCTGTGGTGTCGAAGCAGGAGACTGCTCAACTGAAATGTATTAACTGCGGAAGCGTCGCTGCCCGGCTCAGTCAGGATGCGCGCTGCGCAAGTTGTGGAGACTTGCTGGAAGCTGTGTTTCCTCAATGGATTACATCGAAACCAGATGCTTCTTTATTAAAAGCTGAATGGCTGCGGCGGCGCACATCTTTGGCTCCAGCCGACCAGAGCGGCGTTTGGCGTTTTCGCGACTTGATGCCGTCGTTGAGCGCGGGGTACCAGCCGATTACGCTTCGCGAAGGAAATACGCCTGTTTATGAATTGCCCGGATGCGCAAAGATTGCCGGCGTCGAGCGGTTGTATGCCAAACATCAGGGAATGAATCCCACAGGCTCGTTTAAAGACACGGGCATGACGACCGCAGCTTCCTTTGCGCGACAGGAAGGCTTCCGTTGGGTCGCCTGCGCTTCCACGGGAAACACTTCGGCTTCCATGGCGGCTTACGCGGCGCGGGGCGGAATGCGCAGCCTCGTGCTTATTCCTGAAGGCAAAATTACCTGGAGCAAACTTTCGCAGTCCCTGGATTACGGCGCGGTTACATGCCAGATAAAAACTGATTTTGATGGTTGCATGCGCGTGCTGAATGAAGTCGTGAAGCGCATGCCAGTGTACTTGCTGAATTCCGTGAATCCGTATCGCCTCGAAGGACAGAAGACCGCAGCCATTGAATTGCTGGAGCAATTCAACTGGGAAGTTCCTGATCACATTATTGTGCCGGGCGGAAATCTGGCGAACTCTTCCGCGATAGGCAAGGCTGTGATCGAGCTTGACCAGCTGGGGTTTATCTCGCGGCTGCCGAAAATTTCGGTGGTGCAAGCGGCAGGCGCGAATCCGCTAGTGCGCAGCATGCGCGAAAAATCCGGCAAAGAATTAATTCCGGTGAAAGCGGAGACGATGGCGTCAGCCATTCGCATTGGCAACCCTGCGAGTTGGAAAAAAGCTGTGCGCGTGCTGGAAACGACCGGCGGCACAGTCGAAGAAGTTACCGAAATCGAAATCGCGCAGGCCAAGGCAGAAATTGGAAGCGATGGCATTGGGTGCGAGCCGGCTTCGGCAGTAACCCTTGCAGGATTAAAAAAGTTTGTGAAGCAAGGGTTGGTAAAACGTGGCGAAACTGTTGTGCTAATTCTGACCGGTCATTTACTGAAAGATCCCGAGTTCACTTTGAAGTTCCATCGTGGTGATCTTTTCACAGGCACCGTGGATGAGAAGGATGCGCAGATTCTTGGCCCCCTTCAACGTTCCCCCATTGTGCTCGATGCAACTGCGGATGCGGTCGTGAAGACGCTTGAAGCGGTTGAAAAAGGTTCGTCGAGCTAACATGGTGAAAAAAGCGAAGCGGCCAACTGCCTCCAACGTTCTAAAGCTGAAACTTCCCGCGACTTCTGCCAATCTGGGGCCGGCATTCGATGCCGCTGGGCTGGCGTTAGACATGTTCCTGACGCTCGAAGCGCGCCCTGCCACTGAGTTTTCCATCCAAGCTGCGGGCCTCGACGCCGGCATCTGTGGCAAGGTTGAAAATCATTTAATGTTTACGACCTACCGCGAGGTTCTGGAAGCGGAAGGGAAGACCGTTCAGCCGCTGGCGCTCAGAATCGAAAACGAAATTCCCATCGGCAAAGGCTGCGGGTCATCCGCTGCAGCCCGGTTGGCAGGAATCGCCATGGCCGTTCACTTCGGCAAGCTTCGCTGGAGTGATGATCGGATTGTGGGGGAAGCGTCGCGGAGAGAACATCATCCAGACAACGCTGCCGCTTGCTGGATGGGCGGATTGGCAGTTGCCAGGATGGCTTCTGAATATGAGGCGCAGGTTGCAGTCATCCAGACAAAACAAAAGTGGCCGCTGCTGATCGCCATTCCAGAAGAACCGCTTTCGACCGAAGCTGCTCGCAAGGTTTTACCGCAGCACTATTCCCGCGCCGACGCGATCACCAACATACGGAACTCCATGCTATTGCTGTCG
Source organism: Terriglobales bacterium (assembly GCA_036491415.1). Classification (GTDB taxonomy): domain Bacteria; phylum Acidobacteriota; class Terriglobia; order Terriglobales; family Acidobacteriaceae; genus JAICKN01. The sequence continues at coordinate 5,358 of DASXCC010000249.1, read as the reverse complement.
GCCTTTACGCAGCAACGCACTGATTTGCTTTCGGCGGCATTGCATGACCGTATGCATGAGCCGTATCGTTCTGTTCTTTGTCCCTTGCTTCCAGCATTAAAAGAATTGGCGGGGAAATCTGGGGTGCTGGGCGCGGTTTTAAGCGGAGCGGGGCCGTCTGTGCTGGTGTTTGTGCACCCGAAAGCGAATATCAAAAAAGCGAAGGCCGCGGCGGAAAGCCAGCTGCGCGCGAAAGGGCTTTCCGCAGAATTGAAGTTGACGCAGATCGGTCTCGTCGGCGCGGCGCAAAGCGGAAACTGGAAAAGGCGAGTTAAACGCTAGCGGCAAACGCCAGACATCGTCACAGTTTCGTTCGCGACTCGCCCCATATGCTGCTCAAAGCTGAGCAACGGGTTTTTCTCAAAACATTCCGAATAAGAATTCAGGGCTTGCAGGAATGCAGCAATTTCATGCTGGGAATTTTCAGTCCTCAGGTTATTCATCTCTTTCTTTCCATTACCGGTACCTCTCACCTCCGCTCCAATCCAGGGGAACAACCAAAAGTGGCGTTGTTGCTATTAAAGATAGGGCCAAGGGAGAAAGCTGTAAATGGCACGGGTGTGCTAGTAGGGCTGGCCCAAAAGTAGAAGCTCGAGGCCGGCACTATGCCAGCCCCGAGGAGATGTTTTAATGCCTGCTCGCGGGCGGAACGATGTTGTTCATGCGCAGATACTCCACCATCTGCCCGTAATGATCGAATGGATGCGAAACCGCAATTAATGCAATGCCTAATCGAGTGATGCTATTTTTCCCACCGAACGGATTCGGGATTGGCGTCACTAAATTTTGCTCGTTCAATGCACTAAGCGCTTTGTGCAGATAAGCGAAAGAGTCCGTTGTGTATTTGAGAATGTCGTCCTTGGTCTTGAGAGTGTCGGCGCCGTTTTCATCCGTACCGGTTTCTACGGGACATTTTTCTCCCAGGATTACCGCTCCAAATTCGTAGTTGACGGTGTCGACGTGACGGACTTCCAAAGCGAACGTTCTCACGCCTTTAAATTCGCCATTCGTTGGAGCGAAATTGAATTTGTCCTCGGGCATGGCTTCCACAGCTGGGACGAAATCATTTTCTGCGCTCGAGAGTGAACGGTTAAAAACATCGGCGACGGTGCGATGTTCGCTATCAGTTTGTGAAAATGCGCTAATGCTACACAACAGCAGGAAAATACACGCCAAACTCCACTTCATGTTTTTCATGAGGTTTCTCCTTTAAAGTATTGAAATCTAATCTGGTAATGCTGGTGGCGCAAATGCTAATTCAATCGAACTAAATCCATAACTTCTGGCCATGAACAGGCCCGCGAGCAATGCCACTGCGGAGATGATCATGGTTTCTGAAATTCCAACAGTAGAGGCGAAAGCTCCCCAAATCACGCTGCCCACAGCCATGCCCCCTTGCAGCACGAGAATGTACATGGAGAGAGCCCGGGCGCGCAGTTGCGGCGGCGACATAATTTGCGCAGCCACATTGAGCGAGGCGAGAATGCCAATCCATCCCGCGCCCGCGCCGAACAGAACCGCGTTGAGCAGTATGAAGTCGTGGATCTGGCCCGAAGCAAAAATCATTCCCGCAAACAGAATGATGCAGGCGGCGATCACGCCATCAACATTCATCTTGTTTCGCACATGCGGCAATGCCAGGCCGCCCATCAGAGCGCCTAATCCAAAGGAAGCGAGCAGAATGCCATATCCAGTAGCACCGTGGGGGCGGGCGATGACCGGGAGCAGCGCGAGCAGAGAACTTGCGGCAAGGCTGAAGGCTCCAGTGCGGAATAAAACGCAATGCACAAGATGGGTATTGCGTCCATAGCGCAGACCTGTGCGAAGAGCGTCGGTCATGCGCTCGTTTTGTGTACTGTCCTGCGGCGGACGCTTCCAGCGATAGAGGAAGAAAATCACGCCGAAAAAGGAAGCGGCATTTAATAGAAATGATGTACCGGAGCCGGCAGCGGCAACAATAAAGCCTCCCAACGCTGGTCCGATTGCGCGCGCAACGTTGAACCCCACCGAGTTTAAAGCGACCGCTGGAGCATGCTGTTCATGAGAAACAATTTCCGGAGTGATGGCCTGCCATGCAGGATCATTCATGACCGCGCCAAGTCCAAGCAGGAAGGTGAAGAGCAGCAACATCCACGGTGTGATGTGGTGCCACAGCGTGATGATACCGAGCGCGCCTGAAGCAAGAACCATCCAGGCCTGTGTGATGATCAGAAATCTTCGGCGATCGACGAGGTCGGCGAGAGCGCCTGCGGGCAGGATTGCCAGAAATACGGGAACGGTGGCGGCGGCCTGCACAAGGCTGATCATCAATGGAGAAAGCGTGAGCTGGGTCATAAGCCAGCCCGCACCGACATTCTGCATCCATGTGCCGGTATAAGAAATAAGTGCTGCCGCCCATAGCGAACGAAAGAGCGGTTCGCGCAGTGGAGACCACGCTGAGGCAGTCCGCTTCAGAAGGAGGCCAGATGTAACTTGCGAATTGGCGGATCCGGACATGACTAACCGTTATGCGCCTCCGCCGCGGCAATGTTTATATGCTCAGAAAACGGCCATTGATGTTGTCGCCACGAGCGGAGGAGATAAATAATAAGGCCGACAATCAGGATAACCGCTGCATAACGCAGCTCGCGTGAATAATTGGGCCGCGCAAAAAGAACATAGATGAATCCGACACTGGCAATCAACGCGGGTAGCGGATAAAACCACATGCGAAATGGACGCGGCATTTCCGGTTCGCGAATGCGAAGTACGATCAGCCCGATCGCTTGAATAAGGAATTGCAGAAGGATGCGAATCACAACCAGCGCGGCGATGACATCCGCAAGCGAAAGAAAGCAGCATAAGATAGCAACGCCGCCGAGCGACAGCAAAGAAACATACGGGAAGCGCAGGCGCGGATGGACCCGCGCGAAGACAGAAAAATAATTTCCGTCCAGAGCGGCGGCATAAGGGACCCGCGAGTAGCCAAGAATTAACGAAAATACGGAAGCGAACGCAGCCCAGATTACAAGAACTGTAACCAGATTCGCAGCCCACTTTCCATAAATTCTTTCCATGAACGTGGAAACCACATACAGCTTGCTGGCTGGGCTGGAATGAACGATCTCCTGCCAAGGCACCACGCCCAAAATGCTTGCGTTCATTACTACATATAGACAACCAACCAGCAGAATGGATAGCAGCAGCGCGCGGGGAATTGTCTTGGTCGGATTCTCGACTTCGTCGCCAAGAAAACAAACATTGTAATAGCCCCAATAATCGTAGGTGGCAATCAACATTGCAGAGCCGAGGCCGAGGAAGAAATTTTCAGAAAAGTGAAACGCGCCGGGTGGAAAACTTAGTGCACGCGCTGCATCAAAATGCGTGATCCCCGCGAAGATGATCCAGCCAATGGTGCCGATCACGCCGAGCCAGAGAAATTTTGAAATCCAACTAATGCTGGTAATGCGGCGATAAAGCAAAAGCAGCGCGACAAGAATTGCACCGATAGCAACGAATGTTGCACTGGAAACACTCCAGCGCAACTGCAATGTGCCTAAAACTGGCAGAGCCAACGACCAATTATGACTGGCGTATTGCTGTTGAAGTTGCGGAAATAGATATGAGGCATATCCGGCCAGTCCGATGGAACCGGACGCGATGGAGAGCGGTGCGCTAAAAGATAATTGCCAGATAAATAAAAATGAAATCAATCGCCCGAGGCGATTTGATCCGTAAATTTCCCGCAGATAACGATAAGAACCTCCGGAGCCTGGCATGGCTGCTCCGAGTTCCGCCCACACAAGGCCATCACAAATCGCAAAGACCGCGCCTACGATCCAGCCCAGCATGGCTTGCGGGCCGCCCATGGCGCTGATAATGAGCGGGAGTGTAATGAACGGACCGACTCCGATCATGTCAATCATGTTCAGGGCGGTTGCGCTGCCCAGCCCGACGCCGCGTATCAGGTTGGAATTCGTACTGGGCGTGGAGTCAGGCATGGCTGCTTGGAACTAACAGTTATTGCGGTTCATGTCCTGCGCTCACGATGTTTACAAAGAGTCGTACCGCCCCGGAGACGCCGGCGGGTAATTGCCGGAAGAATGAATATCCTGTGTAAATGTAAGTGCCTTTGCCGTATTGCGCGCGCAGCATTCCACCTTCTTGCGGAGATTCTCCCGGATCATTGCAGGCGAGCAGCGGTTTGAAATGATCGTCCCAGTGGTCCATAAAGTACAGGCCGCGCTCCTGTACCCAATTTTTGAAATCATCCTGCGTGATTTCGTTCGGATAATGAAAGATGCCATCGCCGGGCGCGAGAATCTTTACCGGCGCTTCTTCGACCGTCACCCGCGAACGGCTAAGTTCAGTCGAGTAGGGTGTGAAGTGTCCTTCATTGAAGCCGCTGGTGTCAGCGTTGTATTGCACCACCAGCGTGCCTCCATTGGAAACGTAATCGAGCAATTTCTTGTTGTTGTCGGCGACTTCTTTTTGCGTATCGTAGGCGCGAATGCCAAGCACGATGGTGCCGTATTGGCTCAGGTCTTCGTTTGAGAGCTTCTCTGTGGGAATGAGCGCGACATCAAGCCCCACCTGACTCAATACAGTGGAAATGTCATCGCCCGCGCCCATGACATATCCGACTCGCAAATGCTGAGGAAGTTTCACATCCACTAAACTTACACGCTGAATGGCCGGCTGATAGTAATAGGCGCTGCCGATATCGGCGCGCGTGACAAGTGTGTAGCCTTCCGAATATTTCTTTCCGTTCGCTTCGAGCACGGCATGGATTTCAGCTTTGCCCGGCTTGTGGTCCGCAGGGAAGACCTGAAAGACGTAGTCCTGATTTTTGTCGCGAGTCAGGCGCTCGACTTTTTGCTCCTTAGGTTCGGAACGCCATCCCCCAGGAAGATTCAGATGAAGAATGGCGCGTGGGGCACTCGCAACGTTGGAAGCCACGCGTACGGTGACATTCGAGGAAGGCGAAGTGTTATTGGTGGAAACCACTTGCTCCGCCGGATTCAAAAGCACGGAGAATAACGGTGTAACCGCCAGCGCCATTTCGCGCTCTTTTGTATCCTGCTCGAACTTCACAACCACGGGAGTGTGAACAACACCGGGCTCTCCAGCGATGGAATAGTAAGCATGCGCAAGCACCTGCGGAGGAGCCAGGGGTAGCGTTGCGAATTGCGGCTCGTCGATGGTGTTTACGCTCTCGATGGCCGGATCATTGCGATGCCAGTAAGGACGCGTGATCTGCGCATTCGCCGGCACGCTGACGCGGAAAGTTGTGGAGTTGCCATCATGCCGTAGTTCAGTTTTCTTCCATCCGGAAGGCAA
>DASXCC010000248.1:0-5768 GCA_036491415.1 Terriglobales bacterium | reverse complement strand
GATCTGCATGAAAAAGTTTTTGGGATTCGTCCGGTCGGAGTGTGGCCTTCGGAAGGAAGCGTTTCTGAGGAAGTTATATCCATCGCGCAAAAGCTGGGTGTGAAGTGGATGGCGACCGATGAAGAAGTTATCGGACGCAGCCTCGGGGTACATTTTGCGCGCGACAATGACCGTTTACCACGGCATTTAGCGGAGAAGCTTTATACGATTCATCGTTTCCAGAGCGGCAACGCGGACATGCACATGATCTTCCGTGACCACAAGATTTCTGATCTCGTCGGGTTTGTGTATTCCGGAATGCCGGCGCAGGAAGCCGCGAATCATCTGATGCACAACATCAAGCAGGCCGCACAACCGCTGATTGAGTCGGGGCGCGATGCGATGATTCCCATCATTCTCGATGGAGAAAACGCCTGGGAATATTATCCGCAATCCGGACGCGAATTCTTGCGCCGCTTCTACGATGCCTTGCAGCGCGAGCCCGGCGTAGAGGCCGTGACAGTTTCAGAAGCGATTGCCCGCCACAAAAATACCGCCAGCTTCAGTTCGCTGGTTCCGGGTTCGTGGATCAATGCCAACTTCAATGTGTGGATCGGCGCGCCTGAAGACAATCGCGCCTGGGATTACCTTTACCACGCGCGTGAATTTTACGAACAGAAAGCGCCGAGTGTTACGGAGACGCAGCGCAAGTTGGCATTTGAAGAATTGCTGATTGCCGAAGGCAGCGACTGGAATTGGTGGTATGGCCCGGAACATCATTCGGCGAATGACCGCGAATTTGATGAGCTTTATCGCAAGCATCTTTCGAATGTGTATCAGGCGCTCGGCGCCAGCCCGCCAGACTATTTAGCGCATCCGATTATCGGCGGCGGGATGCGCCCCGCGCTGATTCCTCAGACGGCGTACATTTATCCGCAGGTTTCCGGGGAACGAGTACGTTATTTCGAGTGGATGGGCGCTGCAATTTATACAGCGGACCATCGCGCAGGAGCGATGCACGGAAAACAATTCCTGCTGGACGCAGCGTATGCAGGAATTAATGAGACGAATGTTTTCGGACGCCTCGACTTCATCGGTCAAGTGCCTGAGGGCGAATTCAAGCTGGTCATTAATCTTGAATCCTGGGCAGATGATGCGCTGCGCGCCCGTCGCGCTCTTCGCATGGATGTGAACGTGGTGAACCAAAAAATACAGTCGTGGGAAGTTGCCAATGCCATTGATCAATCGATTGTGGCCACTTCCGGGAAATCGCACTACGAAGTAGTGCTGGCCCTGGTGCGAAGTTTTGAATTTGGATTGCCTTTGAATTGGCTGTTGGCATCGCCCGTGAGTTCTTCGGGAGCGAAAGACAACACTCCCGTTGCCAAACGCGTCCGTCTGCGCTTCAGTCTATGGCAGAACGGACTGCCTGCAGATGCGCTTCCGGTAGAAGGATGGATGGATTTATTACTCGTTGAAGAGCATGAGTTGGAATCGCTGGCACACTAGAACCTGCGAGAAGTACTTCACCGCGCGAATCCCTTACCGGGCAGCATATGAATTAGAACGCCGAGCAATACCAGTAGCGACAGGTAATAAATCGCGATATACGTGCTCGGTTTTTCCGGAGCGTCCTTTGTAAATAATCGCCATCCTGCTCCGGCCGCCACGAGAAAGAAAACACCTTCACCCAGCAACAGCCAAAGCGCTAAAGCCGCCGTTAAAATGATGAACCGCTGTGCCTTGCTGAGCGCTAACGCAGCCTGGCCGCCATCCAAAATCCACACAGGAATTAAATTCAGCGCGTTCAACCATGCGCTGGAGCGAGCCAGTGCTGCCCACAAAGGACTACCTGTGTGCATCCACACCAATGCGCACACAATAGAAGCAAGCCAACCGGCAAATGGGCCCGCCAGGCTAATGGCCGCGCGAGTCTCGAGTGGAACTCCCAGAGCTTGCCAACGCACATACGCGCCGAGCCCAGGAAGAAATACGGGCATTTCCGCGGGAAGTCCCCGCCGCTTGATGTCGATGTAATGGCCCATTTCATGAATCAAGATCAGCGCGGCAAACCCAATCCCGAAAGGAGCGCCGAATTCTGCCCAATAAATCGCAATAAATGCAGTGAGACTCAACAAAAATTTTAGTTTGAATAGAGCAAGCAGAAAGCCTTTGGCTTTGGCCAAAATCACAGCTACAGGGCCAAGCGGCGCCAGTTTTTTCACCCATTTGTTTTCTGGTTCTTTCGCGGCCTCTGTGGCATTAATCTGAATTTCCAGCGAGCGCGAATGATTTCTAATCCAATCTGCCTGCTTCGATTGGCGAGGCAGCAAGGTAAGACCTTGCTGCCAGCGTTGTCTTGCCTCGGGAAATTTTCCTTCCTGCTCGAGCGCGCGGGCTTGACTTGAGAGTTGGTCCAATTCGTCCGCATGTACCAATGCATAGCAACGCGGGCAAGCCAGATCTCCTTGCTGAATCTGGCCTGCGCAGCGTTTGCAGTTTCCTGAAATGTCAGTTGTTAAAATGGACACACATAGCAGTTTACGATTTAGAGGGGTGCCGGACTAGAGACTTCAAAAGGCCCCATTAACTCCATACGTCTTCCCGCCGTGAGTCGCCATGCGATTCGAATTCCAACCAGTAAAATGACAATCCCAATAATGCCGTGAAAGGGATCTTGCAATTCGAGGAAAGGCGAAACCAGGCCTAACAAAGCCAAACTCACCAGCGCGTGAATGAGATCCGTTCTTGGTGGAGGTTGTACTTCTGGAGCAGATTCCTGATCGCCGGATTGGCTTTCCAGTTGTTGTTGTTCCTGCTGTAAGTGCTGTCTGGCGCTGCGCTCTTTAGACATTTCATAAATACCGATTGGAATCGTGGCCATGGAGACGGCTGCGTATGTCAAAAGTACGGCAGCAATCTGATAGTGTCTGCCCCCAATGCCCTTCGATCCATACATCATTGCCTTGGCGACCATGTAGCCTACGGCAAGCGATAGATATCCAATTTCTATCCCCGTAATCACCGTAAAAGCTGCATACAGAATCAGTCCTGCAATGGCCGCACCAATTCCAAATATCAATGCGCGCATAAAAGCGGAGTTTTGATTTTTCGGGGCTGACAGTCTGGTCGCTTCAGCGCAGCCTGGACAAATCATTGAACCGTTTATACGGTAGTAGCGATGAGTAATTGTTTGGTTGCATTGGCTGCATCGATCCGTACCCGGCATTCCCGGATATTCAGCCGTATTAAATTGTGGAGTGGGGTTCAGGGTAGGTGCGTCTGACATGGGCCGGAACAATAACACGCTTTAAAGCTATGGAAAAGAAAAAAGTGAGTAGGGACGCAGTTACTGCCGCTGTGCGGACGCGCTGGAAGCTAGTTCTCTGAGGACGCCGAGAAAACCGATGGCGGCTTCTTCGTCGGTGAGCGTATCCAGATCGATGGTTGCAGCCAGCTGCGGAGACTGACGACGGAAACGAACGCTCAGAAGATTATGACCACGTGAGGTCATAAGGGTGTTTACGATCGGGGTCAATTCCTGCGTCCATTGGGTCCGAGTCGTAAGGATCACCGGGCCGGGGCGCGCGATCGACCAATTCTGCGATTGAGAAGACGCCTGAATATGCTTATGCGTAACCCAGCGATGGCGCAGGAGCTCGAGGCTAAGGCTGTTGGGGCCTTCCAGGTCCGCTTCGAAGGTGAGAGTTTCCTTCTGCTTGCGCCAGATCGACAGAATCCAGTGGATCGGCAAAGGGCGGGGAACCAGTTTGATGGTGACGTGAGCGTTCTCAAACCAATGGGCGGCAAACCGGAACCGGGCGTTGAGCTGAGAAAGACTGCCCCAATGCGAGTCCACGACGCGTCCATTTTCCGAACAGGCAGCTTCAAACCGGAGTAGAGCCTGCGTGCCCTTGCGGCGGTTGTAGCGAATTCCCATGGCGTACCAGGCAAAAACCAGCAACCCGGCAAACCCGGCAACCAGCGCTTCAATGAGAACTTTGCTCACAAACCCTCTGATGCGGAATGTTACGTCGTGGGGTGCTAGGTCTGCAAGATTTTCGTGCGTCCTTTTGTAAAAAATAATTCACTCCGGGAAATTGCGCTTTTCATAAAACAGAAACAGCTTTTGCAAGTCCTGCAGCTACAATATTTTCGTGGATTTTATCCTGCGGAAACTACGGCCCGACGATTTCGAAACTCTCTGGGAGATTGACCAGAAGTGCTTCCCCCCGGGAATTTCCTATTCACGGCAGGAACTTGCTTCTTACATCCGCCGCTGGAGTTCTTTTACGGTGGTGGCCAAAAAGCGATCTGCAAAGAAATCCGAGGCCGCGAAAATTGTCGGTTTTATCGTCGCTGAAATGAACCGTAAAAATATCGGCCATATCATTACCATTGACGTGCTTCCCGAAGTCCGGAAAAAGGGAATTGGGACAAAATTGCTGCTTGAGACGGAAAGTCGCCTGCGCGAGGCCAAGTGCGAGGCGATCATTCTGGAAGCGGCGGTCGATAATCACTCTGCCCTGACCTTCTACGAGAAGCATGCCTACTGCGCCTTCAAAACCATTCCTCATTACTATCCGGATGGCGTGAACGCCTACGTTTTACGAAAAGATTTGCTTTCTAAAGCCCAAGCCAGCTAAGTTGCTGATATGAAAGTAGCGATTCAAGGTGAAGCAGGCGCCTTCAGTCATGAGGCAGCCCAGCAAATGGTTCCCGGATGCAGCATTGTTCCATGCGCGCGGTCAGCGGAGGTTTTCGATCGTTTGGAGCGCGGATCGGTGAATTTGGCCGTCATTCCAATTGAGAATTCTCTGGCGGGTTCGGTTGCCGAACACTTCGATTTATTGTTTTCCCGCAAGGTCTTCATCCAGAAAGAATTTCGTCTGCGTATCGTTCACAACCTGATTGCGAACAATGGGGTGAAATTGAAAGATGTCCGACAGGCGTTATCGCATCCTGTGGCGCTGGATCAATGCCGGGATTTTTTCCAGAAGAACAAGAAGATTCGCCCCGTGGCTTTTTACGACACGGCAGGAAGCGTGAAGCATGTAGTCGCGGAAAAGCTGATGGATGCGGCAGGCATCGCCAGCCGCCACGCGGCGGCTGTATACAAAGGTAAAATTCTCGCAGCCGGTATTGAAGATGACAAGCAGAACTTCACCCGGTTTTTTCTTGTCCGACGTTCGCGGAATGTCCTGAAAGGCGCCAACAAGACTTCGATTGCCTTCGTCGTGAAGAACGTACCCGGAGCACTGTATAAGGCTCTAAGTGTGTTCGCGCTTCGCGACATCAGCCTGAGCAAGATTGAGTCGCGTCCCATGCGAGGGCGTCCCTGGGAGTATGTGTTCTACGCCGACCTGCTTCGTGGTGACGATGCGACTACGAAAAACGCTTTGCGGGATTTGACGGAAATTGCCGACCCGGTGAAGGTGTTGGGAGTTTATCCGGCAGCGTGAAGAATTAAACCTTCCCTCTAAACTGAATAATCTTCCCGCGATCCCGTTTCGACGGCCTGCCCGCTGGCAGCTGCTCAAATTCTCTAAAGGCCTTTCGTTCGGCCGCGGCTTTCAGGCGTAGTTCTTTGCTCTCTTCGGTTTCCTGGTACAGAGTTTGCGCTACCGACGCCGGGCCCCGCGCGTCGCTCAACTGCAAAATCTTCACATGGAAATCGCCGCCGCCGGTAGTGATTTTCAGCATGTCGCCGGTGCGGACTTCGCGGGCAGGTTTTGCCACTTGGCCGTTAAACACAATTCTTCCCAGATCGCAGGCCTTGGCTGCCATCG
>DASXCC010000247.1:0-5602 GCA_036491415.1 Terriglobales bacterium | reverse complement strand
AAGCATTCCACACCAATAACGAGCAGAGCGCGATTAATCAGTATGAAAAACAAGAAGGTATCAAGACGAGCGAAATCGATGCGATCGGAATGAAAGTTCCTGTTCCGTCATTTACTGATTCGCCGCCTCTCACACGAGATCCTGGAATTCAATATGAACAACTTGAGCTCGTTGAAACCCCGATAACGGCGGTATTTTTTGAACGTCCGCCCACGATTGATCTAGGTTTATCATTCGATCTCCACCAGCTCCCCCAAAAATATTACAAGTACTTACCTTTGTTGCCGAGAGCGCTCGAAGCCCTTGGAACAAGGAATCGCGGCCGTGTTACGAGCTATTCCGAATTACAGAATGAGTTACAAACGAAATTCAATAGTTTTGTAGTTGACTACGGATCCAATCCTATTTCGCACAGGGAAGAATTACGGATACAGGCCTCGGCATTTGCGGCAGTACAAATGAACGAGGCTCTAAAATTTATAAGCAGACTAATCACTCACGACGATCTAAATGCCGCCAACCTCGGTCGCTTACGCGATATTGTTGCGAAACAGGATGCTGACGCGGCCAATTTTGGCAAAGGCGATGATGATTTTTGGTTCATGAATCCATCCTACGCTTTTCGTTATCAAGATGACTCGCTTTATATAGCAGTCTCGTCTCAGCTTACGCAAAACCACTGGACTTCGAGACTGAAATGGATGTTGCATACTCCTGTTGCGAAAAGCGAACTGCTTCAATTGTCGAGATTCTCAGCGCAGACTCTGGCACAAATGGAAGGCCTTTCTCCACATGACATGGTAAGCCGGTTACATGGCTTTAAAGCCAATGGGCTTATTGACGAACTCCGCGCGTATTGGATTGAAGAAATAGATTCATTTGCGCCTGGCCATGTTGTTCAAGGATTAAAGCGATTAGCGAGCGAAGTTGAAAATGATCTTTCAGGTGCTCCGTTCAAGGCTCTGCGAGAGCTCCGAGAAATGGAAACCATCATTTTCGATCGTAAGAACCTAAGAATTAATGTAACTTTGGATCAGGCTGACTTCAGTAATTTAAAGCCTGACCTCCAAGCGTTCATCAGTTCTTTACCGACATCACAAGATGGTCCCAAAAACGACATCCCACAAAAGGAATCGTCCACCGCGTCCTTAATGACAAATCTCCGTCAACGCTATACCGATAAGGAACTTGAGTTTCCTCGGTATGTCGGGTTTGTACACTCGGGTGACTCCTATGTAGACGCTGCATTTTTATCGGGGTTCCCAGGTTACAAACAGATTGACCGATCCTCTTTATTGCGTGTCCTAGCGAGCAAATTGGTTTCTGGAACGGGGCCGCACAGCGTCTACATGAAAAGTAAAGAGAACGGACTGGCATACGGGAGCTCAGTCACAAGTGATCCAGATGTCCGACTTCTCCGATTTTATGCATTACGAAGTCCCGACATTATCGCTTTGACGAACCTTGTCTTTTCATTGACCGAAGCCATCGGACAGTCTCAAGATAAAAGTCTCGTTGACTATGTCCTCCAGCAAACATTCCCGTTGCCCCGCTCGATGGCAACTTTTACGGAAAGAGGGCAAGATTTGGCAAAAGATCTTCGTGATGGAGAGAACCCTTCAACAATACTTTATTTTTCCCAAGCAATCTTGCAATTGCGCAATGATCCCGGTCTGCTGGCTGAAATACGAGATTTGCTGAAGGATACAATGTGCCCCATTGTTCTTGAAAAACAGTGTGTTCAACAGCAAAATGAGGCTTTGTCGGTCTTTTTTGTCGCTGGAGGACATAAAATATTAGATAACATTGAGCAGCGCCTTGGATTTAGGCGGCTGCTCAAGGTATATCCCAGCGATTTCTGGTTGGATTTTTCAAAAATGCCATTCGAAGATGCACGTCATTGAGTTGAACCTTCTTATGTCCGAGAGTGCCACGCTTTTGTCAGGGCTATAGACGTAAACTGCCGGCTCAGGCGAGTTAAAGTTTCATACCTTCATGGCCATCGACGATATCACTCGGAAACCTTCACCAAAGTTGATTTCTTCATTAAAAACATGGGATTGCAATAAGGCTGAACCTTCTGAGCATCTTTTGCAAATGTTATTCTCGCTTGCTTATCTTATTCATCCCTCCAAATTGCACGCGCTCGAAGTGGTGCAGCGAGCTTTGGAAAAGCTGCGTACTCAGAGCCGTCGACAAACAAAGCGATTTTACTGGCGCGACAAGCATCGTGAAAAAGCAGTTCGAAAGATCGTTCGCTGTGATCTTGACACTCTTCAATGGCTGGTTATGTATGAGTCTGATCTTCACGGAGTTCAGCAAAGCCAACTCTCTCAACAGAGTGAAACTCAACTTCTGATTCGATATCTGAATCGTGTGGTTCAAGCATCCTCAGCTCTTTCTTCTTTCTATGTCAACATCGGAGTTTCCCGGTTGATATATGGGTACAGCACGTTGGAGGCTCAGGGAGTTTATGAACTCCTTACCGGGCGCTATTTAGGAGCGGATGAATACAGGAGAGCGAAATCGTTCCTGATGAAAAAAGTGGCAGACGAGTTTGGTGGGCTGCTAGAGACAACGAGGGTTGAGCATGGCGAAATAAGATTTGTTCAAAAAGAAAATCAGCAAGAGATAATAAGTTTGGTTGACAAATGCCTGAATGCCTTCACCCCTTGGAGTACACAATGCGAATCAATCGTCAATCTAAGTGCTCAGACTTCCCAAAGCAACATATCCGATATGGATCAAAACAATTTAGATCTGACCTATTGCCACGTCTTCCTTCATCCCGATTGCTATGCTCATCTGACCAGCCACGTGTCTCTCGACCACCCGCACGAGAAAGTCGCTGTTCCGAGATTTGCCATGTCTAATATTGAAAAGAACGACAAAGAACCTCCCGCCCCTCCTACTCTTTCCCCAAATGATATTCAGGAAATTCGTCGCAAGCTTGAAATCACAAACGTCCGGCGCCGAGAGATAAAGCCCCGCTGGGCTAGAGTTGTACTTGATAGCCGGGAAGTAGGGAAAATTGATTTAATGGAACAGAGGGGACTGCAACTTTCGGTAACGGAGGAGAATACCGTTGTTGAAATCTATGCGAAGGGTGAAACTGGGGAGGTGTTGCTTGCGACACATATTATATCTGGCCACGACAGACATGCTCCAATCAAGTCAATCGTTCCTATCACCGCTGGTCGCTTTATATTCCATATAACAGAAGCAAACTGGGAAAGGGGACAGGCCGCCGATAGGATTCTAGACATTGCATATTCTCCCCAGGCTAAACTCGCTGATGTTTGGGAAGAGTGCATTGACATTTTCCAGCGCCCGAATTTGCGGGCAGTCTACGGAATGGCGTGCGTTCTAATTGCTCTCGCTACTTGGGGCTTAGCTCACTATTTCTACAGCCATAAAATCGACACATTGACAAAGGAATTACTGGAAGCGCGCCAGAATATCCAAGTGTCTTCGGATACACAAGGAATTATTTCATATGTTTTGACTGCCGATGAGTTGAGAGTCAGGTCGGAAGACATGACGATAGCAGAAATTGTGCGAGAGCCGCACTCATCCGCCATTAGTTTAAAACTGCGAATGAGGGGTACCGATCAGCCATATACCGCTGAGTTGAAGCGCGTGCGAGACGAACATACGCTTATGACTCAGAACGATTTATATTCGGTCAGCACTGACCAGGGATTTGTTATTCAGATTCTCATTCCCGCAGCGATCTTGCAGGAAAGCGGTTATTATACGGTATCGGTCTATTCGGGAGAACGGGTGAGCCGATTTTCGTTTAGAGTCGCCGACAACTAACCGGATCTAAAGCAATCTAAAATCAATGAAGCGCTTGATTTAATTCCAACCTGTAAATGTATAACGTTCACCATTGACCCAGTAGACAAGCTGCAACAATTGCAACGTCAAGATGATACGGTCTTACAAATCGTGCCACTTCTACTTTTAGGGAATTAGGGAGCGCGAAATGTTAAGGAAGATAGAAAATCGCCCCGAATCGATGAAAGCCGGCGGTTTGTTGGTAGATGCACTGGCATACACGCAAGACGAGCCCGGAAATCAAGACGCAATATCGCCCGATTCAAGCTGGATTCACCCTCTGCTTTAATCGCGCTGCCATATTTCCTGGGCCTTCCGAAGATCGATTCTGTTCCATCTCGATTCCATTTCTCTACCGAAGGCGACCGTGTCGTGCCATTGGCTACGGCTCTCACCCAACATGGAATTCTTGTCGAAAAGCACCTCCAGCACGCAAGATCGTCCGCGGGGCCATCGCAGCAGCTCTTCAAGATCTGATTGCGCAGATCTTGGATGATGAGCAGGACAAGTTCTCGGTTGAAATCGCGATTACCGATCGGTTGGAGGACTATAGGAAAGCGCAAGAGGAGATGGTGCTCTTCATCTGGAACCATGGAGCCGACCCGCAATACATCCCACTCCGACCCATTGAACCCATGCAGCGCGCCAGGTTGAGAGCTGGCGAACGACCCAGATCACAAATGCGCGTTACGAAGTTGATCTTCTATTCGGCGTTTGTTGACGGCAAGCGGGAAGCGCCGCGCAGCCTGCTGCTTGAACAGCTCCAGCAGCGCCGCTACGTCAGCCGCTGCTGCGAAAAGTACAGGGCAAAGCAACGGTCATACCGTTGCTGTTGCAGAGACACCCTCAACAGACCTGACCCTCATTCTGGCAAGTTTGCAGAAAATGCAGGCAGGCGATTTTTCCGTCCGCCTGCCCGGTTCGTGGACCGGCCTACCGGGGAAGATTGCCGATACCTTCAACAACATCGTATCTACCAACGAGCAGATGGCGCGCGAATTGAAGCGGGTGGGGCAGGCTGTAGGCAAGGAAGGCAAAACCCGTGAACGCACACGTCTCCACCAAACACAGGGTGCATGGGGAGAAATGGAAGGGTCTGTCAACTCGCTGGTGGAAGATCTTCTGCGGCCGACGACGGAAGTTACCCGCGCAATTGCCGCCGTGGCTCAGGGGAACTTGACCCAGACAGTCCGGCTGGACGTGGATGGCCGTCCGCTCGAAGGTGAATTCCTGCGTTCCGCCAACATCGTGAACACGATGATTCAGCAGCTCAGTATCTTCACTTCAGAAGTTACGCGCGTGGCGCGCGAAGTGGGTACGGATGGAAAACTTGGTGG
This sequence comes from Terriglobales bacterium, assembly GCA_036491415.1. Taxonomy (GTDB): domain Bacteria; phylum Acidobacteriota; class Terriglobia; order Terriglobales; family Acidobacteriaceae; genus JAICKN01. Next base: position 425 of record DASXCC010000247.1, on the reverse strand, counting down.
ACAGGCAAAGGTGCCGGGGGTTGCCGGAACTTGGAAGGACCTTACGGACTCAGTGAACTCGATGGCCAGCAACCTCACCGGCCAGGTTCGTAACATTGCTGAAGTGACCAACGCCGTGGCCAGCGGCGATTTGTCACGCAAAATCACAGTGGACGTGCGCGGTGAAATCCTCCAGCTCAAAGAAGCCATCAACACCATGGTGGACCAACTGCGCTCCTTCGCATCAGAAGTAACGCGCGTGGCCCGCGAAGTAGGTACTGACGGTAAGCTCGGCGGTCAAGCCGTGGTGCCGGGTGTGGCCGGAACCTGGAAAGATCTTACGGACTCGGTAAACGCAATGGCCGGCAATCTTACGGCGCAGGTCAGAAACATCGCCGAAGTTACAACCGCCGTGGCGCGAGGCGATCTCTCCCGCAAGATCACGG
>DASXCC010000246.1:0-7903 GCA_036491415.1 Terriglobales bacterium | reverse complement strand
CGCAGCGCAGGAGTTGAAAACCAAGCCTACACAGCACTCGGTCAAAGAACTGTTAAGTATCGGAATTCAGCCGGACATCCTCCTTTGCCGTACCGATCGTTTTCTCGCAAAAGACATCAAGAGCAAAATCGCCTTGTTCTGCAACGTGGGAGAAGAAGCCGTCATTACAGCCAAAGACGTTTCTTCCATTTATGAAGTGCCCCTGGTCTTCGCGAATGAAAATGTAGATACGTTGGTGCTCAAGTATCTACATGTGCAAGCCAAAAACCGCGATCTTTCCAAATGGGAAGACATCGTGCATCGGGTGTACAACCCGAAGGCGGACGTCACGATCGGCATTGTCGGTAAATACGTCGAGTACGAAGATTCCTATAAATCTCTGAAAGAGGCCCTGGTTCACGGAGCCATCGCGCATAATTTGAAATTGCGTGTGAACTGGATCGAAGCCGAAGGACTCGAAGCTGGACAGAGTGCCTGCCGCGAACAGTTGAGCGACTTTGACGGAATCCTGGTTCCGGGCGGATTTGGAAAGCGCGGCATTGAAGGTATGCTGCAAGCGATCCGCTATGCCCGCGAAAATAAAATTCCATACTTCGGTATTTGTCTGGGCATGCAGACAGCTTGCATTGAATTTGCGCGCAATGTTTGCGGGTTGGCCGAGGCGAACTCCAGCGAGTTTGATCCTGCGACTCCGCATCGGGTGATCTATAAACTGCGCGAACTACGTGGCGTGGAAGAACTCGGGGGCACGATGCGTTTAGGCGCATGGACCTGCAAAATTGAGCCTGAAACTTTAGCCTACAGCATTTACGGAGAAGCGGAGATCAGTGAGCGTCACCGTCATCGTTATGAGTTCAACCGCGAATACGAAGAGATGTTGACGGCTGCCGGACTGAAAATTTCCGGCTCCACTCCCGATGGAACTTATGTCGAGATGGTGGAACTGCCGGATCATCCGCACTTTGTCGGATGCCAGTTCCATCCGGAATTCAAATCGAAGCCGCTCGAGCCGCATCCGTTGTTCAAATCGTTTGTAGGCGCTGCGTATGAAAGTGGTTTGAAGCGGCGCTCGGAAAAAGCCGGAGCGGAAATTGAAATGTTCCACCGGCCTGAGAGAGTAGGGCAGCGGTAAATCCACGAAATAGATGAGTATTTCTTTCCAGCTCGATAACATTCGAATTGGTTCGGGTGGCTTGTTCCTTATCGCCGGGCCTTGCGTCATTGAAAGCGAAAAGCATGCGCTTTTTATGGCGGAGGTCATCAAGGGTGTGACGCGCTCGTTGAATTTCCCATTCATTTTCAAAGCTTCCTACGACAAGGCGAATCGCACATCCTTGCGCAGCTTTCGCGGCCCGGGCCTGGTCGAAGGCTTGCGGATCCTGAAAAAAGTAAAAGATGAAATCCATGTGCCCATTCTGACGGATGTGCACGAAACAGCGGACGTGCCCAGGGTCGCTGAAGTCGCCGATATTTTGCAGATCCCTGCTTTTCTTTGCAGGCAAACGGACCTTGTTGTAGCTGCTGCCATGACAGACCGGGTGGTGAATATTAAGAAGGGACAGTTCGTCGCTCCGGCTGATATGAAGTACATCGTGGAAAAGTGCAAGTCGGCGGGTAATGAAAAAGTTTTCGTGACCGAACGTGGCTCTAGCTTCGGTTATAACAATCTCGTTGTGGATATGCGCTCTCTCGCCATCATGCGTAAGTTTGCTCCGGTGGTTTTTGACGCGACACACTCCGTACAACTTCCATCCGCGCAGTCGGGCGACGGACAGGCCGTGAGCGGCGGCCAGCCTGAATTCATTCCACTTCTTTCGCGTGCGGCGGTTGCCGCTGGAGTGGACGGAATATTCATGGAAGTTCACGACAATCCGAAAGAAGCGAAGTCCGACGGAGCGAATGCGCTGGAATCAACGAAATTGCGGGGAGTATTGAGAGAACTCCAGGCCATTCACAAAACGCTCGAGGCCGTTCACAGCAGTCCGTAATTCGAAGTTATGGCAGCGATTGCAGAACGAACGGCAGGGAGCTGTTTCCTGCACTGCCAGAACCCAAAATCAAAACTGGTCCTTCAATCACGTCAGCATTCGGCTGAACGGTTGCCAATCCGTTTGTGTCTGATAGGACTGTCGTTTGAAAAGTCGCTAAAACTACTGGCATAGGATTTTGGGTAATGCCAGTGTTCGCGATCCATAAGATAGGTTCATTGTTGAGCGCACGTCCGACCAAAAACTGAAAGTTTACAGCTGCGCCAAAGACCGTATCCGGCGGATTCGCTGAATCCATGATGCGAACCGCCAGCGGCGCAAATGTGCCGGTTGCTGAAATAGTCTGGGATGTTCCAGCGACAGCCTGCATCTGCAAAGAAGAGAATGCGACCGGGAAAATCGCGAAGTTCTGGCATTTTGTAGTTCCTGCGGCAACGGCACAGGCGCTTCCATCAATTTCTTTTGCGATTGCCGCCGCATGCAGAATAGTCTTGGAATTCCCGTTATTATCTGTTGCCGCGCTCGATGCGCTCAACGTCCCGACGCCGGCAGTAATCGAATAACTTACAAGCTGTCCAATCAGTGGAGATCCATTGCTCAGCACGTGCGTTGCAATCGGAATGTCAACGGTGCTCCCTTGCGGTACCCAAAACTTCGGTGTGGCCAGGGATAAGTCGAGCGAGGTTGCGGCCAATCCCAAGACGACAGTCTGTACTTGCTGTGGCGAGGGATAAGAAGCGGGAGCAAGCCGCGCAAAAATCGTAGTGACGCCTGTGGTGATTGGCGTAATACGGGTTGAAACGCGGCCAGATAGATCTGTAAGCACTGAACAAGTGGAAGCGTTTGCGCAGGAGCTGAGGGACGCCACAGGAGTGGTGCTGAAAGCCACGGTCGCGCCCGCGATATTGCTGCCATCAGGGCCGCGAACTTGTATGGTGATCGGCACGGGCGCCTGCGCGCCGATGGCAGTGGAAGGATTCGCGCTGGAAATCAACGTCATGGTGTCATTCGGTCCAGCGCCGTAAGTGAGAACGCCGCTCATTGTTGAAGTCATCCCAGCGCTGGCATCAGCCAGCACGACATCGCGCACTCCATCCGGAGATGGGGGAGTGTTCAACAACAACTGATTTGTCGAAGTGGCTACGATCGGCGAGTTTACGCTACCTACGGTTGCCGTCGTGTTGGTATGAAAGCCGAGTCCTTTGATGGTTGCCACTCCGCCGGAAGCCGGTATGCGTGACGGGGAAGCTCTATCGGCATAAAAGATTCGGGCGTGGTAACGATAGTCAGGACGGCCGTCGCCGCGAAAATCAAAAATTCCCAGGCGGAAATTGTTGCTTTGCAACAACGATGCATTGAGTTGCGTTGTGCCGACGGCGCTGATGTTAAGCGCGGAAGGAGTATCGACTGGCGCCGGAGAAGTGCCAGCATCGGACAAATTCCACAGGCCCATGACTGGAAGCATTTTGTTCGGGGATGGAGAATTCGTCTCGTTAAGTGCAGTAACTTGGATTGCCAGGGTCCGATTCGCCTCTCCAGCAAACCAGAAATAATCCGCATCACCATAGCCGTTGATGGAGCCATTCCATTCGCCACTCGCAGGAATTGGCGCGGGTGATGCGAATGTCGTGGAAACAAACGGTTCGGAGACCTTTGTCGCACTTTTTTGCATCACGATGTTCTGTTCGACATCACCCCCTAAACTCACGTTCACAATGATGGGTTGCGCGGAACCGGAAGGTTGCACCTGCCACGGTCCGTAAGGACCAACTTGCGTGGACCAGGCCGGATCAACCGCTTCCACGCTTAACTGATATTGGGAGGTCGTAGCGCCATTCGGGATTTGCAATCCGGCAAGATCGAAAAATCCCTCGACGCTGGAATTGTTTGAGCCGAAGCGGCTGAAAGGTTCTCCTGAAGCGTCATTCATTCCGGTAGCTAAATTTCCAGCGTTGCCGGTGAAAAGGAATCCGGAAACGGAAGTGGCCACGAAAGTCCGCGAAGGCAGCCCCGTAGAAGGGTCGATCCAGCGAGCGACGATGTTTACGCCTTGCATGGGTTGGGCAGCGTTTCCCTGGGCATCCGCGAAAAATACCGAGCCATGAATGCGAGTGGTTGCTTGAGCAGAAATTTGCTTACCCGAAAAATTCGCCTGGTTTTGCGAAGTCACTGGATAAAGATGCGACAGGGCTGCTTGATCATCCATCTTTGGCTGACTCGCGTTGGGGAAGCAGGAAGAGATGGGCGTACAGAAATCAGGGTCGCTTCCGTGCATGATCGTGAATCCGGCATAGTCTGCGGTTGTCGGAGCAGGACTGCCAGTTAAAACATGGATATTTGTCTGCGACCAATCCAAGCCAAAAATCCTGCCGATGATACGAACTAACCGATATTGGATGTCCGGCTCTTGCGAAATGTTCTGCACGCAGTTGCCGTTCAATACGATGAGGCCGTGAGTAATATGTGCGTCACTGCTAAAGCTATCGGGCCCGCCGAATGCCGCATTGCTGAAACAGGAATTCACGCTACCTGCGCCTTCTCCAAGCAAAGCATCAGTGACGGAGCCATCTTTGTCGTAAACCACGGCGACAGGAGTGGCCACCGCTGTGGGCAGAATGTCCGCAGGCATGGAGATGGAGCCATCGCTGTTGACCGTGACATTAGCCCCGCTCACGTCCTCGAGGAGTTGACCGCCGAGCGTGGCTGAGACCGCAGCGGTTGATATGGATGTCCATTGACTGAATGCATTGGCGATAAAAGTGTCAGCTGCGGAGTGAAGCAATACCGGGCTGAGATCGCCCTGATCGGTGTAATAGGTGATTGCCCCCTGCGACCAGACAATCGGTGTTCCCATGGTTCCAGAATTAAAAAAACTACTGCCCGCGATATAGCGCGGCCCTCCGGCGTAGCTTTGCAGAGACAAGATCAAGAGAACGAACATACTCCGGCACGTACGAAGCAACATTCCCGAAGATTTCATTTTTCGGGCCCCACAACTTGTTCCCGGCCCACAATTTGCCGAAGCGTATTAGTGAAATCCCGGGAACGAACGACCGCCTGGTCGTGAAGCGTGGTGCCGAATGCTGGATCAGTGGACAAAAGGATTCTTTGTGTAGGGCTGATATCAATGAGGCTTCCTGTGCCAACTAGAAACTTTCCCATCGGGCCCGACACCGGACTGGTTAATCCCAATTTGCTCGGACGATATAAGAAGAGGACGACGTTTTGTCCTATTTGATAGCGATCATTCGAGTCCCACAGCCCAGCCCATTCTCGAATGGAAAATGTTTGCCCCTGGCGCACGCCGCGAATTCCCTGCACAACGCGAAATGTAATTTGTACCGTCGCAACGTCTTGCGGATTGCGAGGTGGCAGCCATTGCACTTGCGTGACCGTGCCTTGAAAAATGTATCCAGAGTTGTTGATTACCTGTGATAGTGGGGGAGCAGGAATGGGATGCGCAATGGGCCGCTGAATCGGCCGTTCGATGGCACGCGTCAATACGCTCAACGTGAGCGTGCACATAATAAGGACAGCAAATCTTCGCGAAAACATTTTCAACCTACAGATATTACCTGGCGAAGTAGCGAATAAAGTGGTGAACAAAGAAGAGAATAAAAACCCACCCGCGCTTCGTATGTGCGCCGAATCACACTCGTGCTGTGGATATTGCGATCTGTTTCAAATCGGGAAGGAAGAACTGGAAACCTTACGCAAGGCTCGGGTGCCGACGCTGGTAAATTTGCGCGGTCAAGTGCGCGCCTGTCAAAAGTAGTAAGCCGGAAAGAAATGCCCAGAACATCAAACTCACCGGCAGAGAAAATGGACCGTACATTTCGTGGAAATTCAATCGCGGCAGGGCCCAGATATAAACGAATTTCAACGCTTCCGAGAGCAAACCCATAATGATGGCTGTCGGCATTACGGTTTTGGCCGAGATCTTGCCATTCGGCAGCAGCCAATAAATCAGAAAGAAAATCGCGATGCTGGCGGCGATACCGCAAACTTTCATCACTACAAATCCGACGAGGCGGGGAATGAATTCCACGTGGCCGCGCAGAAGAAATTCCAGCAACGCAACATTGCCGGCGGTCATGGCAATCGAGAGCAAGGCCAGAATGCCGCAGCTAAAAGCCAATCCCAGAGAGATCAACTGATTGCCTAAATAAGAGCGATTGGAAGCGAATCCCCAAATGCGGTTTAAGGCCACTTCCAGTGGCATAAAGATTCCCGTGGAAGTGACCAACAGCATGAATAGCGAAAACAACTCCACGGTGTGCCGCGCGCCGACAATCGAGTTCAGGTTGCGGATCACAAAATCCTGACCGGTCGGAAGGGAGTCGCGGAGAAAATTTACGACCACGTCGTACATGACCCTGGAATGGAAGACGCGGCGGATCAGCGTCATCAGCAATACGACAAAAGGGAAAAAAGAAAGAATGGCATTGGCCGCGACGGAAAATGCGAAGGTGTGCACTTCGGTGCGCAAAAGATATTTCACGCTGGAGACGACGAGACCGGAATACATGCTCATCCTCTTTTTATTGCTCACTGTCAAAGTTGAAGACAGGGGCGTCGTGGATGGTGGAGATCCGGCCATGAAAATTGCACTATAGTATCAAAACGATACATTTTCCTGTCGTTCGCGCCGCGCCTCTTACTTTTCGTACGTCGAAATAAAAAATTCTTATTGCACAAGAATGGTTGCTGATTTTTCTTGCGTTAAGGTGAATTCCTGAATATTATCGCTTGCTCGCACCGGAAAATCGTTGCGGCAAAACCAGCATTTGGGTTGATGTCTGTGTCCCGTAGTCAAAGATTGCTCAATTACGAAGGGCTCCGGAGTGTCACGCCACAGTTCCAGGCAGCGGCGTGAAACTCGGGAGCCTTTTGTTTTTTTGCGCTCAAAGAAAACGTGCACAGCGCACTCCAGCAGCGGACTTCGGCACTATTTTCGAGGGGGTAATACTGGCTAAGATTTTTTAGCTTCACGGGAATAGGCCGTATTTTTAAACAGAGGCGAAAGGAGTTTTTGTGAGAGAGAAGGGCACAGTAAAGTGGTTTAACGGGGCGAAGGGTTATGGATTTATTCAACGTTCCACGGGTGAAGACGTGTTTGTTCATTTTTCCGCGATCCAGGAAAATGGATACCGGACTTTGAACGAAGGCGAAACCGTCGAGTTTGACCTGCTAAAAGGGCCCAAGGGCTTCCAGGCAGGCAACGTGGTTCGCGTGTAAGACTCCTGGTTAAACCCACAAGGCGACCCTTTCAGCTTCCCCTGAAAGGGTTTTTTATTGCGTGCGCACTTACTAAAGATCGATCAGCGCTTCTCTACACAGCAAACCCAAACATAAGAATATTTTCGAGGATGAATTGAAGAGTCTTGCTAATGCTGTATCTCAAGCGAGACAACATCCGCAGGAGCGCTTCCCGCAGATTTGTAGTTGACTGCGATACGAACATCGCTCCATCCGCAGGAAGCCTGACCGGCGCCGATAATGACCATCGCCTGGAAGTCGGCCACATGAAATTCCATCTTTTTCCCTGCCGTTAAAACTTTGAGGATAGCTTCCGGAGATTTTGAGCAATCCACGCTCAGCAATGTCCCTTTCACGTATTTAATAGGACGCGTGTCCAGCTTTGGTTTGACAGGAGCTGCAGGTTCGTCCGGAGTGTCATCATCGTAGTTGTCATGCGAATATACGGCGTGCTGTTCAGCCTCTGCGGCGTCTTGCGGCAGGATGCCGTATTTCTTCAAGTAAGGGAGATTGTGCAGGTCTTCAGCGGCGGCTTTGGCCACAGTTACATCGTCGTCATCTTTCAGTTTGTCCAGCAACATGGACGCTTGGTCCCATTTTTTCGCCGCCATATAAATTTCCGCGAGATGCAGCAAATACGTTTGATTGCGCGGTGC
>DASXCC010000245.1:0-3534 GCA_036491415.1 Terriglobales bacterium | reverse complement strand
AACCGCTTTATGTGAAACCTTTCCACCGACTTTATAAATTAACTTGATCGCGGTAAAAACCGTTGGTGGCTTCGTGGTCCGCTCTCCCTGCGCGGAAACTTCGAGGCTGGTAAAGGGCTCTCGTTTCTTCCGCAAGATGCTGGCGACGTCGTATCCGGTGCACCCACACAGGCCGATCAGCACTAATTCCATTGGGCTGTTGCCTTTTTCGCTGTCGCCGTCCACCACAATCGAGTGGCCGGAAGCGGCAACGGCAGTGAAGCACTGTTTTTCTTTCCATGTGGCTTGCGCAGTAATCACATTCACCTTCTGTTATCGGTCTGCGGTTCGGGATGAATCAGCACCCGGAACAACTCGGGCGCATGTTGTTTGATGCGAATCTCGAGTTCGGTCTGAACGTCATGGACTCGGGACAGCGGCAGCTCGTCATCGAAAGTGCAGTGACAGGAAATATAAAGCCGGTCTCTCACCCGCTTGACCTCGACATCGTGAATATCAAGAATTTCGGGAAAGTGCAGCGCTGCCGTCTTGAGTTGCTGTTCCAGTTTGGCATCTCGAACGATCTCGTCGCCGGTCTCGATCGTCGCCGGCTCGCTTTCGATGTGAGTGAGGATGGAAGAAATCTCCGGCACATCATCGCGAATCTCCGCTTCCAGCAAAGTCACGTGGTCGTGCGCTTCCTTAAGAGTAAGCCGCTCATCCAGTTCGAGGTGCTGCTCCACATGCAGACGCCCTTTCAAGTCCTGCACACTCACGTCGTGAACGTTAAAATTATGACGCGTAGCGACGGCGCGAACGCGGTCAAAAATGTTCTCCCCATAGGACGCGCGCGCCACCGAATGCACCACGACATCTGCGTTGGGCAAAACATTCTGTACGGCTGCGGTGACTGCATCCGCAACCTGTTCGGAACGCTGGAAGGTGACGTTGCGGGCAAGACCAATGGAAAGATCGGCAAAGTAACGGTTCCCAGCCCGGCGGATACGCACGCGATCGACTTCGAGCAGTCCATCCACGTTCCGGACGGCATTGATAATGTTGGTGCGTACACCTGTCGGAGCAGCATCCAGAAGCGCGTCGACAGTTTTACGGGCCAGCCGCGAACTCACATACACAACCACTCCGGCAACGAAAAGCGCGGCCACGGGATCGGCATCGCGCAACCAGGAAATTCCAAGCCAGCGTCCCACCAGTACTAAAGTCAAACCGAGAACGACGACGCCACTCGACCAAACATCCGTGGAAAAATGCAGTGCATCGGCTTCGAGAGCCTGGCTGTCGTACTTCGTGGCAATCCTTCCCAATGCGCGGGAACGCCACCAATCCACGATCATGGAGAAAAACATCACCAGAAAAGCGGCGATTCCGGGCTCGATGTCTACGTGATGGAAAAACAACCGCTTGAACGCTTCAAATACGATCCAAACACAAGTCAGCAGGAGCAAGCCGGTCTCAATAAAGGCCGAAAAGTTTTCCACTTTGCCATGTCCGTACTGATGATCGGCATCCGCAGGTTTATCGGACACGCGAATCGAAAGCAGCGTAACAATCGCCGCGACCAGATCGAGGCCGGAGTGCGCCGCTTCGGAACGCAGGCCCAAACTGCGCGTGGTATAGCCAACGACAATTTTCAGTGCGGTAATAGCAAGCGCCGCGAACACCGAGTTCCAGGCCACGGCACGCTTTTCCGCGCGCATGGAATCAGAATCGTAAATCATCGGTGTCACTGACATGTTTGCATTATCGCTGTCCGTTAAGATTCCGCCAAGCAGCTTCTCTTGTTCGCAGTGCTCGGAAATGCGCCGGTGTCCGACTGCGGGCCACGCTGTGTGCTAGGATTTTCCCTGTCACTTCGATATTTTCTGGAGGAATTCTGAATATGCTTCAACGTGTCTTGGTCGGTATGCTCTTTGGAAGCTTGGCGTGGGGCCAGATGGCGCCTGCCGCGCCGCAGCCAACTCCGGCCGCGCCCACGGCACTCGACGCAAAATCATCCGAAGCTTCCAACCTGCCGCCCGACACACCTGTAATCACTATCCAAGGGATATGTGACCACCCAGCGGGCGACAAGAGCGCGGTCGCGGACTGCAAGATAGTCGTTACGAAGGCTGAATTCGATGCCATCATCCGCGCCATTGGTTCGAACATGCCAGCCACTGCCCGCCGGCAGCTCGCGGCGCGTTACGGCAGCGCGCTTGTGATGGCACAAAAAGCCCACGAAATGGGGTTGGACCAGGGTCCGAAGTTTGAGGAAATGATGAAGCTCAAACGGCTGGAAATCTCCATGCAACTGGTTACACAAGCGGTGCAGCAAAAAGCTTCCGAAGTTCCCGACAAAGACATCGAAGATTATTACAATAAAAATCTCGCCTCTTACGAAGAAGCCACTTTTGAACGTCTCTTCATTCCTCGAAACAAACAATTGGACACGCCGAAAGTAAAACTGACACCGGCTGAAAACCAAAAACGGCAGGATGATGCGACGGCCGAGATGAAGAAGGAAGCCGATACGCTGCGGGCACGGGCCGTTGCTGGTGAGGATTTCACGAAATTGCAGCTTGAGGCCTACACCTTTGCCGGTCTCAAAAGCACGCCTCCAACTCAGAAATTGAACAAGGCCCGCCGCAACAGTCTTCCTCCCGCGCAAGCCTCGATTTTTGAACTGAAGGCCGGCGAGGTTTCGCCGGTCATTACCGACATGAGTGGTTACTTTGTTTACAAGCTGGAGGACAAAGACGCACTGCCATTGACTCAAGTACATGATGAAATCTTTGGCACGCTGAAATCGGAAAAAGTTCAGGAAGCAATGCAAGCCCTCCAGCATTCTGGAACTCCCGAACTCAACGACGGATATTTCGGTCCCGCCGACGCGACCCCAGCCCCGCCCATGAGCGGCCATATGCCGACTTCTCCACTTCCACGACCCGGCCCCAAACCGCCGACGCTCGGACCCAAGTAATGGAAGAAGTAAGACCCACAGTTGTTGTCACCGGAATTTCCGGCAATCTCGGATTGCGCTTACTGCCGCAGTTGGCGGGGTACCAAGTCATTGGCATTGATCTGGTACCGCCAAAGACGGAACGCCGCGTTCAATTTGTTCCCATGGATTTGGGTAAGGAAGAATCCTGCCGCGAGTTATACCTTTTGTTGAAGGAATCGCGTCCAGTGGCGGTGATTCATTTGGCGTTCGTGCTTGACGCGGCTCGCGCCGGCGTCCTCGATGTCGATCAGATGTGGCAGGTGAATGTTGCAGGAACAGCGCGTGTGATGGAAGCGGTGACGGAAGCCAACCGTGAGGATTCGATCGTTGAGAAGTTTATTTTCGTGAGCAGCGTGGCGGCTTACGGTTCCGATCTTCCAGAACCGGTCACGGAAGATTTCCCACTTGCCGGCCACACTCTTCCTTACGCCATCCACAAAATGGAAGCCGACAGAGTTGTTCAGCAGCGCGCCCCTGCCCTTCGCGGAGTCAGCGCATATATGCTGCGTCCTCATATTTTCGCTGGAGCGAGCGTGGAGAATTATATTCTGGGA
>DASXCC010000244.1:0-4644 GCA_036491415.1 Terriglobales bacterium | reverse complement strand
ACCCGGGAACGTTCTCCGAACCGTCTCTCGCCGGTGTGTTCCTTACGCTTTATTGCGCTGCTTTTCTTGCCCAGTACCTCACGCGCAAGGGAGGATCCGCTAAGGCGTTCATTTCGCTGGTGGCAATGGCCATGGTGGCATCCACTTCATCTTTGCTCGCGGTGTCCCTGACCCTCGTCGCGCTTCTGATCAGCTATCCGCCTTTTAGGGCTCCCTTGTATATCAATTTCAGTCAGGCGAAGAGAATTCTCTGGATACTGCTGCTAATCGTTACGCCTGCTGTTCTCGTTCTGCTCCTTTCCTCTGGATTTAGGGCGGTCTTGACAACGGTTACGGTCACGAAAGGAGAAAGCGGATCCTTTGTCAATCGAACAGCCTCAGACCTCTATTCACTCCATTTACTATTCCAGACTTATGGAATCGGCGTTGGGCTGGGAAGCAACCGAACATCCAGTTTCCTCTCGACATCGTTGAGCACTGTGGGGGTGCTGGGCACTCTGGCATTTGTTGTCTTTTGCTATCAATTGGTGGTCGGTCTGCAAGAGCATGTTTGGCTCAAATGGGGATTGCTCGCATTTTTCCTGAACATGGCCATTAGCATTGCGGATACGACGATACCGTTATTCTGGTGTCCCATATTGCTCGCACTTCGATTCAGTTTGAAAGAGCAAGACAGATCACTGAAGCCCGCACAGGAAAATCTAAACTCGCAGAAGTCGAGCACACCTCGATTTCGAACGGTGTAGGGTACTGTCGAGGGTTGATCGTTGTTTTATAAGCGGATGGCTCTTAGTAAACTCTAATTGCGAACGATCAGAGAAGAATGAGATTCCAACACGGGTTGCAATATATCTGGCGCCTCACCAGACAGACCGTTGTGATGTAGAAATTTATACAAATAATGAATGCCTCGAGACTTCAAATTGGGACTTCGCGTCTGGAAAAATTATCTGCATTGGCGCACGGGGTTTTCGTCGATAAAAGCTGGATTCATCTGGGCGATCCGCCAAACCTATCGTGGAGCGGGTAGGCAGGGTTCTTTTCCGTGAGGGTCCAATCTTCACGCGTGGCTTGTACGAGGGTATGGACTTCCGAGAGTTCTTTTTCCGTGCTGGGAGCCGCTTGCCTTTTGAAAGTAGCAGCTTTGGGTTTGTCTACTCGGAACACTTTCTTGAGCACCTTACTCGCAGCGTCGTACTTGAATTACTCAGGGAGTGCCATCGCATATTGAAGGTAGGCGGCGTCCTCAGAACGGTTATTCCGGATGCCAATATTGCGCACGTACGAGCCCCCGAAGCAATCGGTCATCCACGTCATCGGCCCGGGGGGCATCCCAAGAAGCACCTGGTTCGTTATACGTGGAAACTCCTGTCAAGCGTTATCGAGGAGGGCGGTTTCCGCGCAATTCCCCTCGATTATTGCACCGCCGAAGGCGACCACATTCAGCGGACTCCCCCGTCGGGTTCGTGGTGAGTATGTCCAATCTGTGGACTGTGTGGATTGGCCCACAGTCGCGGACACCAGCTATATCATGCGAGTGCCTTCCCTGATCGTTGACGCTATTAAGGAGCGCCAATACAACGTCTTTCAGAGAGACGGATCAAAGACCGCAATGCATGGCTGGCGGGTGCTGCATGCCGCTCGTACATTGGTTGTCTTCTCGCCCACCGTCGATACCTTTAATTCTTGAGACCCAATCCGGTTCAAAAAAAGCGACTGTTCGCCGGATATTAGATAGTCGCGATTTCACTCCGGCAAGTGCATAGACACCCTCAGCTCAGAGGAAATATTGGGATTACCTAAAATATTCTTTTAATTCTAGCGGATTTTGAAGACAATCGCATGCCCGTTCAAATTGTGAAGGGTAACCGCTCCTGGGTGTTGGCGGCGTTCGTTCACGAGATTCGTCACGCCCTCGCAGGCAAGAAAACCATAGTCGTCGTATACGATAATTCCTCCAGCAACGAGTCTCGGCCAAACCCACTCGGTCACTTGTTTAGCGGAGTCATATACATCGACGTCGATGTGGCATAAGGAGAATCGCCTGTCTTCAATTGCATCGCCCGTTGCATCCGGGAAGATGCCTTTGAGAAGCTGGATATTGTCCAGCCCCATTTTGGTCGCCAATTGTCGCACTATATTCACAGATGTGTCGGCATGTTCGCCTCCGCGGTAATGAGAATCCCGTTCACTTGCCTTGACCACCCCGCTAAAGGTATCGCACAAGAACACGGTTGCGGAGGACTTCAATAGTTTGGCTCGCGCTGCCATAAGGCATCCCGTGCCGCCTCGCCACACGCCTACTTCAAGAATTTCTCCGCCGGAACGAGATGTTTCCTTTACGAGGTTCCACATCTCGTATGCTCGATAGACATCAACCAGCGTGTTTTGTCTGATTGAGTCAAAGGCGGAAACAAATTCCTTGTCATCGTTCCAAGGCGAATAGGTCGCTTCCGGAATGACAATGCTGTGGCTAAACTTAGTGTTGGTGGAAAGGCGGGCGTGCCGCGCCCTGGAGATGCACTTCCGCGCAACACGGGATGCGAATGACATGGATGTTGCTCCTGTTGAAGAGGGTTATTGAACGCATGTGCTCCATATTGCTGCGCATCGCAGGTGCAATAGAAACCGAATCATCCGAAGTTAAAAAGGGCAGCAATCTCCCACGCGCAGCGGGCTACGATTTCGTAAAAATGAAATCAGCAGTGCAGGGAAGCCATTGACATAAACCGGGAACCAGAGAGAGGGCCCTGTAGTAGACGCCCTCGGTGACACCTCTGTTGACCGATGTTGCGCTGTAGACAACTTGCAATTTGAAGCCAAGGCTGGCTGCGATCTTTCGCATATTTTCAAGGACAAGCAAATCCTCTGGACACTCCGGCCGCTTCCTGTTGACCCTCCAATTTGCCAGAGGATATATGTACTTCCGGCAAGATGGCTCGTGTAGATACATGCAAACGCCGCCTGGTTTTAGAATGCGGCCTGCTTCCTGCAACGTCTCCTTATGCAAACGGAAATGATGAGCGGCTTGAAAGCTGAAAATGATGTCAACACTATGGTCGGGCAGCGGCACATCATAGCTCTTGCAGGCAAAGCGTTCATCCACCTGGGATTCGAAGATCCTTTCCCATTTTCCGATGCCAGAAATTGCGGAATCGCTTATATCTGATGCGATGACATACAGTTCTGGATAGAGGCGCTTAAGGACGCATGATGACCAGCCTTCGCCTGCTCCCAGTTCAAGCACGGAGCTGGCATTCCGAAATTTTTGCTCATAAGCGGAAAATTTCGGTTGCAACCATCGCAATTCTGAGAGCTTATTGGAGAGATTACCGAGCCAATCCTGATGATCCCGGTACTGGTCCCATACCGCCAATTCGACGCGCTGGATCTCTTCGATGCTTCTGGCCATAATTTGCATACTATCACTTGCCAACCCCCATGAGAGATGAGCCATACGAGCATATCCGGATATAGTAAACTCGCATCTTCAGGGAAGCAGATTTACGTCAGAGAGCGAGTAGCATCAGTGCGAATTGCGATGCATGTTTGTCCAACAAAGTTTCTGTATGTTCGTCAGAAACTTTCGTCGAAGTCGCCAAGAATTCTGGACATCGGCTGTGGAAACAACTCACCCAGCACCACAAAGCATTGGTTTCCTGGTTGCCATTATTCAGGCGCCGACATCGCGCAGTACAACAACAATGAACAGGACCTTGCGGCAATTGACGACTTTTACCCGCTTGGTCTTGATGGGTCCGGCTATTCTGTAATCCCAGATAAAAGTTACGACTTCATTATTCTCCATCATGTTATCGAGCACATGGAGACGCCTGCACCGATTCTGGCCGCGATCTGCTCGAAGCTGAAACCAGGAGGATATATCTGGATAGCGTTTCCTTCCTTGCGTAGCTTATCGTTACCTTCTGCGGAAGGCTCGTTGCAATTTTGCGATGACCCGACCCACGTTCATGTCCCAGAGGTTCGGGAAATCTCGAATATCCTTTTGGCCAATGATGTAAAAGTTCTGAATGCAGGTCGGTCAAAGGATTTTGTCAGAACTTTGATAGGCGCAGCAATTTTACCGTTGGCCTTTCTTAGGCGATTGTTCACGGGCAGGATGTCTGCAAAAGGGCTGTGGTATGTCCTCGGATTTGAAGATCATGTGTTTGGCCAGCGACGGGCTAACTGAGGCGGCAATTGCTCCAATTCGCACTGATTCACATCTATTTGTGCCTGAAATGATCTCAGGCCTGATGAACATGGATTCCATTTGGATCTAAAACCCAACGCGACTGCTCGCAAAAGCGCTCTCATCGTAAAGTTCGGTGCAATCGGTGATGTGATTATGGCCATCCCCGCGGTGCATGCACTTTACCGGCGGGGATTCGATATTCATTGGGTCTGCGGCCGCGCTGTTCAGCCACTGCTTGAGTGTTACTCATGGATCAATCTTGTTCCTGCGGAAGACAAGGCAATACTGCTCGGTGGGCCCTTCGAGCGGGCGAGAAACATAGCCGCCCTGTGGGGCGGGATTGGTTTCAAGAAATATGACCTTTGCGCCACGTTGTACTACGACCGGCGCTACCGCGTTCTGACGCTCCCGATTCGAGCACGGCATAAATTAGCGCTTTCCCGGCAATC
>DASXCC010000243.1:0-5894 GCA_036491415.1 Terriglobales bacterium | reverse complement strand
AAAACCCTTTGGCAACGCTGCTGGCGGGATTGCTGGTAATGTTCAACGCGCACGCACCGAGCAACTGCGGGGGCGGAGCCGGCAAATTCACTTGCGCCGTGATCAAGTCAATTCCTGGAGAATCCACGGCTAGCAAGCTTTGAATCTGATTGACTGCGGAACCGTTCACAACCGTTTGCACCGTGTTCAGCGGCTGGAAAAATTGCGGAGCGGAATTCGTAGTCACCGCTTGCGCCGGCGTAGAGGTCACCGAACATGTTTGCCAGGGCGTGAGCGTGGAACCCGTCGCCACGTAGGCAAATCCACCTTCAGGAATAAATGCCACGTTATTTCCTGTTCCACCCAATGCAATAGTTTGCATGGCGTCCTGGGCGGAGAATACATACAGTTGCGTTCCCGCGAGCACGAAAGCTTTCAAGCTGTCAGGAGAAAACGCTGCTGCAGTCGCGCCGCTGATCGAAAACGGTGTGCTGACGTTCCCACTTGCGTTGAAGAGATAAAGTTGATTCGGTGAATCGGCAGTATCGGAAACGATCACCTTTGTTCCATCGGGCGAGACTGCCAGAACTTTTCCGGGCGCGGATGGAAACTGTGCCACGGCATTGCTACTGCTCAATACCATTAATCCTTTTGTGCCAGCCTGGGAAAAATCGGTGCCGAGAAATCCCGAACCTGAAACAACATTGTTCGGGAATACAAACGAATTTGGCGTGGCCGCCAGGATGAGCGTTGCCCCCAGTGCATTTGCGGGAGAAGTGGTGCTGCCCGTAGCAGAGATGGGAATGACCGTAGTCACACAGCCGGAAACGTTCGCGCATCCATCGCTGGTGACAAAAAGCGTATTGCTTGGGGTCGTGCCCGTGGACCCGGCAATTACGCGGATGTAGTTACTGGAATAGACAGGTTCGCTCGGCTGAAACCCAATATTGCAAGTTGGCGGTGTACAGGAAGCAACTACTGTTCCCGCGCCTCCCAGTGGAGTCGAGATGATGGCCGAATCATTCGACCCATTCGCGGTTACGCTGTTTGCGTTGGAAGAAGTCCAGGTAAGCGGAACATTTTCGATGGTATTGCCGGCTGCATCAATCACGGTGGCTCGGGCATTCACAGTCGTTCCGACAGGAACAGTGAAATCCGTATTATTGCTGCCATTTGCGTTCACCAAAATCGATGTTACCGGGCAGACTGTGACCGGGGTTGCAATGCTGTTCGCATTCGCCGCGCTTGCAGTAATCGTAGTGATTCCCGGAACATTGGCGGTCGCTTGCGCCTGATTGAGGGCCAGACCATTCACCACTGTATTCAGAGTTAAGACGCTCGAATTTGCGCTTGTCCATGTGAAAGGACCAACGCTGGAAGTGATGTCCGTTCCCAGACTGAATGCATTCGCCTGGAAATTAAAGATCTGGCTTTTTGAGGCCTGGGCTTTTGAGATGCAATTGGCGACCAGAGGCGTTTGCGAAGCCACAGGAGTGACGACAATTTTGTCGATATGGGAATGTACGTAAACAATCGTTGCCGGGCTGCTGACCCCTTGTGCCTGGGCAGTGATCTGGGCCACGCCGGTTTGTCCAGGCGTGCAGATTTGTGGATTCGTCAGAGAGTCCCAGGTTCCTGCACAAGCCAGGCCGCTGCTTGCGACGCTGACCACAGCATTGTTGCTGGAGACAAATTGCACGGTTGTCGTGAGGAAGGTGCCCCCGCTATTTTCCGGGGTGGCGATAAAACCCAAAGTTTCCCCTAATTCCACTGAGGCCTGCTGGGTAGGGCTCAGTGTAATAATGGAAGGCACAGGCTCGGCCACAACTGTGGTGCCGTTTCCGCCGCCTCCGCAAGAAGTAAATCCAAGAATGATGACAGCGATGGCCAATAAAGCTAAACCCAACCTACCCATTCAACCTCCCCACCCAGTTTGGATTTTCATGGGCGAGCATGACTTCAGATGGAAAACAGCCAGTTTAGAGTCTCATCACCATTTCAGCAAGTTGAGCCGTTTAGCAGGCGCGAACGGAACGGGGGCCTGCTACGAAATTCCGAGTGCAGCGGAGAGATTTCGCATTTATGTCATGAACACCATTTTGCGTTTATTTCATGAACACTTAGGTAAACTTTCAGCAACAATGGCTGGCTGAAACGATTCTTATGGTTCGATGCGGCATAATGGGGTTGACGTTCGCGAAAATGTGTTGCTATATTTGAAAGGTTCCGCGAGTTCATCCTGGCTAGCCTGTACGTGGTGGAAGTTGTTTGCGTAGCGGTTCCGGCGCAATGGTCCCCTAGGAACGCAGCTGATTTGTTTAGATGTAACCAGTTTTCGACGCAGTGCAATCGAAAACTTCCTCGCTGAAAGCACCCTGCGATTGCCTTTCGACCTATTGAAGCTTTGCGCGTTTGCGCGAAGCATTGTGAAAGGATATGCGGGGTAGGGCGGGCGAAACGGAGCGCCTCTGGATTTTTCAGGCTTGGCGTCACCGTCGTCAGCAGTCCGAAAGTTAACCGAAATCTCTGCCGCGAGTCGCGGTGGAACTATGGTTGGCCTAAGCCATCCAGCCCCCTGAATCAGGGATGAGACAGCATGTGTGGTTTTGCCGTGCGTTTTGGCGTATGGCGGAAATTGCGCGGCTGAAGGAGCGGTAAGTAAAACATGCCTACCTTCAATCAATTAGTGCGCGACGGCCGAAAGCGGCCACGATACAAGACGGCAAGCCCGGCGTTGCAAGGATGCCCGCAAAAGCGCGGCGTCTGCACCCGTGTTTACACGCAGACCCCCAAAAAGCCGAACTCGGCGTTGCGGAAGGTCGCCCGTGTGCGCCTGACCAATGGAATCGAAGTCACGACTTATATCCCCGGTGTCGGCCATAACCTGCAGGAGCACTCGATTGTGCTTATCCGCGGAGGCCGTGTGAAGGATCTGCCGGGTGTTCGTTATCACGTGGTGCGCGGCACTCTGGACGCGGTGGGAGTGGCTAACCGCAGGCAGGGCCGCTCGAAATACGGCGCAAAGCGCCCGAAATCTTAAGGTACATCTATGCCAAGAAAAGGACATATCGGCAAGCGCACGGTGGAACCAGATGCCGTCTATCAGTCTGACCTGGTGACGAAGTTCATCAATTCCATGATGTGGCAGGGCAAGAAAAGCACAGCGGAGAACATCTTTTACACGGCCGTCAAAAACCTGGAACAAAAAGGTGGAGACGAAGGCCTGAAGCTGTTCAAGAAAGCTGTCGAAAATGCCAAGCCGTTGCTCGAAGTAAAAACCCGCCGCGTCGGCGGCGCGAACTATCAGGTGCCGGTTGAAGTGAATCCGGACCGCCGCACTTCGCTTGCGATTCGCTGGCTTGTGGCTTATTCCCGTGGACGTGGGGAAAAAGGCATGATCGACAAGCTGTCCAACGAATTGCTGGATGCCGCCAACGGTAAGGGCGCAGCCATCAAGAAAAAAGAAGACGTTCACCGTATGGCGGAAGCCAATAAAGCTTTTGCGCATTACCGGTGGTGATTTTTGGTTGAAAGGCCAATGGCTAGTCGCCGAAGGCCGAATTTGAGCCCCAGAAGGTAAAAAAAGTCGTGCCCAGAACAGTTCCATTAGAACGTTGCAGAAATATCGGCATCATGGCCCACATCGATGCCGGTAAGACCACTACGACGGAGCGCATCCTGTTTTATACCGGACGCACGCACCGCATCGGAGAGGTGCATGAAGGCACTGCGACTATGGATTGGATGGAGCAGGAGCAGGAGCGTGGTATCACCATCACCTCCGCTGCGACCACCTGCACCTGGCGCGACATCCGCATCAACATTATTGATACGCCCGGCCACGTGGATTTCACGGCTGAGGTGGAGCGCTCGCTGCGCGTGCTTGACGGCGCCGTTGCGGTATTTGACGCGGTGCACGGAGTACAGCCGCAGTCAGAAAAAGTCTGGCGCCAGGCTGATAAATACGGTGTTCCAAGAATTTGTTTCATCAACAAGATCGACAAAATGGGCGCCGATTTCGAGCAGGCCGTCGATACGCTCCGCAAGCGTCTCAATGCCAAGCCGGTAGCCATCCAGATTCCCATCGGACAAGAAGCAAAATTTGTCGGTGTGGTTGATTTGGTCGCCATGAAAGCGATCATCTGGAAAGACGAGACCATGGGCGCGGAATACATGGTCGAAGAGATCCCGGAAAATTTGAAGAAAAAGGCAGAAGCCTTTCACGCGCAACTGGTCGAAACGGTTGCTGAAAATGACGACGAGATGCTGCACAAGTTCCTCGAAGGCGAAACCATTACTCCTGAGGAATTGAAGAAATCGCTGCGCAAATCGACCATTGGGCTGAAAGTATTTCCAGTCGTTGTGGGTACGTCATTCAAGAACAAAGGGGTGCAGCCGCTGCTCGATGCGGTTGTCGATTATCTTCCTTCGCCTCTTGATACGCCGGAAACCAAGGGCACGAATCCCGACAAAAAAGATGAAACGTTGACCCGTAAAGCCGACGACAAGCAGCCTTTTTCGGCGCTGGCGTTCAAGATTATGGCGGACTCGTTTGTCGGCCAGTTGATCTTTATCCGGGTGTATTCCGGACAGCTGAAGTCGGGCGATTCCGTGCTCAATCCACGCACCGGCAAGACGGAGCGTATTGGCCGCCTGCTTAAAATGCATGCGAATAAACGCGAAGACATCAGTGAAATTCTGGCTGGCGATATTTGCGCAGCTGTAGGACTCAAGAATGTAGGCACCGGCGACACCATTTGCGACGAAGATCATCCCATCGCGCTGGAATCGATTGAGTTTGCCGTTCCGGTAATTTCTGTGGCGGTTGAGCCCAAGACCAAAGCAGACCAGGAAAAAATGGGTATGGCGCTGGCCAAGCTGGCGCAGGAAGATCCTACTTTTAAAGTTCATACCGATCCCGATAGCGGCCAGACCATCATCAGCGGCATGGGTGAGTTGCATCTGGAAATCATTGTCGACCGCATGATGCGCGAGTACAAAGTCGAAGCCAATGTCGGCAAGCCGCAGGTTGCGTATCGCGAAACCATTCGCAAGCACTCTGAGGCGGAAGGCAAATACATCCGCCAGACCGGCGGCAAAGGCCAGTATGGCCACGCCAAAATTTATCTCGACCCGCAACCCGCTGGTATGGGTTATGAGTTCGTCAATGACGTCACGGGTGGATCGATACCGAAAGAATTTATTAAGCCGATTGACCAGGGCATTAAAGAAGCTCTCGAAGGCGGAATTCTGGCTGGCTATCCCATGGTCGATGTGAAGGCCACGCTTTACGATGGCAGCTATCACGACGTTGACTCGAATGAAATGGCGTTCAAAATCGCCGGTTCAATGGCGTTCAAAGAAGCTGCACGCAAAGCGTCTCCTGTGCTCCTGGAGCCGGTGATGGCGGTCGAAGTGGTGACGCCGGAAGATTTTGCCGGGACCATCATGGGCGATCTGAGTTCCCGCCGCGGACGCATTGAAGGCATGGAGCATCGCGCAGGTTCGCAGGTAATTAAAGCGATTGTGCCTTTGGCGGAAATGTTTGGCTACGCGACGCACATGCGTTCGTCTACGCAGGGCCGCGCGGAATACTCAATGCACTTTGCCCGTTACGAGGAGGCTCCGCGATCCGTTGCGGAGGAAATCATCGCGCGGGTGCAGGGCGCGACGAAATAATAAAGAATCTGTATTGATTTTTGGGGCTTTAAGCCCTTGAGGAAAAAGCAATGGCGAAAGAGAAATTTGATCGTAATAAGCCGCACTGCAATGTAGGGACGATCGGTCACATTGATCACGGAAAGACGACGTTGACGGCGGCGATCACGAAGGTTCTGTCCAAGCACAATCCGAAGATCCAGTTCCGGTCGTTTGATTCGATCGACAATGCCCCGGAAGAAAAGGCGCGCGGCATA
>DASXCC010000242.1:0-2901 GCA_036491415.1 Terriglobales bacterium | reverse complement strand
TCAGTGTCCGAGCTTTTGGTCGAAAAACTTTGCCATCAGATTGAGCGCTTCATTTGTCTCAGGAAGTTCGAAGTGATACCAGAACGCATGCGGCAAAGCTTCGAACACCACGAGTTGCGCATCCACTCCAGAAGATAGAAGCGCGCGATGGAAGATAGTCGTGCCGCTCAACAAAATGTCCCGCGTGCTGGTTACCAGCAACGTTGGAGGCATGCCGTGAAGGTCCGCGAATAACGGCGATAACACAGGATCCTTGCGGTCCGTTTTGCCAACATAAGCGTCATCCGGCAAGTGATTGGGATACGTAGGTTTCAGCATGCCCGGAAATCCATTCAGCGCAAATAGCTGCCACGAATCGCCGGGGCGGCTGAAGTCGGCAAGACCGGAGAAAATCCCCAGCGCTCCAGGCAGAGGCAGGTTTAATTGTTTCAACTTCGACGCAACTTCCGCGCTGAGGATCGCTCCTGCAGAAGTCCCAAAAATTCCGATGTTGTGGGGCTTGTAGGTTTTCAGCAGTTCTTTATAAACAGAGACAACATCATCCACCGCTGCGGGAAACGGATTTTCAGGCGCGAGCCGATAGTACACGCCGACCACTTTAATTTTCGCCAGGTTGGCGATGGGCACGCCTTCAATTTGCGAACCCGAGTCGGAGTTGAAACCGCCGCCATGCAGGTTGATAAGAACCAGATCGCTATTGGCTTCCGGCGTGGAAAGCGGCGTAATCACATCTGTCTGCACGCCGCCGATGGTTTTCTGCTCAATGTTGACCGGGAAAATTCTTTTGGCTTCAGCGGAATCTCGTGCGCGCCATGCATCGGTTCCGGCGCGCCGTTCGGCGAGACTCTGCTCCTTACCGGTGAAATGGTTCAGCGACTCCAGCCATTTCTGCGCTTCAGGGCTGATCGTCACAGGCATGGGAACGGTGCGTGTAATGTGCGCCGTGCCGTCGGGATCGAACGTCGAGGAATCCTGTGCGGCGGCGCCGGTCTGGGCTTGCATTCCGCAAGTTAATAAACAAACAAAGAAGACGGTAAGGATGAATGTAAGTTTCACGCGGATCTCCTGGTGACGTGCCAGAGTAGTGTAACTGACATGTGGGATCAAGTGCTGTGTGATAAAAGACTTACAGCTCATCAAAAGGCAGCA
The DNA here is from genome assembly GCA_036491415.1 of Terriglobales bacterium. Lineage (GTDB taxonomy): Bacteria > Acidobacteriota > Terriglobia > Terriglobales > Acidobacteriaceae > JAICKN01. The sequence goes on along the minus strand of DASXCC010000242.1, from coordinate 1,752 downwards.
AACACGCGGCCTCGCATGATATTCTAGTGGTGCTGCTGCGACCCGCCTGAAGGCAATTTCCTGCAGTCCTTGAAGAAAAGAAAACAGAGTAAAGAAGAAAATAAAAACATGATTTCAGTCAGCAATGTGTCCATGCGCTACGGCGCCAAAATTTTATTTGAAGAGGTCTCGACGGCTTTCACGCCCGGAAAACGCTTCGGCCTTACCGGCCCAAATGGCTCGGGCAAATCAACATTCATGAAGCTGTTGACGGGGGAACTTGATCCCCAGAAGGGGACCGTGGTCCGCCCCAGAAAGTTCGGCGTGTTGAGCCAGGACCAGTTCGCTTTCGACGCCTATCGCGTTATTGATACGGTCATCATGGGCAACAAGCGTCTTTGGGCGGCGCTCGAAGAGCGCGACGCAATTTATGCCAAGCCCGAAATGAGCGACGAAGACGGCATGAAGCTGGGCGAACTTGAAGGCATTGTCGGCGAAGAAGACGGATACTCCGCCGAAAGCGACGCCTCGATTTTGCTGCAAGGCCTCGACATTACTGACGATCTGCACGAACGAAAAATGTCCGAGTTGCAGGGTGGACAAAAAGTGCGCGTGCTGCTGGCGCAATCGTTATTCGGTCATCCCCAAGCCTTATTGCTTGACGAACCTACGAACCACCTCGATCTGGACTCCATTCACTGGTTGCAGAGTTTCCTGAACGATTATGACGGCGTGCTGATTGTGATCTCGCACGACCGCCACTTCCTCAACAGCGTTTGCACGCATGTGGCGGACATTGATTATCAAACCATCATCACCTACACCGGAACTTACGATGAAATGGTTTTAACCAAGACGCAGATCCGCTCGCAGATTGAATCGCAAAATGCGCAGCGCGAAAAGAAAATCGCGCAGTTGAACGAATTCATCGCCCGGTTCGCGGCCGGCACGCGTTCCAGCCAGGTGCAGTCGCGCAGAAAAGAAGTGGAACGGTTGCAGGTAACGGACCTGGCAAAATCGAACATTCAGCGTCCGTTTTTGAAGTTCGAGCAAAAGCGCCCGTCGGGAAAGCACATTCTGGAATTGGAAAAAGTCACTAAATCGTATGACGGCGCGAATGTAGTCCAGAACTTTACCGCGAGTGTAATTCGCGGGGAGAAGATCGCATTAATGGGCCGCAACGGCGCAGGCAAGACGACACTGCTGAACGCGTTATTGGCCAATTCGCCTACGACTCCGAATGCCGAACTGCGCAAAACCAGCGGCTACGACGGAGAATTCATCACCAGCGGCAAAGTCATCTGGGGACACGAAGCGGCCGTCGGCTACTTCGCCCAGGACCACCGCTCGCTGATTGAAAATGGAATGAGCGCGTCTGAGTGGCTGCATCAATGGGACCCAAGCGCCTCGCACGAAGAGATCCGCGGCCTACTGGGGCAAATGCTCTTCCAGAAAGATGACGCCAACAAAAAGACCGACGTCCTCTCCGGCGGCGAAGCGGCGCGGCTCTTGTTCTGCAAGCTCATGCTGCAAAAGCCGAACGTACTGGTTTTCGATGAACCGACCAACCACTTGGACCTCGAATCCATCAATGCGCTAAATATCGCTCTGCAGCGTTATCAGGGAACCGTTCTTCTGGTCACTCACGATCATGACTTGATTGATGAAGTTGCCACGCGCATCTGGCACTTCGAGACCGATCATAAGATCACAGACTTCAAAGGCGCATACGAGGAATATCAGTCAGCAGTTTCGGCGTAATCAAACACTTGA
>DASXCC010000241.1:0-11329 GCA_036491415.1 Terriglobales bacterium | reverse complement strand
GGACTGAATTTTCATATGAATCCCCAAGTAGGGCCCTGGTATGCCCTGTATTGACTTTTCCGGCAGGTCAGGAAAAGCCTCGCGATCAAAAACTTGATTGAAAGTACGGGGAGAACAGCAGCGAAACAATAGTAGAAAGATATTAGACGTGCAGATTTATTGTGAGGCATTTAAGAGAACTGCCGGCAGGCAGCTGAATCTGAATTGAAGGAATTTGCTTGATATAATCGCCCACCATGCGCAGCTTCCTGATTTTTTTATTGCTTACGTCATTTGCAGCGGCTCAAAACACTTCAAAAACTTCGGCCTACGATTCCGTGGATCCTTTCATTGGCACAGCTGCCGATGGCAACACTTTCCCAGGCGCGTCTGTACCCTTCGGGATGATCCAGTGGAGTCCAGACACCAAGGCCGACGGTTGGTATCACTATCAGGATGGAACGACTCGCGGCTTCAGTCTTACGCACATCAGCGGCGCAGGCTGCACCGTCTATGCGGATGTTCCCATTTTGCCCTGGATCACGGAATTAAATGCCAGCCCGGCATCGCCGAATAATTTTGACGTTCCCTTTTCGCATAATCACGAGCATGCGCATCCCGGCTACTACAGCGTCACGCTCGACAACGGCGTGAAGACAGAATTGACCGTCACCGCTCGCGCGGGCATTGGACGATTTACCTTCCCTGCCGATGCGGTGCGAAGTCTCGTATTCAAGGCCGCGTCCAGCGCCACGATTGATGATCCTCGCCGCGAGAACGACAACAGCACCATTAAGGTCGCAGGCGATGACATGATCATGGGCGCCGTTCACAGCGGCGGCTTCTGCCAGTCGAATTCTGATTATGTTCTGTATTTTGCCGCGAAGTTTGCCCAACCGTTTACGGCATATGGAACATGGTCGGCAAGCCGTCCTAAAGCAAATGCGGGATCGCGCTACGCCACAGGCCGCAAGGATGGGGCATATGTCACATTCGCAAACGGATCTGAGCCGGTCCTGATGAAGATTGGCGTTTCGTTCGTAAGTGTAGAAAACGCGGAAAAGAATTTAGCGGCAGAAATTCCCGGCTGGGATTTCGACGCAGTGCAGGCAGCAGCGAAGAATAAGTGGACGGAGATGTTCGACCGCGTTCAAGTGGACGGCGAAACTGCCGAACAGAAAACAATTTTTTATACCGGGCTGTACCACATGCTGCTCTCGCCGAATATTTTTAGCGATGGAAACGGCGATTACATTGGTTTCGATGACAAGGTCCGCCGCCTGGCTCCAGCCCAGGCACAGTATGCCAACTTTTCTGATTGGGACATTTACCGCAGCCTGATTCATTTCCAGGCTCTGCTCTTCCCGGAACAAACAAGTCAAATGATGGAATCGCTGGTGCGGGATGCCGAGCAAAGCGGTTGGCTGCCGAAATGGCCGGTTGCGAACGATGTCAGCTATGTGATGGGTGGCGATTCGTCCGCGACGCTGCTTTCCGAAGCGTACTCGTTCGGCGCGAAGTCGTTCGATACGAAATCGGCCCTGCATTACATGATTAAAGGAGCAACCGATCCAGCAAACGGTCCGCACAACGTTCCGGAGCGTCCGGGACTGAGTGACTATCTCAGCAAAGGATATGTTCCTGTCAGCGACAGCGAGAACTCCGGCGCATCATACACGTTGGAATACACCAGCGCGGACTTCGCAGTTTCGCAATTCGCCGCAGCAATGGGGGACAAAGCCCATGCGGCCAGCTTGCTAAGTTCTGCACAGAATTGGCGGAAACTTTTCGATCCGGAAAGCCGATTTATCCGTCCTCGCGATGCGGAGGGCAATTTCATTGGCGATTGGGACCCTGACAATCTACTGCCCCACCGAAAAACTTCGGACACCGGCAATCAAATGGGATTCGAGGAAGGCTCAACGTGGCAGTACACGTGGATGATCCCATACAACTATGCGGGCTTATTCAAAGCTGTCGGGGGAAATGAAAACGTGCTGCCCAAGCTGGACAAGTTTTTCGAAAAGCTTACGGGCTGGGGCGGACGAAATTTTACCGTCGCCAACGAACCCGACTTCTGCACTCCGTTTGCTTATGTATGGACGGGCAATGCCTGGAAGACGCAACAGGTAATCGATCACATTCGCCGCGAAACATTTACGACGAAGCCTGACGGTCTTCCCGGCAACGACGACCTCGGCGCTACTTCCGGCGTGTATATATGGAATGCGTTGGGAATGTATCCGGTGATTCCGGGCGTAGGTGGTCTGGTAATCGGCACGCCGATGTTTTCCCATGCGCTGATGAAACTTGGCAACGGAAACACGATTGAGATCACTTCAAAAGGCGAGGGAGCCTACGTGCAATCCGTCGAATTGAACGGCAAGCCTTACAACACCGCATGGCTGCCGCTAAGCAAGCTTTCCGCCATGCACAATCAGTTGGCATTCATGCTGGGGAGCGAGCCCAACAAGTCGTGGGCAAGCAAGCCGAGTGAGTTGCCTCCGTCGTTCGATACGCCGGAGAAACCCAACTAGGCAGACTCGCGGCAAATCGTACTCGGATGCTAGTCTAAATGTCATCGCATGATCCTCGAAGCGCTGCATAATATCGCCAATCATCATCAATCGCTTACGCGCGAAGAAGCGCGCGAGGTGATGGCCGAAGTTCTCTCCGGCAAATGCACGGATTCGCAAATCGCCGCGCTGCTGGTGGCGCTGCATATGAAGGGCGAAACCGTTGAGGAGATTGTCGGCTTTGCCGAAGCGATCCGCGCGGCCGCTGTTCCGTTGAAGTTACGGGAAGACTCAGCGGTGGATGTAAGCGACACCGAGCGCGACGCGCTCGTCGATACTTGCGGCACCGGCGGCGACACCAGCGGAACATTCAATATTTCTACAGCCGCGGCATTTGTAGTTGCGGGCGCGGGTGTACACGTGGCTAAACACGGCAATCGCAGCATCAGTTCGAAATGCGGTTCGGCCGATGTAATGGAAGCGCTGGGCGTGAACATAGGACTAGCGCCGGAACGAATTGCGGCGTGTTTGAAAGAAGTCGGAATTGCCTTTTTGTTTGCTCCGGCTATGCACGCAGCCACTAAGCATGTGCAAACGGCCCGGCGCGAATTAAAATTGCGGACGGTTTTTAACTTGCTGGGACCGCTTACGAATCCCGCGGGAGCATCCGCGCAAGTCGTGGGAGTTTACTCGCTCGATTTAGTGGAAAAGCTGGCCGAAGCGCTCAGCATGTTGGGGTTGCGCCGGGCGATGGTGGTACACGGGCTCGACGGCTTAGACGAAATCACCATTTCCGGCCCAACACGCGTTGCGGAAGTGCGTGGCGGCGAAGTTCACAGTTCCGAAGTCACGCCCGAAGAATTTGGATTCCAGCGGGCGCCGCTCTCCGAAATTTCTGGCGGCGATGCGGTTGGTAATGCTGGCTTGATCCGCGAAGTTCTCGAAGGCAAAAAGTCCGCCCGTCGCGATGTTGTGCTGCTGAATGCTGCTGCCGCTCTGGTCGTCGCCGAAAAAGCAAATCATCTACAGGATGGTGTTACGCTCGCCGCAAAATCGATTGATTCCGGAGCAGCTGCAAAGAAATTAGACGCGTTGGTTAGATTCACGAAAGCTATCTGATTTATTTCGCCATGCTGAGCGCAACGAAGAACCTCTGCAGTTTGAAATACGTCACGTTTAGCCGGAATAGTTGGCCACTACCTTGGTGATCTTTCCGTCGGCATCCAATTCCATAAACTCGCCTGACTTCGTCCCCTTCTGGTTCGCATAATGAAGGACGACGCTCGACAGGCCCCACATCACTTCAATCGGCTCAAAGCGGAGTTGTGGAAAGGCTTCGAGGCCCTTCTTGAAATAAGCGCGCAATGCCTGCTTCCCTTTCACCTCGCCACTGAGATCGTTCAAAAGCTTGGCGGCGACCGGCGAAATCAAAACAACATTTTCGGTATAGTGCGAAACAATCCGCTCAAGATCATGCGAATTCCATGCCTCGAACCATTCCGCTGCAAAACTGCGGGCTTTGTCTTCGGTCAGCATGATTAACTCAGAGTTTCTTTCTGCAACCATTGCGCGATTTGCACATTCCATCCCAATTCTTTGGTCATCAGGTCGCGAAGTTGTGAGGAAGCCGAGGGCTCACCATGCACGAGATACGTCACGCCCGGCTGGTTTTTGAATGTGCGCAGCCATTCCAGCAACTCCGGCGGGTCGGCATGATCGGAAAATTGTTCAAGCGCCGCAATCTGCGCATGGATGGGAACAAGGTCCCCGAAGATTTTTACTTCCGGGGCGCCACTCTTGATGGTGAAGCCTCGCGTGCCCGGAGCCTGGAATCCAATGAAGATCACGGTGTTTTTTGGGTCCGGCAAGCGCTGCGCGAGATGATGAAGGATGCGGCCTCCAGTGACCATGCCGCTGGAAGAAATAATGATGCAGGGATAATGCGCATCGTTGATCTTCTTAGATTCCTGCGCGGTCGAAGCAAAACTAAATCCCGGCCATGTAAGCGGCGATCCATATTGGCTGATCAACTGTTTCGTTTCGTCGCTGTACTCTTCGGTGTGCTTCAGGAAAATTTGCACAGCCTTGATGGCCATGGGACTGTCGCAGAAAACCGGGACGCGCGGAATCTGGCCAGACTCCATCAACTGTTTGATCATAAAAGCAAACTTCTGCGTGCGTTCGACGGCAAAGGCCGGAACGATAACACTACCGCCGCGTTGCACAGTTTGCTTAATGACATTGGCGAGCGCGGGCCGCGGATCATCTTTCGGATGCTGCCGGTTTCCGTACGTGGATTCCATGACCAGAACATCAGCCGACTCTCCCTCTTGCGGGCCGGAGTGCACGACTTTGCCGGGCGCGGTCGTCGTGTCACGCACGCGACCAATGTCGCCTGTAAACAACATGCGTTTCGTCTGGCCTTTGACGTTAAGCGTGACCTCCGCCATGGACGATCCTAAAATGTGCGCGGCATGAACGAAGCGGAACGAAACTTCTGGACTCAATTGTTTCGTTTCGCCAAACTGCACCGCCTGAAAATATTGCAGACAGTTTTCCGCTTCTTCCAGCGTGTACAGCGGAAGCGCGGGATGGTGCTTCGATTTATTTTTCTTATTGTAAAAATCGGCGTCTTCTTCCTGAAGATGTCCGGAGTCGGGAAGCACGACGCCGCATAGATCGATTGTCGCCGGAGTGGCATAAATTGCGCCACGGAAGCCGTCTTTGACTAACCTCGGAATCCATCCGCAGTGGTCGAGATGCGCATGAGTGAGAATGACCGCGTCAATGTCCTTCGCGGGAATTGGCGTTTCCTGCCAGTTGCGCTCGCGCCATTCTTTCTGGCCTTGAAACATTCCGCAATCGATAAGGACTTGAAATCTGCCTTTGCCGTCACCGTCGAACGATGTATTGATGAGATGCTTCGAACCTGTAACCGTACCCGCCGCACCCAGAAACTGTATGTAAGACAATGAAGCCTCCAGAGAAGAGTTCCAATTCTAATGCAGACGGCAGAAATGCATTTATTGTTTAACGATGAATGTGTTGTTACTCATATCGCTTTCCGGGACGCTGCCATCGTTCACCGTCACTTGTTGAGGGACCGTAGGCACTTCAAAGCGGATGGAATTCTTCGACTTACCGAGGACCTGCAAGCGCTGTGTCACATCTCCGGTGGGGATTTTTACGGTTACCGGAACCTCCGCTCCTGCCGCTCCAAGGTTTTCAACTGTTACCGTGATTAAATATCCGCCAGTCGGCAATCGACTCGGGTAGACGGAAGCAATGCGGAAGTCTGGCAGGCCGCGGTCGTGATAAACCCAATCGTCGAAGAACCATTGCAGGTCGCGATGAGTTTTGCCCTGGATCAGTTTTTGAATGTAGTCAGCAGATTGATCGTCTGAAAATTTATAGTCGTACAACAACAAAGGAATATTCACATTCGTTCCCAACATGTCATGCAACATCCACCAGACGCGCATGGCTTTGGCTTGGAACTGAATATCATCGATGCCGTTCAGCAGCGACTGATCATCCGCATCTTGCGGTTTCTCGTGAGCGGATTGAGTGTTTTGTTTCTCAGCATCCGCCAACTCTTGTTGGTGCGCAGACAGGTAGTCTAAGGCTGCCTGTCTGCCGCTCTGCTGCTCCAAATATTCAACTTGGGTGTAATGGACCAAGCCTTCTTGCATCCAGGCATGTCGACAATAAAGTTTGGAATGAATTAACGCATATATCAGAGTCAACTTGGTTTCCTGCTCAGGCGCTACTTTCAACGGCACAATTAAAAGCTGCGCGCTGCTGAAAGATCCTGCGGCAGTATCCGGGTTATCGAAAACTTCTATTCCTGCTGCCCCACGAAAGTAAGGAGATATGAAGTTATTTAAATCTCCTATTTGTTTACTTAACGACTTGGCAATCTCCTCATGGCCCGGAGAATAATAGATAGACGCGTTCGCATCGACCACGAGCTTCGGATGATCGGTCATCACAAAAGTCGGGACGTCTGTTCCAAAGCGCGACATACCAAAGTCAGCGATTTTAACGATGTCTGCTGGCGTATTCACTTCAGCGAGGTTTGTATTACCGCTGAACAAAATTGCTTTGTTCACATTCGATTCAAACAAAACATCCATTTCTGATCCAGCGTGGCGTTGCTTCCAACGTCCTACCGTTTCCTCAACGCTATTCCCCTCCGAAAGGCTCGCCGCTTCCGTAGAAACTGGATACCAAACCACATACCCAATCCCACGAACGGCAGTGAAAGTAGAACTGACCTGGTCCCAATCGGTATGCCGGGCTTCTGCTTCTGAAACTCCGATGCGGGTGAGTCGGGTGGCATTGAGCGCAATCGTACCTTCGTATCCGATCCACAGTTCGATGATTTCTTGCGGCTTAATCTCACGCGGCAGCGTGACGATCGCTTCGGAAAGTTCGCCTGTGTGATCAATGTCCGAGGTATAGCCGTGAGTGAGAAATTGCACCGGCTGTTTTTCGAATTGGATCGATTTCCAATCCAACGTCGAAGAGATTTGCAGCGAGAGATTTTTTTGGGGAGAAGAAGAATCGTTGCGTAACGTGATCACGCCGCGAACTCCCAGTCGCTGCTGTTCGGGGTCGACGGTGGCAGTCAGATGGTATTTCGTAATCGTAAATGCATTTCGGTCGAGCGCGGCAGCGTGCGAAAACACACCGCAGAGAACGCAAAGAACACAGAGAAACTTCATTTGGATTTCTTTTGCCGCTGCCTCACAGCTTCATAAAGCACAATTCCCGCGGCCACAGAAACATTCAGCGACGGCACTTGCCCCAGCATGGGAATGGAAACCAAAAAATCGCATTTCTTCTTCACAAGATCGTGCAGGCCTTTGCCCTCGGCTCCGAGAACGATCGCACAGTTCATTTTGTAGTCCACACTGTCGTAGGATTGGCCTCCACGCTCGTCGAGACCAACAGACCAGAAATCCTTTTCCTTCAATTCCTCAACCGTCCGCGCAATATTGGTGACCTTTGCAATGGGAAGATGTTCGGTTGCTCCCGCGGAGGTTTTAGCTACGGTTCCTGTAACGCCGGCAGCGCGGCGGTCCGGAATGACCACGCCATTCGCACCGGCAGCATCGGCAGTGCGCAGAATCGCCCCGAGATTGTGCGGGTCTTCCACGCCGTCTAAAACAATAATCAAAGAATGCTCACCCCGCTTGGCGGAGATCAGGTCATCCAAGTCGCTATATTGTTTGGAAGAAGTGACCGCAACGATTCCCTGGTGCGAATTATTCCCTGCCATCCGGTCGAGCTCAGGGCGCGGAAGAAAACGCACAGCGATGCCGATTTTTCGGCACTCTTCAATGACTTTTTGCAACCGGATGTCATGGCGTTCTTTGGCTACGCCTACCCATTCAAAAACCCGCCCGCGCGCTTTCAGCGCTTCGGCGACGGTATTGATCCCATAGAGATAGTTCATCGAATGCCAGTGTAATCTTTGAGGCCCATTTCCGCGAAACTGTGCGCTTCCCTGCTGCTTGATTGTGGCAGTTCTGCTATGCTGCCTCGACTGAGCATTAGACTCGGGAATAATTGCATGAGGAGCTAACGAATGAGGCGATCATTTGGAGTACGTATTATCTGTCTGGCACTGCTTTGCTTTGCTTGTTGTTCGCTGTATGCGCAGGAATTTTCAGCGGATATCGTGAGCACGGAAAATGGAAAGACCCAGCATAACGCCAAAATTTATGTGATCAAAAACAAAATGCGCGTAGAGAGCCAGGATCAAAAAGGTCAAGGCGGAAATGTCATCATCAATTACGACACCCAGGCCATGACCGTGATCATGCCCCAGCAGCATATGTACATGGAAATGAAGTTGAATGAAGGCCCCATGGCCCAGCAGCATAAGTACATCTTCTTCCAGGCAGTCGACGTAGAAAATGCCTGCCCTGACTGGCAGAAAATGACGGATAAACCCGGTGGGAGCTGCCAAAGAGTTGGAGACGATACCGTGAATGGCCGGTCCGCGGTGAAGTACGCTACGACTTCCGCAGAAGGCAAAAGCGGGAATGCCTGGATTGATAAAGAGTTGAAGTTCCCGATTAAATGGGAGGAACCCAATAGCTCAGGAGAATTGCAGAACATTCAAGTCGGCTCGCAACCTTCGAGCTTATTTGAGCCGCCAGCGGGTTATCAGAAGTTTGACATGGGCAACATGATGAATCGCCACTAACACTGACCGAACCGGATTCGCTATACTTTTCTTGTCCTTTCAGTGGAGGGCACATGGCACTTTCAGCGGTGATCGTGGATGACGAGCAGTTGGCGCGGGATGAACTTGCATTTTTGCTGAAGAATGTTGGCGATGTGGATGTTGTCGCCCAAGGCAAGAATGGCGTAGAAGGCGTCAATTTGATCCGGGAGCACAACCCAGACCTGGTTTTTCTGGATGTGCAGATGCCCGGTCTGGATGGATTCGGCGTCATTAAGAAGCTGCTGGATAAAAAACTGCCGCTGCCAAAAATCGTCTTTGCCACCGCGTTTGATCAATATGCCGTCAAGGCATTTGAGGTCAACGCGGTGGATTATCTGCTCAAGCCTTTCGACCGCCAACGCGTAGCGCAATCCATCCAAAAAGCTCGCGCCAAAATGGAACCGAAAGACGATTCCTCCGACAGGTTGGAAACGCTTGTCCGCATGCTTGAGTCACAGAAGCAAACATCCAAAATTCTGTTAAAAGCAGCCGGTCGGTTGTTCCTTATAAATCAAAAAGACATCTGCTTCGCTTCCATTGAAGACGGCATTATTTCCGTCGTCACCAGCGGCATCAGTGGCATGGAAGGCCAATCCAATTGCCGCACATTAGAAGAGTTGCTCGACAGCCTCGATCCCAGTCTGTTTTGGCGGGCCCATCGTTCCTATCTGGTAAACATTAACCGGATCAAAGAAGTTGTGCCCTGGTTCAAGAGTTCCTACCAATTGCGCATGGACGACAAGAAGCAAACAGAAATTCCTGTCAGCCGCGCACAGACCAAACGACTCCGCGAATTGTTTGGACTGTAAGCTTTCGTCGCTTACGAAACTTTGTTACTTACAGAATCTTCTCCGAAAAAATTCCGCCCAGGAACCGAGCACTGCCGCGTATTCCATCTTGCCTTGGGGCACGACAACATCTTTCCCATCTCATTTTTTGTTTTTTGGCCTTGCTCACAAAAAGAAGCGTGCCCCGTCCAATCCCATGTCACCAGGAGGGAACCGCTATGCGAAGAAATCAACGCGTCATCTGGAGCGCTTTCGTTTTGTGTCTGTTCTGCGCCGTTGCTGCAACTACGCGCCTGCACGGCAAAGATCAAACCGCAACTCTTACTGCAGAATTCCACCAGACCTATCCAATCAATGCTAACGGTCGCGTTTCACTCGAAAACATTAATGGGGCGGTGCATATTTCCTCGTGGGACCGTAACGAAGTAAAAGTGGACGCCGTAAAGCGCGCCAACAGTCAAAAGCGTCTTGACGAGGCAAAAATTGAAGTCAACGCGGACAGCGGCTCCATCTCGATCCGAACAAAATATCCGCAAGGCACTCAGCATTGGGATTCGGACGATCAAGCGGCCTCCGTTGAATACACTTTGACTGTCCCAAAAAATGCTCACCTCGACGCGATCAAACTGATCAATGGCTCCCTCGATATAAGTAACATCAATGGTGATGTCGAAGCTTCCTGCATCAATGGCCGGCTTACGGCAAAGGGACTTACGGGAGAAGTGAAACTCTCCACCATTAACGGTCCTGCCGAGGCGCAAATTAATCCTTCCGGAAACGGACACATCGTAGTTTCCTCCGTGAATGGACCGGTGGATTTAACGCTGCCCTCAGACATCAAAGGCCGGGTCGAGGCTTCTACAGTGACAGGTGGCATTTCCAATGATTTCGGTTTAAGCGTGAATCATCAACTGGTCGGGCATAAGCTGGACGGCGAGATCGGGAGCGGCGGAAGTCGCATCGAACTGAAAAACGTGAACGGACCGATTCAGATCCATCGTGCATCGGATGGTCATTCCCCAAGTGCAGTGAAAGACCTAAGCGCGCATGATGATGACAACCAGATTTAGCTAGAGACTGCTCCTACCACGCCCTAGCTTGCCCTGCGGCTTGAGTCCTCCTATGATCGAGTCGCGGGGTGTTTTATTTATGGCGGAAAAGTCCAAACCGCCGGTCACGAAAAATCCGATCGCCGATGTCATCGCGCAAAGGCGCCCCTCTGCCGCTGAAACCGAATGGGCCGAGAAAACACTCGCTCCAAGCTTAAAGAAATCCCCGGAAAAACCAATCGGCGCTGCCAGCGGCGTAAACCTCGATGAGCATGAACATAGTCAGGCCCGTTTTACTACTGTCTCTGGCGCTCCAATACGGCGTTTGTATACGCGTGCGGATCTTCCTGAGGACTGGGCTGCTGAAAAATATTTAGGCAATCCAGGGGAAGCGCCGTTCACTCGGGGTATTCACGCCAGCGGATACCGCGGCAAGCTATATACCATGCGGCAATTTTCGGGGTTCGCCTCGCCCGAGGAAACCAACAAGCGCTATCGCTATTTGCTGGAGCAAGGCGGAGGAGGACTTTCCGTCGCATTCGACCTACCCACGCTGATGGGGTACGACTCCGACCATCCGGCAAGCGAAGGCGAAGTGGGCAAGTGTGGCGTGGCGATTGATTCGCTCGAAGACATGGAAATTCTTTTTGCGGGAATTGATCTGGAGAAAACGACGGTTTCGATGACCATTAATTCTCCCGCATCAGTCCTGTGGGCCATGTACCTGGTGGTTGCGGAAAAACAAGGCGCGGACTGGAA
>DASXCC010000240.1:0-7725 GCA_036491415.1 Terriglobales bacterium | reverse complement strand
AATTAAATAGCGACTGCGGATTACTTCCTGAAGCTGATTTAAACCACGATTCAAGCCTGTGATGGATCCCGGCACAAAGCTCGTGCCGCCGGTTTGGTCAGCCAGCAACTTCAAAGCATTTTCACCGATCGATGTGTGTGTCGCCGTCATCGTGGGATCATCATTCGCGTTCCCGTCGTGCGTGCTCACGGTATAAACGAAAACCTCACCGCGTTCCGCAGCTTCAATTGCCTGTTTCAGTGTTGCGCCGCTGGAGTTGTCTTCACCATCGCTGATCACGACGAGCATTTTGGCGACAGGTTGCGTTTCTTTCACATTTGCCAGTTTGTTGGCTGCAAACGTGACGGCATCCCACAAAGCAGTGCCGCCGGAAGGAGTCAGTTGGTCGATCGCGTGGGACATACGGTCCTGATCGCTGGTGAAGTCCTGCACTAAAAGGACCGAGTTCGCCACACCCACCACAAAGGCCGAATCGTTTTTATTCGTCAGGATCTTTTGCAGAAAATCCGTCGCCGCACGTTGTTCGAAAGCAAATCTGCGGGTGGTGGATTCACTGGTGTCAATCACAATTGCCAACCGTAAAGGTAATTCCGATTCATTACGGAACCCGGTAATGGAGTCAGGTGATTTGGCGTTGTCCAAAATCCCGATGTCCTCCCGCGCAAGGTCGGTTACCGATTTGCCATGGTCTGTGGCGGCGAAAAATACTGCAACTTCATCCACTACATGTCGCACGGTAAAAGAATCAGCAGAAAAGGGCGCTGCATTCAACGCAACTTCCTTTTCTTCAGTGAATCGTGAAGTGCAGGTCTTGCACATTGGCTCTGCTTTTGCTTCATCGATTTGTTTCTGTTCCTGGACTTCCTGGGTTGCAAATTGTTGGCGTGCTCTTGTTTGTTCGTCCGCAACGCGCGTTCTTTCGGTGGAATCCGCGGCAGTCTCGGTTCCTGTCGCCCGTTGTTTCACCGTTAGTTCCTTTTTAATTGCCTCAGCCTTGATTTCCGCAATGATCTGCCGAGACTGTTCTGCAGCTGGAGATTTCGGATCTTCCTTTAATAATGTTTCCAGTTCAATCTGCGATTGTTTGGGATTGTCCAGATTGTCCCAGGCGGCCGCCGCAAAATAGTGCACCATTGCTGCTCCCTCATGCTTGCGGCTATGCACATCGTTCGCGGTTTTTACGACGCTGTCATAGTCATGATTCATGAGCTGGGTATAGCTCAGTGCCGTCGCCAACTGCAGATCAATGGGAGCAATTGAGGAAGCTTTCTGCACGGATTCTTCTGCGGACCGATAATCCTTCAACGCTAACTGCGCGCAACCCAGATTCAGATAGGAGTTCGGCAAATGGTCGTCCAGTTCGATTGCGCGGGCGAATTGTTGCCGGGCATTATCATTTTGGCCGAGATTTAAATATGCAGATCCTAGCGCGTTATGCGCGGCGACGAATTCCGGATATCTTTCGAGGGCCAGCGTTAGATGATCAACCGCGCCTTTGTAATCTTTCTGCATGAGAAGCTGGTAACCCTTGCTATATTCTTTGCGAGCTTTTCCCGGGGCCTTCAAGTCCAACTTAGAGGCAGAACCAGAAGCATTCTCCAGCGGGCTATGATTGTGCGCGGCTCCTTCACTAATCGCCCATAGATTATTCGTCATTTGTTCGACGGAGGTGAGCCCAGGCATAACCGATGAACCACCAAGAACGTTGGTGGAGCCGAATTGGCCGAAGCCCGATGTAGGAATGCTCATTATCTGAGCGACCGCGCTTTGCGCGAATGAGAAATACAACACAACTGCCCCAAGCAGTACCCGATAGATCATTGGACCCACCTAAACAGCGGGAAATTGCCACTGGTAGAAATGGCTATTACCAGCATGATAGGCCAATTACAGAGATATAAAGAAGAAATTATTGAATTTGGCGGATAAATCAAACTTCTACAATCGATACAAATAAAAACTCGACGAGCTTTTGCCCGTCGAGTTCTTATCCGAAAAATTACCGCGGATTACTTCAGCGACGCCATGTCAATCACGAAGCGGTATTTCACATCACTCTTCAACAACCGTTCATATGCTTGATTGACGTCCTGCATCTTGATCAGCTCGATATCTGAGGTGATGCCGTGCTCGGCGCAGAAATCCAGCATTTCCTGAGTTTCACGAATGCCGCCGATAATGGACCCCGCGAGTCTACGGCGCCGAAACAACAGAGCAAAAGCTGCCACAGGAGCCGGTTCATTCGGAGCGCCCACAAGTGTCATGGTGCCATCGAGCTTGACGAGGTTTAGATATGCGTTGAGATCGTGCGGCGCGGAAACTGTATCCAGAATGAAGTCGAAGCTCGCGGCATGTTTCTGCATCTGTTCGGGCAAGGTGGAAATGACGACTTCATCCGCTCCCAGGCGCTGCGCATCGGCTGTCTTCTTCGGAGACGTGGTAAACAGCACCACGTGCGCGCCGAAAGCTTTTGCAAATTTCACGCCCATGTGTCCCAGGCCACCGAGACCAACCACGCCAACCTTCTGTCCTTTGCCAACGTTCCAGTGACGCAGCGGGGAGTATGTGGTAATACCTGCACACAACAAAGGAGCTGCGCCGGCCAGGTCAAGTTTGTTTGATATGCGCAGTACGAAGTCTTCCTTGACTACGATGCTGTCAGAGTATCCGCCCAAGGTAACGCCACCAAGAATTTTGTCTTCGGAGTTATAAGTGAGAGTTGGGAAGTTCACACAGAATTGCTCGTCACCGCCTATGCAACTTGGACATTTGCCGCATGAATCGAGCATGCAACCCACGCCCACGGTGTCGCCTTCTTTGAACTTTTTTACGGCTTTACCTTTTTTTACGACGCGGCCAACAATTTCATGTCCCGGCACACATGGATAAACCGTGGCCATGGTGCTTCGCCACTCATCGCGCACTTGATGCAAGTCTGAATGGCAAACTCCGCAAAAAAGAATTTCAATTTGAACATCGTCGGGACGCAACTCGCGCCGTGGCACTGAATGCGCCGCCAATCCTGATGTTGCGCTCTTCGCTGCAAAAGCTTTTGCCTTATAGGCGGGCGCTTCGAATTGTTCAACAGCTGTGGGGGTAGCTACTTCACTCATCGCATTCTCCTAAGCTTCGATTTGAGCTGGAATTTCTCTGTGTTGGTTCGTCGTATTAATTCGTCAAAAAAACGTGAAAAAGTGATGGATAAGTTTCGCAATTGTTATTACCGGATTTACTTGCTTGGTGCTTCCGCAAGATTAAAAAGCGGGTACAGAATCTCTTTATCTCTATCTCTTTTATATCGGATGCTTACTTTGGGGGAAGGACTCTGGAATACGGAAATATACGAGGAATAATGCATTCATACTATCGCAATTCGCGATGATAAAGTGTAACTTCAGCTCTATTTTCCACAACGCATTGGAGGATGAGCATAGTTATGGATCGAAAAGTATCTCTCTTCGCCACCTGGCAAAAAATGTCCGCATTTTGGATTGGCTCTGCCATGGTGGCGACAGGCGTAATTTTGCATTTGCCGATGTTCTGGATGGGCCGCTTCAACCACTTTCGGCTTGTTGGCATGCCAATGACAACAGGTATGCTCGCTGGAATGGCTTGCATTCTTCTTGGTGTCGCTGCCGCGGCTTATGGGCTTCTGCCATCGGCCCGCAAGCAGCATATCGGTTATATGTCGATCACGCCGCCGGAAGATGCGCCGCTCACAAAAGCTCATTGGATCCAAATTTTTCTGCTTGGAGTTGCGCTTGTAGTAGATGTGATGAAGGCGGCATCGCTGGGCTTTGTCGTGCCCGGCATGCGCGTTGAGTACGGTCTGGTTTTTTCATCCGTTGCGGTATTGCCTTTTGTCGCGCTCCTTGGCACCACTGCCGGATCTTTTATTTGGGGCTCGCTGGCTGATATCTACGGCCGCCGCGCCGCTATTCTGCTGGCTGCGGTTATGTTTGTCGGCACTTCTATCTGCGGAGCCATGCCATCATTCACATGGAACTTGATCATGTGCTTCATCATGGGGCTCGCCGCTGGTGGCATGTTGCCCGTTGCGAACGCGTTGCTTGCAGAAATCCTGCCAACCAAGCATCGCGGATGGTGCCTGGTTCTTCTCGGCGGCATCGGCACAGTCGGTGGTTACTTTGCCACGAGCGAATCGTCGGCGCTATTACAACCATACTTTAGCTGGCGGATCATGTGGTTCCTGGGATTTCCCACGGGGCTCATTCTTGTGGCTCTCAGCTCGCTTTTGCCAGAGTCGCCGCGTTTTCTGCTTGAGATGGGCCGTTATGAAGAAGCGAAAGCCGTGCTTGCTCGGTATGGCTCTGTAATTTCCACCACTCCCATAAACGATCCGAAAATCGAAGCTGTTAGTAGCGCAAACCAGAAACCCAGCATGCATGAGAATTTGCGTCCATTGCTCGGCTTAGGTATGGCGCTTACGCTTGTTGCGCTGGCGTGGGGATTCGTAAATTTCGGAGTGCTTCTTTGGCTGCCGGGAAGTTTGATCGCTGCCGGGCGCAGTGTCGGCCTTGCGAGCGCGCTGATTGCGCGTTCAGCATTAATTGCTGTTCCTACTATAGGCATCACTACGTATCTCTACACCGTCTGGAGCACCAAACGAGTTCTGATCCTGGCCATCGGCATTACGACGCTCGGATTGTTCGCCACTCTGCTGCGGCTCTCCAATCCACTTATTTCCGTCTCGTTGCTGGTGGTTGGCACCAGCGCGGTCATTTCGATTCTGCTGCCCTACACATCGGAAAGTTTTCCTGTTCGCCTTCGCGGGCGCGCCACCGGTTGGGTTGCGGGTTGCAGCAAAATCGGTGGAGTGCTTGCACAAGGTCTCGCAGCTCTCACACTCGTCCCCGCTTTCGCATTGGCGGCGGGATTAATCGCAATTCCGGCTATAGGATCTTTATTGCTGGTGGCTATCTTTGGACATGAAACTCGCGGTCGCGATCTACGCGAGCTTGAAACAGCAGAAGCGGTTCAATAGGTCCAGCATGGATTTACCAACCGGCAACTGTTTTATATTTCCACCGAACCTTCCATGTAGAAAACACATTTTCCCTCCAACTCCACCCGGTCGCCCATAAGGCGGCAAATGACTTCTCCGCCACGCGGAGACGCCTGGAAGGCGCGGAATTCTGTTTTGTTCAGTGGTTTGCTCCAGTACGGCGCCAGCATGCAATGTGCAGAGCCGGTGACCGGATCCTCTGCAATACCTTTGGCCGGAGCAAAATACCGGCTGATGAAATCATATCCGTCGTTGCCTTTGGCGGTGACGATCACTCCGTCCCGGTCGGCGCGGGCCAAGGCCGCCATGTCCGGAGCAAGTTCGCGCAACGTTTTCGTGTCTGGCAATACGGCGAGATAATTAAAGTCATTCACAAAAACTTCCACCGGAGTCACGCCTAATGCTTCGGCAAATCCCTGGGGCAGGGAAGTCTTTTGCGACGGGCGCGCGGGAAAGTTCATTACGTAACTTGTCCCGGCGCGGGTCACCGTCAAAGGTCCGCTTGCGGAATGGAACACAACTTCATTTCGTCCAGGTTCCAGTTTTTCCATTACGACCGCCGCGCTGGCCAGCGTGGCATGTCCGCATAGAGGCACCTCTACCGCGGGCGTACACCAGCGCAGGTGATAATCGCCGCCGTCGCGAACCAGAAACGCCGTCTCCGCCAAATTATTTTCCGCGGCAATCGACTGCATGACGCTATCTTCCGGAAAGCTTTCCATCGGCATGACCGCTGCTGGATTTCCCGCGAAGCGGCGAGTTGTGAAGGCGTCAACTTGAAAGATCGGAGTGCGAGTGGAGGCTGTCATATCTAATTTTGTCATATTTCCTGCGGCTTCGATATGAGCGCGCATTGCACAAACTTAGCATCGGAAGTCCTCGCTCAGCCCTTGTCAGGCTTCTGTGGTTTCCGCCGAAAAGGAAGAAGAACCTTTCTGCTTTTTCTTCTTCACCTGTACAATTGCGGCTTTGAGAACCTTGAATGAAGCTTTCATCCCTCTTCAAAGTTCTTTTGCGCGTCGGGCCCCTCGGTGTATTCCGGTTCCTTCATATGGATTTCCTAACACAGCAGCTTATCGCAACCGCGAACCGTCTGTTAAATGCGTTGCATGAGTTAAGAGATTGCATCGATAACCTAGCTAAGAAACTGCAAGAACAAAGCCGTGCTCAACATGATGCAAGTGAGACCGCACAACAAGCTCAACACGCCCCGCCAATCCTCAGCGCCGAACTTAAGATTACTCACCCCATAGAAGTTAAAACTGAGCGCAAGGTCTACGAGAAAGTTGTTTCGACATTTACTCTCGCGTTCGTCGCGGCGTATACCATCATCACTATTTTTATCTTCTGCGAAAGCAAGCGTTCTGCCGATGCCGCTACGAATGCCGCCGACACTACCGCAAGACAGTTGGAATTGACTCAACGGCCATGGGTGTTCGTTAACGACGCTACGGTTGTGAGCCCCCTTACTTTCGATAAGGACGGGGCGCATGTGACTTTCGAGATCACCATTCACAATAGCGGCCTGACTCCAGCAGCCAATGCGTTGATCGTTCCGAGGCTGTATCCACTCCAATTGATTGAATCTCCCAAACCCCCGATTGAGAGGCTGTGTGATGCAACATCCTATATCAGTTCGAGCACGGGGCTGCTTATATTCCCGAATACTGATTCTCCGCCACAAGCTCTGACGTTGGTTATGAGTAAGAAGGAGATCGAGGATAATACCCACAGTGGGGGTTTGGATATCACCCCATTTATATGCGTGCTCTATAGGCCAACATTCCGAAAGGATGGCCCTGGTTACCCGTCTGGAATTCGATACTCGCTCTGGCCCACTATTTGGCCAGACAAAACTACTAGCATTCCAGCTAATCAACTTTCCCTCATCCGCAATGGTTTTTTGGCGAAGAAGCACACTAGCCCTGTCACGGCTAACCCAACCATTGGAACTGCCCCCAACCCCTAGAATGCCGGACAAGCCCTTTCACGGCGGTTACTGCCCCGCTTTCCGCATCGCCGCTGTCTTCGGTCAACCACAGCGAGGAAGCGTAGTTTAGAACAGGTACATCATTGTCATGATGGGCATCAGAGTCGATGGATTGGAATTCGCGGACGTAAGATCAGGCAGACTGCTGCAGATTTCTTGTACGATCTTTACGGGCCAAGAGGAATCGTTCCCCTTCGTTCGTTCCCGCGTGTAGATCGATGTCGTTCCAGAGCGAGGTGAAATTATGTCGGGCAGTGGAAATGAAACGGGATCAAAAGTAACTCTGCACGTGGTTTCAAGTCTGGATGGGTTCATCGCAAAGAAGGACAACACCGTCTCCTGGCTGGAGAGCACTGGCCGCATTTACGAATGCGGGGTTTCCATTTCCGAGGAAGAAGTTGTGGCTTTTGTCAAAACCATAGACTGCTACGTGCTCGGCTCGCGCACCTATGAACATGCGCTTGAACTGGGCTGGCCTTATGGCGATACTCCAACCGTTGTGGTGACCGGAAGGAAATTGTCGTCCACAAGACAGAGCGTCGAGTTCTACGCGGGCGATCTCACGACGCTCCTCCATGAAAAACTCGCGCCTCGCTATCGAAATATCTGGCTCGGGGGTGGGGCCATCTTGTCCCAGCGTTTTCTGGAACTCGGCTTGGTGGACGAAATTAAATTAACCATCGCCCCGGTCTTATTAGGGGACGGGCTT
>DASXCC010000239.1:0-14942 GCA_036491415.1 Terriglobales bacterium | reverse complement strand
CCAATATTGATGATCCGGCCATAGTTACGTTCAACCATTTGGCGAGCAATGGCCTGAGAAACAAAAAAGCTTCCGCGAAGGTTGGTGTCGAGTACAAGATTCCAGTCATCCCAGGAAACATCAAGCGCCGGCTTGCGTACGTTGCAGCCCGCATTGTTTACAAGAATTTCGATGTGGCCAAACGCCTCTTGTGCGCTTACGGCCATCCGTTGAATGCTTTCAAGGTTGCGGACATCGAGTTCCAGCGAAATCGCCTTGCGTCCAAGGGATTTGATCTCCGCCTCAAAAGGCGCAAGAGTCTTCACGTCGCGGCTGGTCAGCACAAGGTCCGCCCCTGCTTTCGCAAGAGCACGCGCCATGTACTGCCCGAGGCCGCGGCTGGTGCCGGTGACGATTGCAACTTTGCCGGTGAGATCGAATAAAGTGTCAGGCATAGCGGAATGTTAAGGAGTAAGAAGCACTTTCATCAGCGCGGAATCCCGCGCATATAAACGATCAAACCACTGCTGCCCTTCTTCAAGCGGCACGACTGCGCTGATCATAGATTTCACTGTAATTTTTCCGTTCGCCAGGAATTCAATCGCCTGCGGATATTCTCCAGCGATGGCGCATGATCCTTGCAAACGAATCTGGCGGGTAACGATTTTTTGTAACGGCACGGGAACTTCCGCCGCGATATTTCCGACCAAAGTTACAGTGCCACCCTTGCGCGTGCATCCCACCGCGCTGGCAACCGTCGCACCTTGGCCAACGGCTTCCACGACCACATCAACGCCAGAACCTTGCGTGCGCTCGAGGATCGCGGGAATCAAAGCCTCTTTTGCTGCAGGAAGTGTTGCGGTCGCGCCAAGTTGTTGGGCGAGTTTCAAGCGTATGGGGTCGAGGTCCGTTACATATACAGCCGCACATCCAGCAGCACGCAATGCTTGCAGCGCCAATAATCCAATCATTCCGGCACCCATGACCAAAGCAGAATCGCCGGGCCGGATCGCGGAAAGTGAAACCGCGTGCAGTGCAACCGAAACAGCTTCCAGCATGGCCGCTTCTTGAAATGAAAGATTTTCCGGCAGATGGTAGAGGATCCGCTGCGGAACCACTAGATACTCAGCGAACGCTCCATTGCGGCGATAGTCGCCACAAGAAACTCCAAAGACCTGCCGATGATCACACAGATTCGTTTGTCCACGCAGACAATAGGCACACTTGCCACAGAAGATGGTTGAGTCAAAGGTAACGCGGTCACCAACGTCAAAGCCTGTAATCGCCGATCCAATCGCCGAGATCGTTCCGGCAGCTTCGTGCCCCATGACGATGGGTGGAATTCTTCGTCCGGAAGATCCGTCGTAACCGTGGACATCGCTTCCACAGATTCCGCAGGCCGCAATGCGAACGAGCACCTCATCCGGCGCGAGTGCGGGAACGGGAAGCTCTGCAAGTTCAAGATGGCGGTAACTGGAAAGCAGCAGTGCCTTCATAAGAGACCTAATACCACTTGAATGGTAAATGGCAACGCGCATGGCAACGGAAATATGTTTTGCAGTGGCGCCGTTTCAATTCTTTCGTTTCTTTTCGCGCCTATACGTTGACTTAGCCCCTGGGTGGTGTTTAACTTCTAATTGCTTCAGGTGCCCATTGGGGCGTAACAGGGAAGTCCGGTGAAATACCGGCGCGGTCCCGCCACTGTAAAGAGGTAAGCCGTTTCACAATGCCACTCGGCTCAGCCGGGGAAGGCAGAACGGCAGGCAATGCCAACCTCTGAGCCAGGAGACCTACCTGAGGTAATCCGGAGTGACTTTCTGCGGAGATCAGAAAGAATGCGGCTCGCTGCGACTCGTTCCATCTGTTTGCCCGCCTTCTGAAATTCTTCGCAAGTCCTTCATGCATCAATAACGTGAATTTGAAAGCAGATTTCTAGGTCCGCTCGAAATAACAAGAGCGAGACGAACGACAATTGGCCTATCAGGAATCAAGTAAAAAGATGCGCCCTAAGCGGGTTGCAAGAAAATAAGCGGGTTTCTAAAAAAGAAGATGCGGGGGGTCAAACAATGAGCATCGCAACTAAACGCGGCGATACAGGACAGACTGGGCTTGCCGGAGGCATTCGAGTTTCTAAATCATCGTTGCGCGTGGAAACCTACGGCACCGTGGACGAGCTCAACTCTGCCATGGGATTGGCGCGGTCGTTATGCGAAGACGAAAATCTGCGCGAGCGGACGAAAGCCATTCAGCGGCAGCTTTTTCAGGTTGGATCGGCGCTCGCCACGCCTCCCGAAAGCCGCAAAGGGCAAGTTCCCGTAACTACGGAAATGGTCGATGCACTCACGGACCAAGTGCATGAACTGGAAGCGATAGAAGGAATTCTGGCGGATTGGTCGGTGCCGGGAGAACATCCAGTGGGCGCAGCATATGACCTGGCGCGCACCATCTGCCGTCGCGCAGAGCGCGGCGTGGTGCGATTGGCTGAGTCCGGCGAAGCGGTTGAACCGAACGTAATTGCGTATCTGAATCGCTTGTCCGATTTGCTGTGGCTGTTTGGGCGCAAAGTCGAGTTGAGCGCGGGCGCGAATGCCTCGTTGCGGGAGATGAACCAAAAAAGCGGGCCACGATGGTCGAGGGCGTGGTGAGACTTTTGGTTCTGAAACGAAGTGTTTCCGAGTAACCAACAAACATGACAAGCGGATTGAAAAGTATTGTTCCTCCATTGGCGCTGGCGATGTTAGTCGGCACCATGGCGGCTGCCGTGCAGCGGTTCGCTTCCCCGCCGGGAGGATTGCAATTGCCCAAGCTGGTCAGTGCGCATCCGGCATTCGATGTGCGAGTGGGCGGCCTGGAGTATCCGCGACAATCGGTCGATAACGATGACTTTCCGGTAAAAATTAAACATCCACCGCAACGGATCGTTTCGCAGTTCTATTCCATTGATGAATTTCTTTATTCGTTAGTGCCGCCGCAGCGTGTGGTAGCGGTGAGCGCCAGCGCGTTTCAACCCAGCGTAAGCAACATTGTTTCGTATGCGCAGCAATATCATCCGACGATTGCCAGCGATCCGGAACGGGTGTTGCGGCTGGATCCGGATTTAATTTTGGTTTCCAGCAGTGCCCGCTCCGACTTCACCAGCCTCACGCGAAATACCGGCGTGCCAACCTACCGCATGTTCACCAGCTTCGAGACACTCGATCAAGTTGCCCAGAGCATCGGGCTGGTTGGGTATCTCACAGGAGAAGAAAACTCGGCGCGCGTCGAAGAAGAGAAATTCCGCAGCGCGGTGCAACAAGCGGAAGCCATGCGGCCGAAGAATGCGCATGCGCCACGCATTCTGGGGATGGGTGGAAATTACAGCTACGGCAGCGAAACACTGTTTAACGATGTGGTGGAGAAACTTGGTGGCGTGAATGTTGGCGCGCAAGGCGGATTGCAAGGCTACGACGAAGTGAACAGTGAAATGATTGTGAAGTGGGACCCGGAGTGGATTTTTGCCGGTGCGAATCCTGGAGAACTGGAACAGACTAAAGAGCGCTTACTGAAAGATCCGGCGATCGCGCACACACAGGCCGCGCGCGATCATCACATTGTAGTGATCGAAGGACCAACGTTCTTTGCCAGTTCGCCATACGCCACTTCCCTGCTCAAGACCATGGCTACCGCCTTATATGGAAATTCAGCGAGAGCCGCAGGCGCAAAACTGTGAGTGCCCACGCTGAAGTCGTGAATTCCTCCGTGCCTGCCATTCGCGAGCGCCAACGATTCCGTTTAGGAATGTTCTACGTTGTGCTGCTTCCGGTGTTATTCATCAGCATTCTTGCGGGTATCGCCATCGGCAGTACGCCGATTCCCTGGCAGACGATTCTGCATGTCATTGGCACAAAGATTTTCCCGCATTGGGTAAACACAACTGGGTTGAGCGAAGCAGACATTGTGATCGTGTGGCTGATTCGCGTGCCACGCGTTGCAGTCGCCGTTTTTGTTGGCGCGGGACTCGCGACTGCCGGTGTGATTATGCAGGCGCTCTTTCGGAACCCGCTGGCTGAGCCGAGTCTGGTAGGAGCCGGGCCAGGTTCGGTACTTGGCGCGGTGATCGCATTCGTCGCCGGATGGACCTTGCATTCAGTCATCTCGTTACCGATTGCAGCGATCATTGGCGCCCTATTGGCGCTCTTTCTTGTGTACGCCATGGCCACCCGCGGAGGCGTCACCCCCGTTGCCACTCTCCTGCTGGCAGGCATTGCCGTGGGAACATTGCTGACGGCCATTTCCAGCCTTTTATTGTCTCTTCATATTGTGGATTGGCAGATCGCGCAGGAAATTGTTTTCTGGATGATGGGCGGTCTCGATTCGCGGACGTGGACTCATTTTTGGATCTGCGCTCCGTTTATCGTTTTGGGCGTCGCGTCGGCGATGATTCAATCGCGCGATCTCGACTTGTTGCAGCAGGGCGAAGAAACCGCAGCTTCCTTGGGATTGGACATCGAGTCCTCCAAGCGATTGCTGACTTTGACGGCCGCATTGCTTACCGGCGCGGCCGTGGCCGTCGCAGGAATGTTAGCGTTCGTAGGGTTGGTTGTGCCGCATGCGGTGCGCCTGATACTTGGCCCGTCGAACAAACGATTGTTGCCCGCGAGCGCGCTGGCCGGAGCCGCATTCCTTATTCTCTGCGACCTGGCGGCCCGCACCATCCATCCTCCGACAGAGATTCGACTTGGCGTAGTCACGGCGCTTTGCGGGGGGCCGGTTTTTATCTTCTTATTATGGCGGCGATCATGGGACTCAACAGAACGATGAATACTCTCGCTACCACGAACGCTTCGATTACTCGCAACGGACGCCACATTCTTCATGGCGCCACGGTCACACTCACTTCCGGGCAATTGCTTTCTATCGTCGGCCCAAACGGCAGCGGCAAAAGCACATTGCTGCGCACGCTTGCGGGGTTGTGGCATGCCAGCGAAGGAGAGGTGTTGCTGAATTCTCAGCCGCTCGCCGATTTCTCGCGAAAAGAAATTGCCAAGAGAATTGCCTTTGTTCCGCAAGATCCTGCGATGGATTTTTCATTCTCTGTGACGGAGATTGTTGCCATGGGACGGCATCCGCATCGCGGAAGGTTTTCACGCGAGACAACGAATGATCGCAAAGCCGTAGAAGATGCTTTAGAACGCTGCGACGTGGTTCATCTAAAAGATCGCGCTGTCACGACACTTTCCGGCGGCGAGCGTCAGCGTGTGCTGATTGCGCGAGGGCTTGCGGTGGATCCTGATTTTATTTTGCTCGACGAACCAACGGCCAACCTTGATGTTGAGCACGGACTCGAAGTGCTGGAACTTTGCTCCACTCTCGCCAAAGACGGCAAAGCAGTCGTTTTCGCTACCCATGATTTAAACGCCGTTGCCCGCTACGCAAGCTCTGTTGTCCTGGTACAAAGCGGCAAATTGATCGACGTTGGCGAGCGCGAGAAAGTCCTGAGCCGGGAAAACGTCGAAAATGTCTTCCGCGTGCGCGCGGAACTTGTCGCTACCGATCAAGGCCATCCCGTCTATGTGTTCCACCGGCGAACAGAAAATCATCTATAACTTATAGGTACGATGAACAAACGGCCTCTCGCAGTCACACTTATAAGCTGGCTCTACATCATCACCGGCGTGGCCGGACTTGCTTTTCATCTGAGCAAATACAAAATCCAGCATCCGTTGGAATATGACATCGTATGGATCGCGATCGTCGAAATCCTCGCCATGATTGCGGGAGGTTATATGCTGCGCGGCAAAAACTGGGCGCGCTGGCTCGCAATAGCATGGATGGCGTTCCACGTGATCATTAGCGTCCGCGGGCCTCTAGACCAATTGATCGTGCACAGTCTACTGCTTTTAGTATTCGCCTATTTTCTTTTCAATCGTACTGCCAAAAGATATTTCTCGAGTGGATACCAGGCCCGCTAATCGAAAAAACATGCCGCAGGCTCAAAACCTGCGGCATGCGTTTTCTACACTTCTCCGCATAGTTCTTCTTAACTTCTTAATTTTTAAGTTTCCACGATTCTCCGCCGAAGCTGAATTTCATTCCAGCGCGGAAGGTGAATGGCAGCGATGGAAATCCGAAAGTTTCGCTGTAATGCTGGCTGAAGAGATTTTGAACGGATGTGTACATCTCCGCGAATCGCGCGACGCGGTAACTTCCATCCAGATCGAATCGCTGATAAGCCGCGTCAAGATTGCGATTCGGCAGCAACAGGCTCGGCCCGCCGAAGTTCGAGTCTGACAAGAAATCACTATCGTCGCGCCGGCCCACCAGTGTTCCTGAGAAGATCGCAACCCATTTCGGTTGCGTATAACTTAACTGTAAATATCCGGAGTGCGGGGCGCGCCGGAATGGACGGGCGCCTACAAGCGGAGAAAACGCTCCGATCGGAATGCTGGGAAAACTCGGATTGACGGTCGGAGCCAGCGCATCACTGGAAAATGATTTCTGGATGACCGCATCGAGGTAGGTATACCCTCCACGCGCCATCAGGTTATTGGTGATCTTGTACTCGACCTCGGTTTCCACTCCCATGCTGCGGAAGGCCTGCGAGTTTACGTAAGCGCCGAACTGGGCAGCAGCGGCCACCGTAGAGGGAACGCCGAAATCCAACAATCCCTGCTGCGGCACAAACTCGACAACATCGGTGAATTCATTGTGGAAATAGCTGATACTGGCACGACCTTTACCATTGCCGAATTGCTGGTCAATTCCACCATCGTATGTTTTGGATTGCTGCGCGCCTACCGGAGAAATTCCAAATTGCTGGATGAGCTGGGTTTCGCCGCTGCCTTGCAGCAGATTGAACAACGAACTGAATTGTTGGCTGAGACTTGGCTCCTTGATACCGGTTCCATAACTGGCGCGAATTTTTGTGCCACTTAAAAAACTGGAATTGCTGGGCCGAAGCAAGTAATACGCCAGCGATGCGCGCGGCGTGGCTTTTACGCCGAACAACGCGTTATCTTCCACGCCGCTGCCCAGGTTGTAATACAGACGGTTGAAGAAATCGCCGGCAATCTGCATGGTGTAGCTGTAGTTGCCGCGCTGCGTGGCAAAGTTGGTAAAACCGGTACTGAAATCGCGTCCGCGTTCGTTTTCATATTTGAATCCGAATAGCCCAACCGTATGCGCGTTGATGCGGTAGTCCGACTGCGCATATAAGAAGTCGCGATTGGTGGTGTTCAAACTTTGGCTGGGATAAGTTCCCGTGAACTGGAAAATCGCTTGGCCGCTTGCGGAAAATCCATTGCCGCCTTGCACCGTGACCGGCTCGCCAAGAAAGCACGAGGTCACTCCCTCTGCGAAGCAATCGAAAGGAATCCCTGTAGGAGCGTAGTCGGTGAACAACTCCTTCAAACGAACGCGACCGTAGCGCAGCAAATTATGCCAGCGTTCCGTTGTCTGATTTTCCAAAGTCAGGCCGATATATGTGTCGTTGTCCGTCTGCCCTTCGCTGTCGGGAATTCCGTAAAGCTGAATGGCATTCGGCAAATCGATGCTGTTATCCAGGTGTCGAACAGTCAGACGCAGGCTGGTATTGGCAAGTGGAGTCCAGCCGAAGTTGCCTGCGTAGGTTGTCCCGTGAAAAGCATCGCGGGGCAAGTTGCCACGGGTGTAGATGGAAGAAATGTCAGAGAAGTAATCGAACTGGCGAAAAGCCCCTCCCACACTTCCCTCTTGATGATAGGTCCCGAAATTTCCGCCATCCGCCGCGTAGGTGATCAAAGGCAGTGGCGTGATTCCATGCGCAGTAGTCAGGCTGACAACGCCAGCGAGCGCGTCTGACCCGTACAGCGCGCTGTTCGGGCTGCGCAGGACCTCGATTTCATCTATCCCCGCTGCCGGCAATGTGGCGAAATCCGCAAAACCGCCGAGGAAGCTTGCAGGAAGGCCGTCAATCAGAACTTTGTTGGCATCGCTATTGCCGCCGCGAATAAAAAGAGCGCTCGTACCACCAAGTTGGCCGGTCTGCGTCATCTGCACTCCGGTGACGAGGCGCATAGGCTGCTGCACATCGATGGCTGCCGGAAATTCATTCTTGTTCAGAACAGAAACCGCCGCGCCTACCTGGGCCTCCGGCGTTGGCATGCCGTTCGCGGTAACGGTAATTTCCTGGACCAAGCCCCCAGGGCTCAACGTGACGTCAATTTTCCGCTCGCCTGCAGAAAAAACGTAAACGGAATCCGTCATCTTTGTTTTGAACGAATCGGCGGAAACGCACAGCTGGTAACGATCTGCGGAAGGCGCCTGCAAGGTGTAATTTCCCTGGCCATCGGTTTTGGCAGTGGCGACCGGTTGTTGTTTCTGGAGCAGTTCCACCTGCGCGCCAGAGATCACAGCTCCCAGCGGATCCTGCACCGTGCCATGAATGGAAATTGTGTTTTGCGCAAAACTCAGGGGCGATAAAGCCAGCCCTACATAAATTGCAAGCAAAGTGCTTGCTCGTTGCAAGAAACTATTCGTCATTTTCCCCTCGGAAATTTTCTGCGGGACCGGTCTCCTGACTCACGCATCTTCAGGCTTGAGCTGTCTTCCCGGAACAAATGTTCCAGTGGCAATGCTGCTCAGCCCTCCGCGTTTACAGTTACGGGGTAGTGGCGGATTCGCACCGCCTTCCCGAACATCCCACGCTATTGGTTTTTGGTAGGAAGCGGAGCATCCGCCTCAGGATGAAAATCTTTTGCCAGTTCTTCCAGCGCGTCAATCGCAACCGGGCTGGGAGAGTACATGCGATCGTCGGTGTAATAGACGCTGCGATTTTTGATGGCCGGCAAAGTGTCCCAGCCGGGCCGCTTTTCCAGATCATCGAAAAAAACGCGCCCGTCATGTACGAGCAACAAATGTTCCGGCGCCATGGTGACCACTGACTCGAAGCCAATCACGGGCCAATCTTCGGCGAGATTCTCTGTAATCGATTCTCCACCAGCGGCGGCAATCACTTCAGTAATAAACGCATGCTTTCCGATCGTGGTGACGGGATCCGGCCAGATCAACATAAACACGCGAACCTTTGGCTGATGTTCCACACGAGCTTTGACGGCAGCAACCCGGTCGCGAAGTTTCCGCACCGCTAATTCCGCTTCTGTGTTGCGATTCAGTGCGTTGCCAATCGCCAAGAGCGATGCGTAGATGCCTTCAATCCCGGCCGAACGCACCATAAACACAGGAATGCCATACTTCTCGATTTGATCCACGCCCTTCAACCGATTGAAGTCGCTGCTGCCAATCGCCAGGTCAGGATGCAAGGCGACAATCATTTCCATGGAAGGATTTATCAACGATCCAATGCTGATTTTGTTTTTTGCTTCTGCCGGATACTTCGAGTAATCGCTGACGGCGATTACATCGTCGCCTGCTCCGAGCGCGAAAACCGCATCCGTTACGCTGGGCATGAGGCAAACAATGCGGTGCGGATGGTCAGGCACAGTCACAGCGCGTCCAAGTTGGTCGTGAACAATCCGGTTTGCCGCGCACGGCAAAACAAAAATGCCGATCAGCAACCCATAGGTTTGCAGAGACTTCGCTGCAAACCAGAGCTTCGCCACAAAATTAACGGACTTAAATTTTCCGAAGTACAAACTATGCCCCTGCTCCAGACGCGTGTCTGGGCCAAGGCGGGATTCATTTGCAGCTGCGAGTCAGGAACATCACTAGAAGCTGTCCCGATTCTCCCACCGGAATCGGTATGCCCATGATTGGGATCTGGCCGGTCTCCTGACTTGCGCTTCATCGGCTGAACTGCCTTCCCAGGCAACATGACCCAGTGGCTTGCTTGTTCAGCCTCCGCGCTTACAGTTGCGGGGCAGTGGCGGATTTGCACCGCCTTCCCGTACACCAGAGGGAAAAACTTATCACCCGCGTTAAATATTGGTCAAGCACAAACTGGTCCACGCAAATTGGTTTGCGCAAATTAGCTGACGCAATATGATGGCTGCATGGCCCGCGCATTGATGGTCCTCGGAACGGCTTCGCACGTGGGCAAGAGCATCATCACCGCGGGACTGGGACGGATCTTTTCCGATGACGGTGTCCGTGTTGCTCCGTTCAAAGCTCAGAACATGTCGCTGAATTCAGCATCCACGCCGGATGGTGGCGAGATTGGCCGCGCACAGGCGTTGCAGGCGGAAGCGTGCCGTATCGCGCCCTGCGTAGAAATGAATCCCGTGCTCA
Organism: Terriglobales bacterium; assembly: GCA_036491415.1. Taxonomy (GTDB): domain Bacteria; phylum Acidobacteriota; class Terriglobia; order Terriglobales; family Acidobacteriaceae; genus JAICKN01. The sequence continues at coordinate 4,760 of DASXCC010000239.1, read as the reverse complement.
TCAAGCCGCGTTCGGATTCGAGTTCGCAGGTTGTGCTGCTCGGCAAAATCTGGGGGCAGGTTTCCGCGAGGGATTATCACACGCAACGCGTGGAGCAAATTTTTCCTGCCGTGTTGGAAAGCTATCGCAAACTTGCTTCTGACTACGAAATGATTTTGCTGGAAGGCGCAGGATCGCCCGCGGAAATCAACCTTCGCGAACATGACATTGTGAATCTACGAATGGCGCGGGCTGCAAACGCGGCATGTATTCTTGTCGGCGATATTGATCGTGGCGGAGTTTTTGCGTCGTTAGTAGGAACGATGGAGTTGCTGGAGTCGCAAGAGCGCGAACTCATAAAAGGGTTCGTGATTAATAAATTTCGCGGAGATAAAACCCTCTTGCAGCCCGGCATTGAAACCATCGAGCAGCGCTTGGGGATTCCCTGTGTTGGAGTCATTCCTTACTTACGCGATCTGAATCTTGATGAAGAAGATAGCGTCGCGATGAAGGAGCGGCCAACTGCGACCCAGGCCTGGAAGCTATCCCACGATGATCGGTCTTCAAACGATGCTTCGGACCGCAGTTCAGACCGTAGTTCAAAGCATAGTCCAGACCGGCAGATGCGGATCGGGGTCGTCGCGCTTCCCCATCTTTCAAATTTTACGGATTTTGACGCCCTCGCAACCGAGCCTTCCGTGTCGCTCGCATTTCTCGATAGTCCGGAAGATGTATATCTTGCCGACATTGTAATTTTGCCCGGGACCAAACAGACACTCGATGATTTGGATTGGCTTGCACATAAAGGATTCTCGCAGGAAATTCTTAAACATCATTCGAAACAGAAACTAATTGTTGGCATTTGTGGAGGGTTTCAGATGTTGGGAATAAGCATTCAGGACCCCTATGGAATCGAAAATGACGGGAAGCCGTTCGCGCGCAATGGACTAAGAATTATCGGAGTTACAACAATTTTTGCATCAGAAAAAACTACGCAACAGGTTTCAGGAGAAATTTCCACGGACGCGTTTGCTCCATATCCATGGCCGCATCGTAATTTTTGGGGGTATGAAATCCATGTGGGAGAGACGCATCTCGAAAAAAACACACGGCCCCTTGCCACAATCGTTCGCTCGTCAGACCAAGCGAAACAATTCGATGGCGCCATCAACAAAAAGCAATCATCTTTCGGAACCTATGTGCACGGGATTTTTGATGACGATCTCTTCCGTCAAAGCTTTGTGAATTTCGCGCGAATTCGCGCAGGACTATCGCAAGCGCAGCAATTCTCCGCTGTAAATGCGGAACGGGAATCACGAATCAACCGGCTCGCCGACCATCTCCGCGAATCGCTCGATTTTGCGCTGATTCGCAGTTGGATAGAAATTCCGCAAACCGCGACTGCCATTTCTGCCGACTGATTTTCTATTCCATGCGTAGCGCGATCATGGGTTCGATGCTGGAAGCCCGTCTCGCTGGAACAAGTCCAGCGATCGCAGCGCAAGTTGTAAGCACGCCCACCGCGAGCAGCAGCGTGTACGGATCATAGGTTGTCACGCCATAAAGCTGGCTCGATAAAATTCGCCCGCCCGCGAGCGCAACCGCAATTCCGACAAGCAGCCCAATTCCAATTTGCAGCATGGCTCCGCGCATGATCAGTCCAATAACGTTGCTGCGTGTCGCTCCCATTGCCATGCGGACTCCAATCTCGCTCGTTCGCCGGGCGACGGAGTACGCGGTCAATCCGTAAAGTCCAACCGAGGCCAAAACTAAAGCTATCAGTCCGAATAACATTGTGAGACGCGCGATCAACCGTTCCTGTGTAAAGTTCTCCGCCACCTGATGATCCAGCGTCCTGAAGCTGTCCATCGTCAGATCAGGATTGATATTGGCCAATATGCGGCGTGACGCCGCTTCCAAATCCTGCGGGTTTCCTACATATTGCAATGTAATCGAGTCAATAAACAAAGACCGGCTCTCGCCCGTGACGGCTGCCGGTTCCGTCATGATAGTGTCGCGCTGATTTAAAGCACGGAAAAACATGGGACGTATCGGCTCTCTCGGGTTTACATATTTCGCATCGGAAACAACTCCAACGATCTCGTAGTTGCCCGAATATTTTTGATTGAAGGTGCCGAAGTGCTGCCCGATGGGGTCTTGCTTGGGGAAAAACTTTTTGACGAACGCCTCATTTACCACCACGACCAATCGCGACGTCGGTGTGTCCTGATCAGTAAATCCGCGGCCGCCAACCACATGCTGCCCTATGGTCTCAAAAAAATGCAGGCTCACACGGTCCCAGGAGGCACCGTTATCTGAATTAGGGGCGGGCACAGGCTTTCCTTCGATATAAACCAAGTCACCCCAATTGTCTCCCTGAAGCGTGCTGTACAAGGCCAGCCCGACGCTCTTCACGCCAAGAATTGCGGAGAAATCCTGCTTCAGGCGATCGTTCAGCGCGGCGTTGGTGGCAATTGTGTACCCAGCCCCAGCGGGGTCGAGATAAAACAAATAGCGGTTCGTCGTCGAAATGCCGTAATTCTGGTGTTCCAGATTACGCAGAGTTTGGGTAAGCAATCCGGCGGCAACGAGCAACACCAACGACAAGGACGCCTGACAAATAATCAGACCTTTTTGCGGCAGCGAAGCGCTATCACGCGTAGAACGATTGGCGCCGCGCAATGCTTCCAGCGGATTGGAACGGGATGTGATCCACGCCGGCACAATCCCGAAGACAACTCCCGTTACCAACGAAAGCAGAAAGGCGAAGCACAGGACTACAGCGGAAGGATTGATATCGATTCCAAGATGCATCGCGCCGGGAAAGGCAAGTGCGACAATCATCCGCGTGCCCGCGTAGGCAAATGCCAAACCGACGAAGCCGCCCGAAACTCCCAAAACAATACTTTCTGTAAGCATCTGCTGAATTAAACGAGAACGCGCCGCGCCCAACGCCATGCGCAAAGAAAGTTCCGCGCGACGCGTCGCCGCCCTCGCCAGCATGAGGTTGGCAACGTTCGCGCATGCGACCAGCAAAACCAATCCTGAGATCAGCATAAGCAAAAGCAAACCGCTTCCCTGCTCCTGCTGCATGTTCTGCACTCCGGCTCCAGCGGCAGCCAGAACTACATGCTGTTTTGGAATTAGCGTGTCGCCTCCATTGATCATGTAGGAATTTTGCGAAGGCAGCCATTGCCGCAGGCTTGCAGACAATTTCGCTTCCAATGCTTTTGGATTTACACCGGGCTTGATACGGCCAATGGCATAAAGCCAATTGGTATCCGCATGATTCAGAAAGGTATTTTCGCGCGCCAGGGTTGGTTCATCGGCCAGTGGAATCCACAAGGCCGGCGGATCACTTTGCACCCGGTCTCCATAAAAATGATGTGGCGCAATCCCAATCACGGTGACCGGCTGACTTTGAACATAAATAGTTGACCCCACAATGGAGGGATCGCCGGCGAAGTCTGTTTGCCAGGCGTCGTAGCTCAGCATCGTAACCGGCGCGGCCCCGGGAACATCATCCGAAGGCAGGATCGTGCGCCCCGCGTACGCGCCCACTCCGAAAGTCATAAAGTAATTGCCGGAAATATATTCCGAAGGTTGCATCTTGGCCGCGATTCCCTGGCGGCGCACATTCATTGTGGGCACGCCGGCCTGCAAAGCCGCTAGCTGCTCGAACTCTGGAGTGTTGCGAAAGTGTTTGTAAAGGTCGTAGGAAAAGATGTCGAAGTCGCCGTTATCATTGATAAAACCGCCCTCCACGCAGCATTCATCCTTATCGCCGATACGGTAAAGCGATGACGGATCCGCAACTGGCAACGACTTCAGCAGTACCGCATGCACCAGCGTAAAAATCGCGGTGTTTGCGCCGATGCCGAGCGCTAACGTTAAAACCACAGTGAGGGTGAAGCCGGGAAACTTTCGCAGCTGGCGAAGGGCGAATTTGATATCGTTCACGGAGACTCCTGCTTGAACAATTAAGTTTCAGGCAAACGCCCTGCCATAACTTCGAGAGCAAAAAGCTACTGATTATCTATGTTTATCAGGAGGCTGGGAGGTATTCCACAGAGAAACTCGTCCAACGATGGAATGAAGTGCCCGAAAATGGACAGCTAGGGAGTGACTTGCACGGGAACCACGCGCATGGAATCCCGCGCGATGGTGAACCGCAAAGTCCATTCGGCGGCAACTTTTTCTCCGTTCACTTGAGGAGCGGAGAATCTCCATTGCTGCGCGGCTTGCTGGGTAAGCTGAGCGATGTCGGGATTGGGCCCGGCGGAATCGAACGAAGTCTGCGTTACGTGCCCCGCGGGATCGACGGAAACATGCACCCAAACTAAAACTGCACCTTCCATGTTTTCGCGGATTTCCTTGGGGATTTTTGGGAGCGCCTGGTGCATAATGCCGCCCTTGGCATTGTCGTTGGCATTGCCCGCATGCGTGCTTGCCGCAGGTGTGCTTGCCGCCGGCGCAGTAACGGATGGAGCCGGCGCGGCTGGGGCGGGTTCTACCACCGAAGCCTGCTCCATCGGAGAGTCGGATTGATGATGATGTCTGCGTGAACGGCGCGACTGTGCTACATCGTCGGTAGCTTCACGTTCATGACGCGAACGTCGTGTATTCGAAGGTACAGGAATTGGCGCAGCCAGAGTTGCGGCTTGCGTTGTCGTCGGATTCTGCGCTGGAGCAGATTGCAATTGAACAATCTGACCTGGCGCCGCAGAGCTGTGATGCTTCGGAATAAAAATGACAATCGCGAGCGCAGCAGCTGCGAACGG
>DASXCC010000238.1:0-23877 GCA_036491415.1 Terriglobales bacterium | reverse complement strand
CCTCCATTGGTCGAAGTAACGTTGCCAGTCGTGTTCACTTGCGCGCCGACTGCCACAGCGACCACGTTCACACCAAACGTGCAATTGCTGGCTGCGGCGATGTTGCCGCCAGACAACGAAACATTTTGCGAACCTGGAGCCGCGGTGATCGTACCGCTACCGCAATTGCCGGTCAGGCCGTTGGGCGTAGCAACGATCAAACCTGCCGGTAATGGATCGCTGAATGCAATGCCGCTAAGGACAAGTGACGAATTTGGATTTGTGATTGCGAAGGTTAAGCTGGTCGAACTTCCTAAGCCTATCGCTGCCGAACCAAACGTTTTCGCAATGCTCGGAGCTCCACCTATTAATAATGTGGCCGTGGCAGCATTTCCTGTTCCTCCGTTTGTCGAAGAAACCGTGCCGGTTGTGTTCGTGTAACTACCCAGTGGACCGGTTACGTCTACAGCGAAAGAACACGAACCGTTTGCAGCAATCGTGGCGCCCACTAGCGAAATGCTATTCGTGCCAGCTGCGGCAGTAATTGTTCCCGCGCCACAAGAACCGGTAAGTCCACTCGGAGAAGCGATCGTCAGACCTGCAGGCAATGTATCCACGAAGGCCACGCCGGTAAGGGCAACAGAATTGGCTGCGGGATTTGTGATCGTAAAGTCGAGTGAAGAAGTCAAGTTCGGCGCAATCGTAGAAGGCGTGAAAGATTTAGAGATTGAAGGTGGACCAACAACGTCTAAGCTGGCCGATGCAGATGTTCCGGTGCCTCCCTGGGTCGAAGTTACATTTCCCGTTACGTTGTTCTTCATTCCAGCAGTAGATCCCATAACGTTCACCCCGATGGTGCAGGAACCATTTGCCGGCAAATTGCCGCCCGACAAGTTAACCGTATCTGTTCCCGGCGCAGCAGTAACAGTCCCGCCGCACACACCTGTCAATCCGTTCGCAGCAGAAACGATTAAACCGGAAGGCAGCGTGTCGGTGAAACCAACTCCGGTTAATGCTGTTCCGCTGTTGTTGTTCTGAAGAGTAAATGTGAGTAAGGTGGATCCGTTTAAGGGAATACTGGTCGCGCTAAATGCCTTGCTGATAGTTGGCGGCGAATTCACAGTAACGGTTGCATTAGCTGTGTTGCCCGTTCCCGCTTCGTTCGACGTTACGGTGACACTATTGTTTTTGCTACCGATAGTTGTTCCGGTTACATTCACCGAAACACTACATGCAGCGCCGCTGGCGATTGTCCCGTTCGCCAATGCCACGCTTGTGTCTCCAGCCACAGCACTCGCAGTTCCGCCGCAGGAATTTGTGAGATTCGGTTGAGTTGCGATGTTTAAACCTGCGGGCAAGCTGTCGGTGAACGCGATTCCAGTCAGTGGGAACGTGTTGGCCGAAGGGTTGGTGATAGTGAAGGACAAGCTCGTCGTTCCATTCAGCGGGATATTCGTCACACCAAACGCTTTGGCGATCGACGGCGCTGTGGCGACTGTGAGATTCGCGCTTGCCGTATTGCCGGTTCCGCCATTCGTCGACGTTACATTTCCTGTTGTGTTCGTGTATTGCCCGGACGCTGCGCCAGTCACAGTCACGCTGAATTGACACTGGCCATTCGCGGCGATCGTCGCGCCAGTCAGTGAAATTTCGGTGGGAGATGTCGTTGTCAGTGTGCCGCCGCAAACTGTTGCTGTTGCGCTCGCCACCGTTAAACCGGTGGGCAGAGTATCTGTGAAAGCGGCGCCGCTAAGCGCTACGGCATTCGCAGCAGGATTGGTGAGCGTAAATGTCAGCGAAGTTGTCGAATGCAAAGAAATTCCCGCAGGATTAAACACCTTGGCAATCGAAGGTGGCTCTTCTACGTTTAAGGGCGCTGAGGCTGTTCCTCCAGTGCCGCCTTCGGTCGACGTCACATTTCCAGTCGTATTCGTTTTCGCGCCGGCGGTTGTGCCAGTAACGTTGACGCTGAATGTGCACGAGCTATTGGCTGCAATGGAACCATTCGCGAGCGAAATACCATTCGCGGTTGGGGTAATCGTTCCAACTCCGCACGAGCCTGTCAGTCCATTCGGAGTGGCAACCGCAACCCCCACAGGAAAATTGTCGGTGAAGGCGATTCCTGTGAGAGCGTTTGCCGTATTGTTGTTCTGAATTGTAAAAGTTAATGAAGTCGATCCATTCAAGGGAACGCTTACAGCCCCAAACGCCTTTGCGATTGTTGGTGCAGAAAGAACACCAATACTGGTGGTCGAAGTATTGCCCGTTCCAGTTTCGGTCGTAGACACCGTCACGCTATTGCTTTTCGGACCTACTGTCGTTCCCGTTACGTTGACTGTCACGCTGCAAGATGAACTTGCTGCCAACGTACCTGCTGACAAACTCACAGCGGATGATCCCGCCACAGCAGTCGCTGTTCCTCCGCAGGTATTGCTGAGGGCCGGCGTGGATGCAACGACGAGACCCGCAGGCATGCTGTCCGTGAAAGCGAGTCCCGTGAACCCGACATTCGAATTCGAATTTTGAATAGCGAATGTGAGAGTCGTAGTTCCGTTGAGTGGAACGGTTAGAGCACCGAATGTCTTCGTGATAGAAGCAGGGCTGGCAACCGTCAAGTTTGCGCTGGCTGTGTTGCCCGTACCTCCGTTAGTGGAAGTCACATTGCCAGTTGTATTTGTGAATTGACCGGAGGCGGCGCCAGTTACGGTCACGCTAAATTGACATTGACCGTTCAGCGCTATGGTTGCGCCAGTCAGTGAAATGCCGGTTGGCGCAGTTGTCGTCAATGTACCACCACACACTGTTGCGCTGGCATTGGCGACGGTCAATCCCGTAGGCAGCGTATCCGTGAACGCCACACCCGTTAAGGACGCGGGATTGCCGGTAGGGTTTGTGAGCGTAAACGTTAGCGAAGTCGTTGCATTCAGCGCGATCGTTGATGGAGTAAAAGATTTCCCGATCGTCGGGGGAGCTTCGACGGAAACACTCGCCGAGGCTGTTCCTCCGGTGCCACCTTCCGTAGAAGCGATGCTTCCCGTCGTGTTGCTTTGCAAACCCGCGGAAATACCAGTGACGTTCACTGAAAAAGAGCATGAACTGTTGGCAGCGACTGTGGCTCCTGACAAACTTACCGTTGCCGTTCCGGCGGTTGCAGTGATTGTTCCTGAACCGCATGAACCGGTCAGACCATTCGGGGTAGCGACTTTCAATCCCGAAGGAAATGAATCGGTGAATGCAACTCCGGTGAGGTTGGTAGCAGTGTTGTTGTTCTGAATCGTAAATGACAGGGTTGTTGAACCGTTCAACGTAATAGCGGTTGGACTGAAAGCCTTGGCGATTGTCGGCGGGGTCACAACGGTGACCGAAGCATTGGAAGTATTTCCCGATCCACCGTTCGTCGAACTCACTGACACGCTATTGAGTTTTACTCCCGACGTTGTACCCGTGACATTCACAGATATGGCGCAAGACGTGTTCGCGGTTAAACTTGCACCGCTCAAACTCACCGAAGTTGCTCCGCCGGTTGCGGTGGCTGTGCCGCCACATGTGCTGTTAAGCCCGCTCGGAGTGGTGACAACGAGGCCGGCCGGCAAACTATCTGTAAACGCGACGCCCGTTAGAGATAGAGCTGTGTTGCTATTTGTAATTGTGAAGGTAAGGCTGGTCGCACCGTTCAGTGGCACCGTCGAAGCGCCGAATGCCTTCGTAATCGACGGCGGGCTTGTAACCGTGAGAGTAGCATTGGAGGTCGATTGAGCTCCGGTTCCGGCTGCGGTCGAGTCTATGGTGACACTATTATTGAACGTTCCATCTGAAGCCGACTTCACTGCAACAGTGATCGTGCATGCACCCACTGCCAGCGAGGCGTTCGAGAACGACACACTTCCCGATCCCGCCGTTGCTGTGACCGTCCCACCGCAACTGTTGGTGACGTTGGGAGTTGCGGCAACCACCAAGCCCGCAGGAAATGTATCGGTAAAGCTTCCATCGACAGCGACGATATTGGGATTCGTGATGCTGAATGTAAGAGTGCTGGTCGCGTTTACAGCTACGGTAGTTGGACTGAAACTTTTAGTGATTTGCAGCGGTGCAAGAATCGTGATGTTGGCTGTGACCGTTGCTTGGTCGACCGTTGCGTCCGCATGACCCGATCCGCCTGTAGATCCTGCATTGAAAGTGGCTGTGCTGGTTCCAGCCGCAGCAATGGTTTCCGGTTGTGCCTGCGGAATTGTTCCCAGGTTCGGGTTGTTGAATGTAACTGGTATTCCTGAGAGAACATCGAGATTACCCGCGAGATTTGTCCCGCTTCCATGATTGTCCTTGCTCATATCGGCGGTAAGACTGGAACTCTGATTGATATGAATTGAATTCGGGCTCGCCGTATTTGTCAGCTGAATAAATGGATCGAAAGTTGTAGTCGAACTCGTGTTCGTAATCGTGCCCAACGGCGAATTCGTTCCCCACCAGTTGTTGGTCGCTGTGATCGTGGTGTGATTGTTGTCGAGATTTACTCCAGCAGCCGCCGTGTTTCCGGCAATGCGACTAAAGCTCATCGTGAGCGCTCCACCGGCCGAGTCGTTGCCAGATGCAATCCCACCCCCGTTTCCGGTTGCGGTATTCCCGGTGATGGTCACCTTCGTCAATGTTGTTGAATCCGGTGGCGCGGTGTTTAGAGAAATACCGCCGCCCAGATGTGAGCCGCCACCATTCGCACCCGCAGAATTGCCGGTAATCGTGGTAAGTCCACCGCTGGAATCTATCGACAAGTTGGATGCACTCCAGATTCCGCCTCCGTCTCCGGCTGCACTATTTCCGGAGATCGTGCTGCCATGAATTACCGTCTGACGCGAACCCGGGCCTGCCGAAAAAATAAAGATGCCGCCACCCACGCCGCGTCCGCTACCGTTCACCTGGGTTGCGCTGTTATTTAAAATCTGTGAATTGGAAAGCGACATGCGCGCAAGATCGGCCACCCATATAGCGCCACCGCTCCCCGCCGAACTTGCCCCCACTTCTGCGACTGAATTGTTCTGAAAGATGCTGTTGCTGATGGTCGCCAAACCAGTGCCACCTGAGCCGCCGGATGAAGCATTAAAGATCGCAATCCCTCCGCCGTTGCCATCCTGCGTTACGCAGTTTGAAATCGTTACGTTGGTCAACGTAAGATTCGCGGTGCCGCTGGAACCGGTGTCGTATTCCATGCAACCGCCGTCACCATCAGTGCCCCCCACGCTCCCACGGTTATGTCCGAACTTGATCGTCAGGTTTGAAAAACTGGCTGAGGCATTTGTAATGGTCTGGATGTCTTCATTCACCGCAAAAACTAAATCCACACCTGCTGCGGCAGAGATGCCACCCTGAATAATCGTGTTGGCTTGGCCCGCTCCCACAATGGTCACGGAATCGTTGATATAAAGTCCGCCATGGGCGCCGGTGTTGTCGCCATTCACACGCGCAATGGTCAGCGTGTACGTTCCTGCAGCAAGAGTGATTGTGTCAGTGCCGGCTGTAGCATTGGCTTTGAGAACAGCTTCACGCAAGCTGCATGAACTCGAAGTGTCCGCATTGCTCACGTTGTTGCACGTCGCAGCTGTCGTGCCAGGAGAGGGATCATCCAAGCGGTTCACAAAGAACGTCGGATCCGGCAGCGGCATCATAATTTCGGGTGCGACTTGACCCTGTTTAAGGACAACTAAGCCAGGACGGCCATCAATGTTCACGCGCGTCGAAATTGCCGCAACGACCGGTCCAGATCCATTGAGCGCCATACTTAAATGTGCAGGAGTTTGCTGTTTCCCAGATAAATCCGTTACGCCATGAGCGAAAACATGTAGCTGTCCGGTCGCGGAATCGAGCAACATCGCATCGTCGCCGAAACCATTCGATAAGTGCGTACGGAATAAAAGAGGAGATTGACCGGCCACAGAGGAAGAACCGAACGCGGGAAAACTTTCAGCGACTTGCCAACCTTCATTGGGATCGCGGCGTGTAACAAGAGGATCGGGTAACCCTTGCCTGACCGCTCGTCGGCGCATCAGAATCTCTTCTCGTGAAAATGCTCGTCCATCGCGATTGGTTCGCGTAATAATGTGCGTGCTTCCGTCTGCTGCGAGCACTGCAAGCTGCAATCTTCCGTCGCGATCGAAAAGAAAGGACCCCGTAGTGAGCGAAGATGCCGAAACCGGCAGCGAGATTGGATCGGGCCGAAACTCGGGTGCTCTGAGTCCAGCACGAATTTCGTGTATTACTCTTCCATTTACAATTAGCAGTTGGCCTGCAGAAGCAACGGCTAAATCGGAATAATGATCTGCGTAAAGATCGCCACTTACGATTGACGTAACAGCTCCTGGTACCAGGATGTCTGCGATCGGGGTGAAACTGCTGTTACGAAATTCCAGAACTAAAAGATGGTCCCCGGAAGGCGTGGTAATTCCGGCAAGAATCGTTGAATACGGCGAATCAGGATTAAGGTTTGCTGTGGTCAGCGCGGTCAATGCGCCGTCAACATCGATTTGCCGTGAAATTGTGAGATCACCTTTGATGTTGCGAACGACAATATAAAGAGAGTGACCGTTACGGGCCCCAGCTACAATCCCGGTCTTCCCTTGATCATCTACGCTTCCGGTAGCTAAGAAGTCGGGTGTTACCGGAAGTTCAATTGTTTTCCCCAGCTTTAAAAATGGCGCGGGAAATTGACTTTGACCAATCGCCTTCAGCGAAGCTGCGCTCTGGGGCGCAAACGCGTCGATGTTTCCCCGATGAACAACAAGTAAACCGCCAGTAGGCGCCGAATATCCAACTGCCAAATCGTTGATGCCATCCTCATCAAAATCTGCCGAAGCCAAAGAGACAGGAGCAGCTTGTCCGCTCATAAGTAACTGAACCGAGCTCATCTTCCCTGCGTAAGAGACTGGGAGGCGGCGTTCGGACTGCAAATAGAGATGATCCCCAATTGGACTCTCCACCTGCTGTGTGAAGCCAGGTACCGTAAATACCAAAAATCCCAGAAGTCCTGCTACGACGAAAATAGATCGAGCGATCGCAGGGGAAAACGAACGAAATAAATTCTTCACGGATACATTCCTCGTTACGAGCGGATGCGCACTTACGCGTGTCGCAATACGCGTGAGGCATCGCACGTTTCTAATTGGCAATCTTTTTACAGCTGGGTCCGTTGTTACTTGTTAGGTTGCAAGGGGAAGACTCTGAAACAGGGTTGATATTGCAGAGTGGAAATCCACACTGTCCCTGATCTTTAGAAGGCGTCAGGGCTTGACTTCGCTGCGGATGACCTCGGTTGGAAGAAGCTAACACGAGAACCTCGAACCATCAGTTGTCTGGAATGGTACCAACGCTGGCTGTTGAACCGAGGAAACAAAACGATCATTAGCATTACCCAAGTAATTCTAGAAATCACTTAGAGATAGTTATTTTGTTATGTTGCGGTGTTGGGCGCAATATGTCTTTTGATGGACCTGCATTATTCCTATCGGAGGGTTTGGCACGCGCAATTTTCAAGGTCTACTGCGCTTTGGGAAAACGCGAATCGTGACCTGCGACACATTGCCAGCGTCCGTCACGATAGACAAACATATCGGTAAACCGTGTTTTTTCCACGGGCCGGCCATTCTCAATTATGCACACCGAGCCGCGGACGTAAGCTACATCACCATATATATGAGCACGCAAGTCCGCTAGCTCATCGTGGCCATTGCTTGGCTTTGAAGCGCTGGCTAACATCTTCGACCGGTTAATGAGTGAGCCGTCAAAGTCAGCCTCTTCGAATTCATCCGCCAGGATGCACCCCAGCGCCGCAGGATCATGCTGTTCCACAGTTCGTATCCAGGTGTGTTCGATTTGAACCAGCGCGGCCTCGTCCTTCACCTGGCCAGTCGGGCAAATTGCGCCATACGCCGAAGAACATAACAGCAACAGGGAGACAACGATCTTCATGAAACCCCTTCCTCCCTGGACGGGCAGACACTACTCTGACAGCCATTCTTAGACGACAAAAAACGTTCAGGCGTAGTAGTCTCTCGCCAGGTTGGCCATGTTAATGCAACGATTCTGCTTTGTGGGCGATCAAGCCAAATCCTTGATTGCTGGCGCTGTGTTTCAATGAAGCGATTTGTACGTGCGCGGTGTCGCTGTGTCCCGTCTTGTTTTCCAATTCTGCCAATGCCAGTAAGGCTTCGAATCTCACGCCGATGTAACCATAGGTGTTTGCTTCTTTCAGCACTTTTTGCAAAGGCGAACGGGATGCACCGGGATCGTTCGAGTCTAAGAGAAATCTCGCGGACTGCAAATCGTACTGTAAACGCACCAGACGGTTCTCATTCTCCTGGGCCAGCTTCGTCGTCGCGTCGATTTCTTTTCGCGCTTCTTCATCTTTGGATTGAACGAGCAATGCGTGGAGTAGCACGTAGCTGGCTGTTAACTCGTCATCGGCCTGTTGGTCCTGATGAAACTGCGCTTTGCACTGGCGAATCTCCGCTTCCACTTCTGCGGCGTGCCCTTCTTCAATGGAAAGGTGGTCGAGTTCAATCTGGGTTTCCGCCACGGCTTGTTTCTCTCCAACCTCTTTATGCAATTCCAGCGCTTCTTTATAGAACTTGCGAGATGCAGTGAGATCACCCTGATTCATCAGGACCTCGCCCAAACCCTGCAGGCTATATGCAGAAGCGCTTTTATCATCTATCTCAGAGGCAATCGCCGTGGCGCGCTCATAGTTCTTCTTCGCAGTGGTCAGATCTCCCGCCTGCACTGATATTTCTCCCAGGTCCACCAATGCGCGCGCGACGCCATCCTTATCTTCAAGCGCTTGATAACTGGGGAGTGCCTGCTCCAATAATTTTCGGGCGTCCTTTAGATTGCCTTGCACTAACAGAGTGTCGCCCAGATTATTTGAAGCAGCGGCCAGTCCCTGCGGATCTCCGACCTTCTGGAACTCTTTAATCGCTTCCTGCCACATCGCTGCTGCTTTAGCAAGATTTCCCTGCTCGTAATAGGTGGCGGCAAGATCGTTCTCCGTGCGCGCCGCATTATTTTTGTCGCCAGCGGCAATATAGCTCTGACGCGCGTTTTCACATTCCTGGATGGCTTGTGCTGAGACGCCGACACCAGACGCCTGTTGGCACAAGAAGCCATATCCCCGGCCAACAATCAGTGGCGAGCCTTCGGCGGTTGCCCGGGCGATTGCGCGCTCGGCTGCGGCTCGGGCCCTTGGCAAATCCTTTTCCACTACGGTTGCGGCTTCCATCAAGTCGATGCGTGGATCGTTCCCCAAAGGTGAAGGGAGATTCCTGAGAACTGCCAGAGTACGCAATGCATCCGCCGGTTTTACGAGATGCTGCGCGCCAGCCAAACGCAGCCCATATTCCAGGCGGTCAGGAAACATATTGAATAGTTTCTGATACGTCTCTATCGCGTTGGCCGAATCATTGATGGTCTCGTAATATCGTCCTTGAATAATCAGCGCTTCTTCTTGTGGAAGTTCCCGAGAAAGATCCAATGCGCGCTTGGCTTCGGCGCGTGCTTTCAGCGTATAGCCCAGGAGGTTCCAAGCCTGGGACAAGACTGAATGAGCCATAGGATATTTTGGATCGGCTGCCACGGCTTTCAACAGCAAGTCACGCGCACTCATAAGTTCGAAAGCCCACAATTTATTCCGGCCTTCGGTGTAGAACTGAATCGCGCGCTGGTTTGCCGGTAAAGACGCTCGGGTCACACCTGTGGCCGAGGCCAAACTCATTCCCAGGCCGAGACTTTCGCGGAGACGGGCACCCGCTTCTGAAGCTAGTTCGAATAGATTGTCTTCGTCGCCGGTGAAAGCCTGCTCGACAATCGTTTCGCCCGCATCTGTGCTTTGTAGCCGGATATCCAGTCGGATGCGGTTCTTGCCTTTGTCCGGCAGCAGCGTATAGGAACCGAGCACAACGACGTCCGTACCTGGATTTATACGTAACCTGTCCAGTGTTGTTTTAGCCAGCGTGCTCTCCGCGGTGAGAGATAAGTCCCGCTTGGCGCGTGCTACATCTTCTCCGGATACAAGGCGCAATTCACCGCCAGCCGCTAATTCCGTGTTCAGCATTTCTGAGAAAGCGGTGGAAAGCCATTCTTCGTCCGGACGTCCCGCCAAATTTCGAAATCCCAGTACTGCCACCGAGCGGCGCACCTTCACTTCAAGTGGGACACTTACCTGGCCAACTGTGGCGGATGGAGGAATGGCTGATAGGAAATGGCGGGACCGGAGCATATAAATCCCAAATCCCACCAACAGCAATATAAATAATGATATTGCCCAGTACAACGGGCTCCGCTGCGTCGCCCCCGACGGTAATTCCACCTTTGCAACCAGCGAGTTTGCCGCCGGGTTTTCCTCTGGCGTAACGGGGCGAGGCGACTCCCGGTTCTCCACTGATACAGGAGCAATAAAACGGTACCCGCGGCGGGGGACAGTCTCAATGAACCGAGGATTGTCGGCAGTGTCGCCCAAAGCTTCGCGCGCTTTAAGCACAGCGACGCCCAGGCTTTTATCGAAATCCACAAAGGTGTTTTCCGGCCAGAGGTGACGGCGAATATCTTCCCGCGAAACGAGGTGGCCGGAGTTTTCTACCAGAAGAAGGAGCAATTGAAACGGTTGGTCTTGCAACTTGATGCGCAAACCGCTGCGAGTAAGAACACGCGCGGTCGGGTCGAGTGAAAAAAGACCAAAGCGGTACATCGGTTGTGAGGATGCCCCGGTGAAACTCACATCAGACATGAAAGACCCGTTAAATTGTGGTTGCACAGTCTAGCATGCGAAAACCTGCGGCAGTTAGCGTGTCCAGGCAAACCCCTTCTTTACAAGCCACTTAGCTGTTAGCAACCAATTAAATCTGAGTTGAATTGACCCGCAGACAGTTCTGTTCGAAAGTGTGTGCGGGCAAAGTGGCCTCGGGAGTTAAGGAATTCTCGGGGGAGGGCTGCCTGGCTTTCGAGGCCACGCCTAAGTCGAAACGATTCGAATGCAGAACGCACCATCCTTGAGAATGCACAGAAAAAGACTGCTTACAAACCACCAAGCGCCACTTGGAGATTTCAATTCGAGATTTCAATTCAATGATAGGCACTCGCATTTTCGCATTCTCTCTATTTGCTTCCCTGATGGTAATGGCGTTTGTTGCCCCGTCATCGGCGGCTGATTCCTGCCAACCACTCGTGAACGCCGTCAGCAAGCTGGCCACGACGCCGACTCACATCTACGCGAGTACGGGCGATGGTTCCGACAAGCCCACAAACGTCGAAATGATCTATATCCATGGCGATGTTTACGGAAAAGTTGGTTCCGGCTGGATGCGTACCAATTTAAAGACGCAGGACATGGTCGCGCAGACCCAAGACAAGGAGAAAGGTGGTTCCTGCCGCTACTTGAAAGATGAATCGGTGGGTGGTGAAGCAGCCGATGTTTACAGCGAACGAAGTCAAAGCGGTGAAGCACAATCCCAAGTTTGGATTTCAAAGAGCCGCGGTCTGCTTCTGCGGGAAGAAACGGACATCAGTTCTGGCGGCAAAGGACCCGCTACGCATATGTCAATGCGTTACGAATACAGCAATGTGCAGACGCCAAAAATTTGAGCATGGTGGCATACGTCCATTTAGTAAGCACTACAAGGGGACTTCAATGATCTGTACTACTCGCATTTTCGCATTCTCACTTTTTACTTCAATGATGGTAATGGCGTTTGCTGGTCCGTCATTGGCGGCAGATTCCTGCGATCTGGTGTTTAATGCGATGACCAAAGCGGCGACAACCCCCAGCCACAGATATTCGACCCATACCATGCCATCGCCCAACGGAAATAAAACAACCGAAGCCGAAACGATTTACCTGCAGAACAAAATCTACATTCGAACCAGCGGTAAATGGATGGAAAGCCACGAGAGCCCAAGCGAGATGTTGCAGCAGCTACAGGAAAACCGCAACGACAGCGAGCCAACTTGCCAATTCGTTCGCAATGAATCGGTGAACAATGAATCCGCGGCTCTTTACTCCTTGCGCAGCGAAAACGAAGACGTTAAAGAAGACGGTCAAATATGGATATCTACTCACAGCGGCCTGACATTGCGCGAAGAAGTGGATATGGATACCGGTGACAGCGAAGGCAAAAGTCACATTTCCATCCGGTACGAATACAGCAATGTGAAACCGCCAATGTAGCAGGCTCCTCCATCCTTCGCGATTTTCGAAGGGTGGGAGTTTGAGACGCGCTCGATTTTTTAAAAATGACGACGAGGAACATTACTTATGGCTAAATTCTGTGTGAAGTGCGGAGCGCCTGTCGCGGGGGCTTTTTGCGGAAAATGCGGAGCCAGCGTGCAACAACCAGCAACGCAATCAGTCTCTTCCACTGCGCAACAACCTCTACAGCAGCCCCCTGCACCTCAATTGGTATCCGCGCCCACTTCTGCTCCAGCAAAAGGAATGAGTCCGCTGGCCAAGTTGGCGATTGGACTCGTAGTGCTGTTCGTTGTTGGTGCTGCGATGGCGGCAGCCGGGATGTTTTACGTGGCGCATCGCGTCAGCCAAAAAATCCACCAGGAAGCCGGCGGCTTGCTGGGTTCAACTTCTGATTCTGACAATGGCAGCTCCAGCGGCGACGGTTCCAGCTCTGCGAATAATTCAATGGGCGACGTCTGCCGTTTTTTAAGCAAAGAAGATGTCAGCAAGGCGATCGGGGTAGAAATTATCCGCACCCAAACAGACAACAATAGTTGTTCTTACATCGCCAAGGGCGATAAAGCCGACATGGTGGCCAAACATACCACCGCAATGATCGCATCGCGTGGCGCCGATAAAAAGACGCAGCAGATGGTGCAGACATTCGCCGGGGGCTTATTCAAGACATTCCAGAGCGAAGACAAAAGCCCGGAAGCCAACTCAGGAGAAGTTCCTGTCTTTAATTTCTCCATCGACACGACCGCTGCCGAAGAGCAGATGCGACTGAACGCTAAGATGCTTGGCAGCCTGGGAGATACAAACGGCCTTCCCGGCATTGGCGACCAGGCATTTGTTTCGGCCGACGGCATGATCATGGTGCGCAAGGGCAACAAACTGGTTCGCATTATGTACATCACCTGCCCGTGTGGCACGGAAGCGGTGACGCCGCTGGCAAAAGAAATTGCGGACGCGCTGTAAATCTGTAAATACGGCCATCACCGACGCAGTTCTGGAGGAGTTATGCACGTGAATCTCAAGAAGTACCTGGTTGTGATTCTGCTTGTAATGGTCTTCGACAGTGCATGCCGGAAGTCCAATGCGCCTGAAGGCGCTGCTCCTTCCAGTTCTACGACTTCAGCTCATTCGATGGATGCGGGTTTCATGCTCAGTAACGCTCCGGTCCAGGTAGGCCATCCCGTTAAACTCAGCGATCTATCAGAGAGCGAAATAAATTTCGGAATTGCCCCGAAGCGTGGGCCCGGCGTGACTTACCAGGACAACATCATTCTGATGGAGCACGGCGACAAGGCGATCAAGTCTTTTGCGTCGGATGGCATGTCTTGGACTTTCGATGCAAATGCTCCACAGGTCAACGAGATTCAGGTGGGCAAGGTGCTTTTTGCCACAGACCGTTGCGCGGGCAAAGTTTTGGCTGTCCAACATAACGGCAACAGCGTTGTGGTTGTACTCGGCCCAGTACAACTGAACGAACTCGTTAAAGAAGGCAATTTCACATACCACCAACCGCTGGATCTCAACAATGCAATTGCGGTTGTTGCACCGGACTACCCGGGCGCGCTGGGCTCGAAACAGATGCAGGATGCAATGGAGAACCCAAGCCCTGCCGCGCGCAACTATGCACAGCCCAAATTTCGCCGGGCCGTCAGCTACTACGTTATCTCCAATAAAGGTAAGTGGACGCCGATGCGCACGGTCAGAGCCAGCAGCGGGGGCCTGCTCGATGCTGCCTATCATCCAAATCTTCCGCCCTTGCCACCAGCTTCTTATTTAATGCAAGCCCCCGACCTCGGCGGAGTTGGTTCAGGCATTGCTCAAGGTCTTGCCGGGTCCATTCCCGTGCCGCAACTTAAGGATCTCACATTCAATAACCTGCAAGCCTATCCCTGCGCACTGAGTTGTGGAGGCATCGGGGCGAAAATTTACCAGGAAAAAGATGGCGTAAAAATCTGGGCCTCCATTGTCTTTCACCTGAATAACCCGCACATCGTCTTTGATGCTTCGGTTTCCGGCAACGGCGGAGTGAATGCCGATGTGCAATTGTTTGGCGGTGCAGGCATTACCGTCACAATCGATGCGGCCACCGGCAGCGACTTCACGTCCGTTAAAGCCAATATTAAAGAGCTCGGGCTGATCCCTGCTGAGATCAATATTCCGATCGGCGGCTTGTTTGTTCCACTCACCGCAAAGCTTAGCCAGGCACTCGATATCACCAGTGGATTTAGCGCAAAAACATCCGTCCTTCACGCCGAGGGATCCATTGATTTGGATGGATCGATCGAAGCCTGGTACAAGACCGGCCAGGGTTGGAACGTCGAAAAACCCACGGTAACGCTGAAAAACAATCTCGCGGGATTGATTAGTGGCGAATCGGTGGGTATCAATTCCTTCATTTTTGCTTTCAGCCAACGACTGATGGTTGGTGTCGGCACATTGGGATTTGCCGCAGGACCATACGTAGATCTCCAGACGTTGCTAACCGCGCTTAAGCAGTCCTCAACGACGACGCTCGATTGCAGGCAAGCCACGTTCTCCGTCACACTGGGCGCCGGAATTGGCTACAGCATGCCGAAAGTTGTGGCCAGCGTGATCAACGCCGTACTCAAACTTTTTGGTGCTGCCCCTATTCCGTCGTCGGGCAGCATTGTGGCAATCCCCAAACGGATGGATTTGGTGGATCGCAGAGATGAAATACCCCCTAAGTGTGCCGGCCAAGACTGAGGATTCTGACCGAACCCAGGAGGAAGTGTTACGACATGAGCTATTGCGCGAATTGCGGAACTCAAATTTCGGACGATCAAAATTTCTGTCCGGCTTGCGGTAAGAATGTGCGGGGTAGCACAGGCACTGCCGCGGATCCCGAGCCAGAACCGGTCACGCCACCGGCACATACGCCGGCGGCTGACTTTCCGGTTGCAGCACCTCACGCTCCTGGCTACGCCGCACAAGCCGAACGGGACGCTTCGCTGCAAAAGCTCGCAGCGTTGAACGCGCAGGCATCGCCGCCAGCGGCAAGCAATTCTGGCAAAAAAATTCTCATCGCAATTGTTGCCATCATTTTTGTAGGCGGCATGGCCATTGTCGATGGAGGCATATACGTCGGTTACAAAGTCAAACAAAAAGCCAGCGCAGCCCTGGACAATCTCGAAGGCAAGAATGACAACACCTCGGCGCAAAGCGCGCAAAAAACAGACTCGGGGAATTCCGACAAAAATAATTCTGGCGGGAAAGATGATGGTTTAGGGGGCAGCGATAATCCGCTGTCGGCCGTACTGGGAAAGCTGCAGGGCGGCAGCGGCGACCAAACTACGCCTGCGGGAAATATGGCCACAAACATTCTTGAGGATTTGGGCGTCAAGAATCCCGGGATGCCTCCAGACCTTGTACGTAATATTCCTTATTCAGCAGTCAAAAGTCCGCTGCCTTGTCCCGTGGGTGCGACCCTGGATGCCGCGAAGCTGGCGAACGGTCTCATTCACATCAAGCCGGGAACGGTTCTCACAACCTCGTGGTCTCTGCCGAAGGGTGATGCAGAGGCCGATCACGCGATTCAATCCGTCTCGCCGGGGTCACTCAATTTTCAATTCAGCGGCATTGCTTCGGCTTATATAGACATGAGCCAACCCAAGCACCCGGTTTTCGACAACACGGTGTGTGGCAAAGATCTTGTCGCAGGAGAAGCCTTTGCGACCGGATGGCAATTTACAGCTAAAGACGACGTGGCCCCGGGACTTTATCCCGGCCTGTCACGCATTCTTCTGCCCGAAGGAAAGTTTGCCACCCTGAAGTCCACCGGTTCTATGCCTTTGGTCTTTGCTTTTTATTCCTACATGGACACACTCACCGAATGGGAAATTCTTGCCTGGAAAGGAACCCTGACACGGGTAGAACCAGATGATGTTCAATTTCCTTTAATCATTGATGACGATCGCGTGACCGTACCCGCGATCCACGTGCGCGGCCAAATGAAGGTGCTGGAAAATGCAGGCTCATTTGGACCGCATGATCAGCCGGCAGATGCATACATCCTGGACGATCCCAACACACCGGTCGTGCTCTCATGGTTGTTCGGCAAAGACCTGAAACAAGACGATGCTTTCCAGGTGCAATACGTGCGCGTTCGTTATGGAGACAAGCCCACCATCGAACAGCAACTGGAAAAGAACAGAAAGGCGATCACCTGGGGAATTAATTTCGACTACAACAGCGATGTGATCAAACCAGTATCAGAACCGGTGCTGAAAGAAATTGCGCAAGCTATGGCCAACAAGCCGGACTGGAAACTCACCGTGACTGGGCATACCGATAATATTGGAGGCGATAAATATAATCTCGCGCTTTCTCAGCGAAGATCCGCTGCGGTGAAAGCCGCACTCGTGAATCGTTATTACGTAAATCCCAGCCGGCTCTCAACCGGGGGCGATGGTGATTCTGATCCGGTGGACACAAACGATACGTTGGAAGGCCGGGCGCGAAACCGGCGCGTGGAACTGACCCTTGATTAATGGTCATTACACGCGCCGAGGCACAGCTAACAATTTATTTCCGCTGGAGAAGCCTCAGTCCGTCATTATTTTGGTCTGTCTCTTTTTTCTATTTTCTGTCCGCCCCGCCAGCGCCGCGGACGACGCACTGACGAAGCTTCCTCTCTATCCCGGCGTGGCGTCGGTGCAGCCGGTCCCACCGGTAACAGTTTGCGGGAGCGAAATGCAGGGAGATTTCTACATCGTGATGGGCGACAAAGTAGATGAAGTAAACGAATGGTATGCCAGGCATCTTACCGGCTTTCATATGTATCACGCGTTCAGTGGCGGACGCACGCAGGACTCATTCTTCAGCGTGGATGGTACGAAAGAAATCACAGTGACAAGCAGCCGCAGCGACAGGGGTCAGGTTTTTTCCATTTCGTACGGAAAGTTTCGTCCGGGACTCTCAGAAGCAGCGATGGCATCGTTTAACCAACCGAAAGGGTCATGCGACTAATTCAATTGCGCGGAGATGGTGGCTCGTTCCTATCTTGAACGCTTTGTCTGGCATGTTGCAATTTTTGTGTATGGGTGGACGGAGGGCGCATCGGTTCCAATGCTGGGCGCTTGCGAATTCGGTACGGGAAGACAATGCTAACCGCTAAACTTATTTCGGTTGGATCGTCAAATCAGTAGGTGGGGGAGGAACGTGGTTGAAATGCAGGACCAATACAGTTTCACCAACATTAAGAGAAACTCTTTGGTTTTCTAATTGTTCTTTCTTTTGCACGATGGCGCCAGTCGAACTTAGTTGATACGACTCGAAGTCTGCCGCTGGTTGTTCAAAATGGACGGAAATATTCTGCGGCGGCACTTGAATTCTCTTGCCTGCATCGACGTCGTAGCCAGGTTTTTCCAGCCAGAGCAGGAGATAATAGCTCGCATCGCTTTTTTGCAGCAGCAGGTGGTGAACATCAGTTAGCTCGCCCTCCAGCACAAACTGCATGCTCAGCAATGATGGATTTGGGCTGTCATCGTGCAGCAAATGCAGAAAATTGCTGATCGCGGTGAATGCCGGCTTGGGACTGCCATCTGCGCGCAGCAAACCATAGACTCCATCGTTGTCATCCGGATGGGCAGAAAGAAGCTCAAACAGGTACGTCCTGCGGATTCCGTGCAGGTATTGTTCCAGCAGAGCGCGCGGCATGTAAATGGCGGCGATATCTTCCGGCACGTGATCTTTGGCAGCGGCACTATTGCTGTAACCATACTCAGTCGTCCAGACTGGTTTTGTTCCCCAAACGTTTTTACCGAGGTCGAGGTTCCACGCAATGCTTCCATAGCGCGCACCGGCGTTGTCGGGAGCGCCCCATCCGACCGTCCCGGGATTACGTCCGCCGGGATAGTTGTGCAAGTTGGCCACATCCATATACGAAGTCTGAACACCTAATAAGTTGTAGGAGTCGGAACGGGTGAGAGACGGCCCCACAATCAGCAGACGCGACGTTCTACTATCGTGTTTCAGTTCAGGATAAATACGCGTCATGTACTGCTTCATGAGCGTCGCCCAGTTGGATTGTTGGCTGGCGTCGAATTCGTTAGGAGCCTCGAAGCCGTCGCTGCCGTTGGGAAACAGATTCGTGTAAGAAAATGCCAGGTCGGACGATTGATCCGTGTTGAGAATCCAAAGAACTTTGATTCCAGCCTGGTTCACCGCTTTGACATGGTCGGAAAACTCGGGCCTTATCGTGCTCTGCAATCCGTTGCGGACGTGCTGCACGCCCAATTCGCGCAAGCGTTGCAGGATGAGAGCAAAATTGTCGGTATACAGAGGTCCGTAGTGGAGATGCGTGTTGACGCCGGCTGAGTTGGTAAATTGATAAGCAGCAACTGGCTGTTCGGCGCACGCTGGGAGCGAACCAATCAGCAACAGAAATATGGCAATCGCTAATTTGCGCATGGATCACATACCCCTGGCCGACTGACAGAAACTTCCGGTAGAGCCTCGTAGTACAACCCTTCGATCTGGTCGATTACTTTGTCCCAGGCATATCGCTCTTCAACTTGTTTCCGGTTGTGGGCACCCATGTTTTGGGCAAGCACCGGATCCTGGAGAATTTCGATGAGTGCTGCGGCAAGTTTTTCAGAATCAGCGACCGGCACCTTGCGTCCGCCCTCGTTCGTGACGATGTGACGGAGGCCCCCATCGTCAGTGACAACCACCGCTCGTCCGCACGCCATCGCCTCAAGAGCACTCATACCGAAGGCCTCGCCATAAGACGGCAAGCAGAATACCGTGCAGTTTTGCAAGCAGGCGGGGACGTTTTCACGGTCCACTTTGCCGATAAATTGGGCTGCACGCCCATCTCCAATCGTCTTCGCAACAGACTGAGCTAGTTCCATCTCTGGCCCAAGGCCCGCAACAATCAGCTTTGCATCCTGCAACGTTTTGTGGACCTCGCGGAATGCATCCAGCAGAACCATGATGCCTTTATGGTAGGACACCTTCGCCAAAAAAAGAATCGTTGGCTGAGTAGGAAGTTCATGCGGGTGAAAACTCTCAGCATCGATTCCGTAGGGAACGATGCTGATCTTTTTTTCAACCCGCCGTCGATTTGGAACCTTTTGCATCGCTGCAGAGCTGGAAAGGATAATCTTGTCCGCCATGCGATGTTGTTGATGCCAAAACGCTCGTTTTACCAGTCTGCCGGCACGTTGCAACATCGTCGGTTCCTGCAACTTGTTGTTCCGGCGAACAAGCGGCCAATCTGGCACGTAAGGACCCATTACGATTGGCTTGTCGATTCCTATCATGCTTAAGGCAAGCCCTGTCACTACCGGGTTTAGCTGATGGATCAAATCGAACTGTATTTGCGTGGAGAGTTTGCGGAATAGCGCACGGACTTTGAACGCGTAGCGAACCCGAGAAAAAGGTTTAGTGCATGGTTCAGGAACATGAATCTTGTGGATCGTCACATTAGGCGGGAGTGTTTCTTTAATTTGTACGTTGGTGGCCGCGACGTGTAGAAAATGGCCCCGTGCCGCGAGTTTGCGAATATACAGGTTCGCCAGTAACCCATCCCCGTGTGGTAAGCAGTCGGTGAGCATATCCGACGGATGCAGGATGAAAATATTGAGAGGTGCACGCGTCATTCTCAGTTATTCCTCAACGGCAAGGGCCTGTGGCACAGGCGGTGTTTTGGGTGCGAGCCACGCGGAGAATGTTTGATGAAAGAACGTCCGCGCGTAACCAACGAGTTCCATCAAGTCATCCCAGACGGGCCATATTCGCGGGAACGGGACCTTCAACACAATTGGGAATGAACACAAGAGAAGCACCATGCGTATCGATGTCGAGGTAAATAAAGCCCAAGCGGCGCCAGTAATTCCGTATCGCGGAACGAGAACAGATAAAAGAGGAATCAACAGGCCAAGCCCGGCTCCCTGCAAGATTGCGATAACGCCAGGTCGTCCCATTCCCATGGCGGCTTGGGCTAACACCGATACGGTCCCCGAAATTGTCACTTCGGCAAGCAGGATGCGAATCACCGGCACCGATTGCTGAAAACCGTTTCCGTAGAGAAGCTGCAACGCGAACGGGGCAAACACCACCGCCACGAATGCGGCCATGCTGGTTAACAGCATGCTTAACCGGGCAGCGCGTGCCGACAACTTGATGGCTTCTTCCGCCGGCAGTGAGGCTGCCTTTGGCAACAAAACCATGACTACTGACGCCTGACAGAAATTCAATATGCGCGAGGCGCTCAAAGCAACGACGTAAGCTCCCATGTCGGCGGGAGAGAGTAGCTTTACGACAAATGCCTGGTCCACATATGCGGAAAGCGTGATGCACAGGTCAATACCCAGCGCGCGAATTCCGTACGACATCAGGTCTTTGAAATACCGGAATGTCCTGGGGAATTCCGGCGAATAAAGTTTTATAAGTCGATATCCAAGCCATGCTGTGATAGGAAAAATATTGAACGCATAAACCGCCGCTGAGGTGAACGGCGTCAACCAATGACATAGCCACAACAACGTCAGGCCCAGAACATTGACTGACGGTATGCACAATTGCGTCACGATGGAAATGGAAAATTTTTGGTGGCCCTCAAAGGTGGAGCGCGCTAATAACATCAGCGTGCTGACTGGCATGGTCAGCAAAAAGACGCGCGCATAAAAAATCACTTTGGGTGAGTATTGCGAGAGCATGTAAGGCATGGCCCAATACACCACGGTGGTGGTGAGGATGCTCACGAAGAATCCGATCAGGAATGCCGTCCCGACCAGCTGTTTCCCGCTGTCGCGCACGCGGCGCAGATGGTAGGTCAGCGAACTGGGAAGTCCCAGGCTGGTGGCATTGACAAGAAACGCGGGCCAAAGAGCCATCGCCGACTGCTCGCCTCGCCCTGCAGCGTGAAGTACGCGTGCCGTGATGACGCCCGTCACGGCATTCAATCCGAATATCAGCATTTTGCCGATCATGCCATTGGTGACATCGGCGAGGCTCTTGTGATGCGGCTTGGTTGTCGTCACTGCCGTTAAATCAGTGTTGGATATCGCGCTCAAGTTGGTCCTGTATTTGACTGAGTCTGATCAGTTGGGATTAAGCTTCGCCGGCAGGTGATGTCACGCCGACAATTGAAGGAAGGATGGACGTCGAAGCCACTCGTGGACTTGCCTCTTGAGAGCCATATCCCATGGAAGATGGCAATGGCACGCCTACAGAACGCCCGACGCTGTAATAAATTAGACCGCTGCTGGACGCGTGATCCGGATTGTAAAGGTTCCGCCCGTCGATAACGATTGGATGCCTCAAGATTGTTCGCATCCTTTGTAGATCGAGGTTGGCAAATTCGCTCCATTCAGTCAGTATCAGCAGCGCATCGCATCCCGCAGTAGCCTGATATGGATCTTCTGCAAACGTAACCGCGTCATTTGCAAAGAGGACCTTCGCCTTGGGCATCGCCGCCGGATCATAGGTACGAATTTGCGCCCCCTCTTTCAGGAGTAATTTGATAATTGCAACGGCAGGTGATTCGCGGATATCGTCAGTTCCTCCTTTAAACGCGAGTCCCAGCACCGCCAGTCGTTTGCCGCGCAGGGTCCACAATGCGCCTCGCACTTTTTGCAGAAACCTTTGCCGTTGTTCACTATTGATTCTCACAACTTCATTTAGAAGTCCGAAGTCGTAGTTGCATTCAGCAGCGACTGCATGAAACGCCTGCACATCTTTAGGGAAACAGGACCCGCCATATCCAATGCCCGCATTCAGGAATCTCGGTCCGATACGTGAATCGGAACCAACGCCGGCACAGACCTCGTCGATGTCAGCTCCGACGTTTTCGGCCACCGTCGCGACTGCATTGATGAAGGAGATTTTCATCGCCAGGAATGCATTCGATGCATGCTTGATAAGTTCCGCGCTTTTGGTGCTAGTCACGATCAGCGGAGCCTGCTGATATCGGCGAGTTTCCAATAAGAGCCGGTCGTTTCGATGGTAGTAGTCTCCGCTAGTCAGCGGCCGATAGACCGCCTTCAACACCGCGATGGCAGCTTCATCATCCGCGCCAATCACAATACGGTCCGGATAAAGAAAATCCACAACTGCCGAACCTTCGCGTAAAAATTCCGGATTCGACGCAACTGAAAAGGAGCCTTCTTGCGCGCCGTTAAGAAGGAGCGTCCTGCGCAGAGATTCGCAGGTTCGCACCGGAACGGTGCTCTTCTCAATTACGACCTGCGGACCTTTCATATTGCCGGCAATGTCTCGTGCCACGGCCTCTACGAAAGACAAGTCAGCCTCTCCGCTTTCGGACTGTGGAGTGCCCACAGTAATAAAGATCGCTTCTGAAGTTTCGACCGCCCGCGCAATGTCTTGTGTGAATTGAAGTCGCTTTCCCCGATGATGCGCCAGCAACTCAGGGAGAAGCCGCTCATGAATTGGCGTTTCGCCGCGTGCGAGCGCCGCGACTTTCTGGCTGTCGTTGTCCACGGAAATCACCTCATGCCCGATTTCCGCAAAACATGCGGCTGATACCAAGCCAACATAACCCGATCCGATTACTGTGATACGCATAGGTTCCTCCTCATGCAGATACCAAAAGTTCGTCATAAATGCTTTCCACCTTACGAGCCGTGTGTTTTACCGTGAAATGCGCGAGCACCCGCTGCCTGCCCCGCCGTCCCATTTCTTTGGCGCGAGTGGGATTCGCCAACAGTTGCAAAATCGCAGAGGCCATGGCTTGTGCGTCGCCCATGGGAACAAGAAGTCCGGTCTCGCCGTCCTGGACGATCTCAGGTACACCGCCGCCATCGGTCGCGACTACAGGCTTGTGCGCAGCCATGCCTTCGATGATCACTTGACCAAATGGTTCGCCGATGGTGGAGGCATGCACCAGGATGTCGAGTTCGGAAATCGCGGCATCGATGTCTTTCCGAAAGCCTGCGAACTCAACCACGTTTTCAATAGCCAGCTGACGGCTCAGATGATGAAGCTCGGCTTCGTATGCGTCCTCACCAAAAAGTGCGGCGCCGATGATGACAAACTCGGCATTCGGATATTCCCTATGCACGTCCGCCACTGCTTGCAAAAAAATGTGTTGCCCCTTCCATGAACAAATCCTGCCCACCAAACCGATTCGAGCAGTGGCGCGTCCACTCTCGAATGGATGATTCACTTCACCGACTTCCGTTCCATCGTGCACCACTGCCATCTTTTGCGTGGCCGGATGAATGTTCTTCAGAAAAGAATCGGTCCCTGCAAGTGTGCGAAGCGTGGAGAACGAGTTTGCGATCACGTATCGTGGGATCGTATGGCACAACACGCGAAACAATGACACAACGCGTTTTGGGAGATACCCTTCGTCAATGCGGTCGCGAATGTGCCAGAGTACAGGGCGCATCGCCAGTCTCCCCGCTACTCCGCCAATGATGTCGGCTTTTAAAGAATTCGTATGGATCAGGTCGATATGGTTACGCCTTATGAACCGCACAAGGCGCCAGATATAAGCAAATATGCTCCACACTTCACGCAGGCGAAAGAGTGACTTGATACCAAGACTGCCCTTGCGTGTGGTGGCAACGCCATCTGATATGGGCAAAACATATGTTTCCGCGATGGGGCGAAGAGCATCCGCCAGCGGGCCGTCGGCGCCCAGAACGACGACGGGTGAGACTTTTTCCCGATCCAGCTCTCTTACGAGACGCAGCAGC